>NZ_CP109151.1:304722-609444 GCF_035920385.1 Micromonospora sp. NBC_01739 | reverse complement strand
GCGCCGCCACGGTCGCCTGGGCGGACTCGCCGACCGTGTCGGTGGCGAAGTGCACCGGGGCACCGAGCAGCTCGCCGAGCCGCCCGGCCACCGGGCTGAGACTGAACTGCGGGTCCGGGCTGCCCTTCGGCCGGCCCAGGTGCGAGCAGACGATCACCTTGGCGCCGGCCTCGGTGAGCGCACCCAGGGTGGGCAGGACCGCGCGGATGCGACCGTCATCCGTGATGGCACCGGTCTGCTTGTCGAGCGGGACGTTCAGGTCGGCGCGCACCAGCACGCGCCGACCCGACACCCCCTCGGCGAGCAGGTCGTCGAGGGTACGGATGCTCACAGAGCTAGCCTCCCGTTCGTGACTGCGGGGCTCGCAAGCTCACTCCTCGCACTCACAGCGACTGACCGACCAGCTTGACGAGGTCGACCAGGCGGTTCGAGTAGCCCCACTCGTTGTCGTACCAGCCGACGACCTTGACCTGGTTGCCGATGACCTTGGTCAGCGGCGCGTCGAAGATGCACGACGCCGGGTCGGTGACGATGTCGGCGGAGACGATCGGGTCCTCGTTGTAGGTGAGGATGCCCCGCAGCGGGCCCTCGGCGGCGGCCTTGATCGCGGCGTTGACCTCGTCCACCGTGGTCGCCCGACCGACCGTGACGGTGAGGTCGGTGGCCGAGCCGGTGGGGATCGGCACCCGCAGGGCGTACCCGTCCAGCTTGCCCTTGAGGTCCGGCAGCACCAGGCCGATGGCCTTGGCCGCACCGGTCGAGGTCGGCACGATGTTCAGCGCGGCGGCCCGGGCCCGACGCAGGTCCTTGTGCGGCGCGTCCTGGAGGTTCTGGTCCTGGGTGTACGCGTGGATGGTGGTCATCAGACCACCCTCGATGCCGAAGGTGTCGTGCAGCACCTTGGCCATCGGGGCCAGGCAGTTGGTGGTGCAGGAGGCGTTCGAGATGATGTTGTGCTTGGCCGGGTCGTAGGAGCCCTCGTTGACCCCCATCACGACGGTGACGTCCTCGTTCTTGGCCGGCGCCGAGATGATGACCTTCTTGGCCCCACCGTCGAGGTGCGCCTTGGCCTTGGTGCCGTCCGTGAAGAAGCCGGTGGACTCGATCACCACGTCCACACCGAGGTCGCCCCACGGCAGCGCCGCCGGGTCCTTCTCGGCGTACGCCTTGATGCTCTTGCCACCGATGGTGATCTCGTCGGCGGTGGCCTTCACCTCGTGCGGCAGGCGGCCCAGGATGCTGTCGTACTTGACAAGGTGGGCGAGCGTGGCGTTGTCGGTGAGGTCGTTGACCGCAACGACCTCCACGTCAGCGCCGGACGCCAGCACTGCCCGGAAGAAGTTACGGCCGATGCGGCCGAAGCCGTTGATGCCAACCCGGATGGTCACAGGTCCCATCTCCTCGCGTTCTGGTTCGCCGGCGTGGAGACCCTCGGCCGGCGAAGCGGTGTGCGCCGACCGTTGGAGCCGGCCGTTGACGATTCATCTCGGCCACCCCGCCGCGGTCCGAGGGACCTGACCGCCCGAGGCGGTGGGTACGGCGGGTGCACCGGTTCCGGCCCCCTTGCCGTACGCAAGCGACCCTATCCGAGCGCGTCGAGCCGCGCTGCGTCGGGTGGTTGTCCACCCCACACCACACGGGACACCGCACCGCGCCGACGACGCGTGTCGGCCCGACACCGACCCGCCCGCCGGACGACCCACCGTCCTATCAGACCACGAGCATGTCCGGCGTGACTGCCGCTTCGGTATCCGGGATGCCCAGGTCCCGGGCCCGCTTGTCGGCCAGGGCCAGCAGCCGGCGGATCCGGCCGGCGATGGCGTCCTTGGTCAGCGGCGGGTCGGCCAGGGCGCCCAACTCCTCCAGCGAGGCCTGCCGGTGCTCCAGCCGCAGCCGACCGGCCGAGGTCAGGTGCTCCGGCGCATCCTCGGCGAGGATCTCCAGCGCCCGGGTCACCCGGGCCGCCGCGGCCACGGCCGCCCGCGCCGAGCGGCGCAGGTTGGCGTCGTCGAAGTTCGCCAGCCGGTTGGCGGTGGCGCGTACCTCCCGGCGTACCCGACGTTCCTCCCAGGCCAGCACGCTGGCGTGGGCTCCTATGCGGGTGAGCAGGGCGGCGATCGCGTCGCCGTCCTTGACCACCACCCGGTCCACCCCGCGCACCTCACGGTTCTTGGCGGTGATGCCGATGCGGCGGGCCGCCCCGACCAGGGCCAGGGCCGACTCCGGCCCCGGGCAGGTGATCTCCAGGGCGCTGGAGCGGCCCGGCTCGGTCAGCGAACCGTGCGCCATGAAGGCCCCCCGCCAGGCGGAGACCGCACAGCAGACGTTGGCGGCCACCACGTGCGGCGGCAGTCCCCGCACCGGCCGACCCCGCACGTCCAGCAGGCCGGTCTGCCGGGCCAGCGCCTCGCCGTCCTTGACCACCCGGACGATGAAGTGGCTGCCCTTGCGCAGCCCACCGGAGGCCAGCACATGAATCTCACTCGGGTAGCCGTAGACCTCGGCGACCTCCCGGCGCAGCCGACGCGCCACCGCGCCGGTGTCCAGTTCCGCCTCCACCACCACCCGTCCGGAGACGATGTGCAGCCCACCGGCGAACCGCAGCAGCGCGGCCATCTCCGCCCGCCGGCAGCAGGGCTTGGGCACGTCGACCCGACTCAGCTCGTCCTTGACCGCAGCCGTCATCGCCATTGTGCGTCCCCTCACGGACCGGTTCCGGCGTGTCGCCGGAGATTACGTACGTGTCTAACGATCGGCGCCCAGTACGGGCACCAGGGCGGCGGCCAGTGCGGCCGGATCATGACGGGGAGTACCGTCGTCGACCGCGACGGGAGCGAGGACCAGTCGGGCCCCCAGGGATTCTGCCGCACGGTAGACCGGGGCCGGATCCCCGACGGCCTTGGAGTCGGCGAGCACGTAGTCGACCGTCAACTCCGGCAGGTACCAGCGCAGGGCCGCCAGGTGGTCGGCGACGGACAACCCGAGGGTCTCCTGCTCGGCGGCCAGGTTCAGGGTGACCAGCCGACGAGCGGGACTGGCCAGGATGGCCGCGGCCAGCTGCGGTACCAGCAGGTGCGGCAGGACGCTGGTGTACCAGCTGCCCGGCCCGAAGATCAGCCAGTCGGCGGCAGCCGTCGCGGCGACCGCCTCCGGACATGCCTCCGGGGCCTGCGGGGTCAGCCGCAGGGACTCCACCCGGCCCGTACTCACCGCCACCTGGTGTTGGCCGCGTACGGTGCGTACCTCGTCCGGCCGGTCCGGATCGGTGCCGCGTACCTGCGCCTCGATGTCGACCGGCTGGCAGGACATCGGCAGCACCCTACCGACCGCGCCGAGCATCGCCCCGGCGTGCTCCAGGGCGGCCACCGGGTCACCCAGCAGCTCCATCAGCCCGCAGAGCACCAGGTTGCCGACGGCATGACCGGCCAGGGCGTCCCGGCGGCCGCTGTCGGCGGCCACCGCGGCGAACCGGTGCTGGAACAGCCCGGCGCTGCGGCGGGTGGCCGGATGGTCCCCGGCCAACGCGACCAGCGCCTGCCGCAGGTCCCCGGGGGGCAGGCCACCCCGCTCGGCGCGTAACCGCCCGCTGGAGCCACCGTCGTCCCCGACGGTCACCACGGCGGTGATGTCCAGATCCAACTCGGGTGCGCAGCGGCGCAGGGCCCGCAGCGCGGCCGACAGGCCGTGCCCACCCCCGAAGGTCACCACCCGGATGGTCATTCCCGCCCCAGGTCCCGGTGCTGCGCATTGGCGGCCAGGCCGGCACGGCGCAACCGGGCGGCCAGCTCCTCGGCGATGGCCACACTGCGGTGCTTGCCGCCGGTGCAGCCCACCGCGACGGTCAGGTACCGCTTGCCCTCCCGCTCGAAGCCCGCCGTGGTGGCGCCGACGAGATCGGTGTACGCCGAGACGAAACCGTCCGCCCCCTCCTGCCCCAGCACGTACGCGCTGACGGCCTCCTCCCGGCCGGTGTGCTCCCGAAGTTCCGGCACCCAGTACGGGTTGGGCAGGAACCGGGCATCCAGCACGAAATCGGCGTCCGGCGGCAGGCCGTACTTGAAGCCGAAGGAGATCACCGTCACCCGCAGCTTGCGGGCGTCCTCCCCACCGAACAGCTCCTCGATACGCCGACGCAGTTGGTTGACGTTCAGGTGGCTGGTGTCGATGATCACGTCGGCCTGGTCGCGGGCCTCCTCCAACAGCCCCCGCTCGACCGCGATGCCGTCGGCCAGCCGCCCGTCACCCTGCAGGGGGTGGGAACGGCGCACACTCTCGAACCGGCGGATCAACACCTCGTCGTCGGCGTCGACGAAGACCACCCGGGGGGCGTAGCCCCGCTCCTTGAGCTCCCGGATCGCCTCGGCCAGGTCCGTGGAGAAGGCCCGGGAGCGGACGTCCAGCACCATCGCGGTACGCCGGGCCGCCCCGCCGGCCTTGACGGCCAGCTCGGCCATCTCCAGCAACAGGGCCTGGGGAAGGTTGTCCACGACGTAGAAGCCGACGTTCTCCAGAGCCCGGGCCACCGTGCTGCGCCCACCGCCGGACAGTCCGGTGACCACGACCAGGGTGGTGTCCGTCTCCGCCTCCCCGGAACCGCCGGTGTGATGACCGTTCGTGTGCGCCTCGCCCACCCATCAACCCCCAAGCTGTGGCGCTCCGGTCAGGCCGACCGGGCATGGTCAGAGCGACTCTAGTGCGGTCCGCCGGACCCTTGCCAGCGACGCCCCGACCTCCCCGGCCAGCCCGCATGCCCCGACAGACCCGCCGGTCGGCCGCTGTGTCGGCTGACTGACGGCGCCCGGCCGGCTACGGCGTTATCCTCCGGCCATGGGCAGACACGGAGCGCGACTGCGCTGGGTGGTGGCCCTGGTCTCGGTCACCGTCGCCGCACTGGCCACGATCGACCATGCGCGGGAACGCCAACGTGAGCACAACGCCAGCCCCGAGGCGGTCACCGTCACCGTCGAGGCGATGTTGCCGCAGCCGGACCAGGTGGCCGACCTGGCCGCCGTGTACGGCTGGCGCGACGGCTCCGCCCCGGTCGGTGACCCCGAGAATCAGTCCGTGCTGCTGCGGTTGCGGTGGTCCGGCCCGGGCCAGCCCGGCACCTATCAGGTGATCCTGCTGGACAACCGGCTGGATCCACCCCGGGTGGTGCCTCCGACCGGTGGCTGGGACGCCACCGGCAGCACCGGGTTCAACTGGGCCGGTTCGTACGAGACCCTCGCCGGACGGTACGACTTCCTGGCCGGTGCCGTCTCCCGTCCGGAGTCGAGCGACTCACTGCGTACCCCGGACAACCTCGGCGCGGTCAGCACCCGGGCGGTCGCCGAGGGCGACCTGGTGGCCCTGTTCCGGATGGGGGCCGGCGCCGCCCCCCTCACCGACCCCGCCGACCTGCTGGTAGCCCTCTGCTACGTAGACCCCACCGGCACCCCCCGCTGGGCCAAACCCGTCCCCGTGCCTTCCTGAGCCGGTCAGCAGCAGTGGAGAGCCTTGAGGCGATTCGCGGCGACCAGTGCGCTACCGTCGGGCGGCAGCAGTCCGCTGCCGTGCCGATTCGTACAGCACGACGGTCGCGGCGGTCGCCGCGTTCAGGGAGCTGGCTGCCCCGGACATCGGGATCCGGACAACCTGGTCGCAGGCCTCACGCCAGCCGGAGCTGAGACCGGTGGTCTCATTGCCGATCACGATCAGCGTTGGTTGCCTGAAGTCGTAATCGGCGACATCCAGCGCGCCCAGCTCATCGGTTCCCACGACGCTCATGCCGATGCCGCCCGCACGGACGTCGACGCCCCAGGACAGCACGGCCTGACGGGCGGGCACTCGAACCACTGGCAGAGCGAACAGCGAGCCGGTGCTCGCCCGGACTGCCTTCGGGTCGTACACGTCGGCGGCGTGGCCCGTGATGATGACGCCGGAGACGCCGAAGGCGTCTGCGGACCGGACGAGGGTCCCGATGTTGCCGGGGCTGGTCGGCCGATCGAACACGACCGTGAGCATGGTCGGTCCGGTCGGGATTCGGCACAGGTCGTCCTCCGGCAGCGCGACCACGGCCAGCAACTCTGGTACGTCGTCCGCCTTACCTCCCAGCTCGTGCATCAGTTCACGGGAGACGGCGATCTTCTCGGCCCGGACCGTTTCCAGCAGGTCGCGTGCCCAGCCGGACAGCGCAACGCTTGTGTTGTACAGCAGCTCTCGGATCTGCCAACCGTGTTCGACGGCCATGGCAATCGGACGCACGCCCTGCACGAGGAATTCGCCGCGACGTTGCCGCTTGGTCCGATTATGCAGGAGAGCCTCCCACTGCTGGAAGCGCGCGTTGCGACCACTCACCCGCAGAACCACCCTTGTCCCCGCCTCCGTCGTACATCACCCATGCCACGCCTGGCACGCCTACCCGGCATTGTCGTCGATGCCTACCCCGTCCAGATCGGGGGTGTCCTGTCCAAGACCCCGACGGATCGCGATCTCCACGGGTGAGTAGGCACCGTCGGCCCGCTCCAATTCGTACGGCGCGGCCGGCATCAGCGGCGGCTGGGCCATGAAGCGCGGCCGTGTCCCGTGGTGCGGTTGCGCCGCGTGCACCAGGAACGGATGGCACAGAAAGACGTCGCCCGGGGACCCGGTGGCGAGGGCGAGTGGCCGGTGGCTGGACTCCGCCACCAGGTCGGGCGCAAGTTCCAGCCCGCTCGCCCCGTTCTCCCCGTACTTCTCCAGCACCCTCGGCACGTCGAGGTGTGAGCCAACCCGGATCCGGGTCGGGGCGTCCTCCTCACCGACCTCGCTGAACAGGAACAGCATCAGCAGCGCCCGGCCACGGGAACGCACATTCGTGAAGTACCAACTCTCGCCCTCCGGCAGATAGCTGCCCTCGATGTGCCAGCCCGCGTCGTTCGGCTCCTCTTCGTGCGGGAAGCGCAGCGGGAACGTGCCCAGGGAGTAGCGCGGCTCCCAGCGTCCCGCGCCGACCAGCAGGTCGTACGCGTGATGGAGGAACGGGGAATTGGGTGCGGCGGCGAACGGCCCCTGCGCCATGCCCTCCACCCAGTGCACGGGCTGTCTCCATGTCGCTGGGTCGTCCGGGTCGCAGCCCGTCTCTCGCCACAGCAGCCGCGCGCAGTCCGCAGCCACCCGCGGCGCGACGGCACCGGCCAACTTGACGAAGCCCTCGCGAAGAAAGCGGGACACCAATGTTGTGTCATCCATGGCCCCACCATGCGGCGACATCGATCCCGCTCACCCGACACTTCCCGCGCGGCTTCTATCGGGTGTGTCGCAGCAGCGCTGCCGCACGATCGGATCGGAGGAACGACGATCAGCCGCGACCGGTACGCCGTCGATCACCCCCAGCTCAGGTTCCGCCTACCTGTCGAAGGAAGCGAACACATGGATACTCGCATCGTCGACCATCCCGCGTTCCGGCTCGTGGGGCACGCTGCTCGCGTTCCGCTGATCCACCGAGGCATCAACCCGTACATCCAGCAGCACATCGCCGCGCTGCCGGCCGAGGAGCACCTGCGTTTGAAGGCACTCGGCGACGCTGAGCCGAGCGGCCTGCTCGCGGTCAGCGACGACCTTGACGCCGACTACGGCGAGGGCAGCGAGCTGACCTACCTGCATGGGGTCGCCGTGTCCCCGAGCACGCCGATCCCGGGCGGCCTCGACATCATCGAGGTCCCGGCCGGCACTTGGGTGGTCATCCGGACGGCGGGGCCGCATCCGCAGACCCTTCAGAATGCCTGGACCACGGCCGCAGCCGAATGGTTTCCCTTCAATCCGTGGCGGCTGCGGCCTGGCCCGGAGATCGTCGCGGTGCCCGATCCGGCGAACGATTTCAGCACCGCGACCTGCGAGCTCTGGCTGCCCATCGAACCGGCGTAGCGGCCCGGCGAGCAGCTGCTCATAGAATCCTCGGATGGCCTCTCCCGCCGACATGAGCACCAGTGACTTGAGCATCGCTGAGGTGACCAGCGGCGACGCGCCCGCCGGTGAAAAGGTGACAGCGGCGCTGGAGGTGCTGCGGCGGGTCTTCGGGTACGACGCCTTCCGGGGTTTCCAGCGCGAGGTCATCGACCACGTGGTGGCCGGCGGGGACGCCCTGGTGCTGATGCCGACCGGGGGCGGCAAGTCGCTGTGCTACCAGATCCCGGCCCTGGTCCGCGACGGGGTGGCGGTGGTGATCTCGCCGCTGATCGCCTTGATGCAGGACCAGGTGGACGCGTTGACCGCGGTCGGGGTGAAGGCCGGTTTCCTCAACTCCACCCTCGATCTGGACACCCGCCGGCTGGTCGAGGCGGAGTTCGTGGCCGGGGAGATCGACCTGCTCTACCTGGCCCCGGAGGCGTTGGCCAGCCGGGCCACCCTGAGCCTGCTGGACCGGGCCCGGATCAGCCTGTTCGCCATCGACGAGGCGCACTGCGTGTCGCAGTGGGGGCACGACTTCCGGCCGGACTACCTGAACCTGTCGATGCTGCACGAACGCTGGCCGGGGGTGCCCCGCATCGCGTTGACGGCCACCGCGACCAGCGCCACCCGGTCCGAGATCGCCACCCGGCTCAACCTGACCGAGGCCCGGCACTTCGTGGCCAGTTTCGACCGGCCCAACATCCAGTACCGGATCGTGCCGAAGCGGGAGCCGCGTAAGCAACTGCTGGCCCTGCTGCGCGACGAGCATCCCGGGGACGCCGGCATCGTCTACTGCCTGTCCCGCGCCTTGGTGGAGAAGACGGCGGAGTTCCTGGTCGCCAACGGCATCGACGCCCTGCCGTACCACGCCGGTCTGGACGCGCGGACCCGCGCGGCGAACCAGCAGCGGTTCCTGCGCGCCGACGGGGTGGTGATGGTGGCGACCATCGCCTTCGGGATGGGCATCGACAAGCCGGACGTCCGGTTCGTCGCCCACCTCGACCTGCCCAAGTCGGTCGAGGGCTACTACCAGGAGACCGGCCGGGCCGGGCGGGACGGCCTGCCGTCGACGGCCTGGCTGGCGTACGGGCTCCAGGACGTCGTGCAGCAGCGCAAGATGATCGACACCTCCGAGGGTGACCTGGCGCATCGGCGTAACCTCGCCGTCCATCTCGACGCGATGCTGGCGCTCTGCGAGACCGTCCGCTGCCGTCGGGTGCAGTTGCTGGAGTACTTCGGCGAGTCGGCCACCGGCGACTGCGGCAACTGTGACACCTGCCTGGAGCCGCCGGAGTCGTGGGACGGCACGGTCGCCGCGCAGAAGCTGCTCTCCACGGTCTTCCGGCTGGACCGGGAACGCAACCAGCGTTTCGGGGCCGGGCACTGCATCGACATCCTGCTGGGCCGCAACACCGACAAGATCACTCAGTACCGGCACGACTCGCTCACCGTCTTCGGCATCGGTGACGACCTCAGCGAGGCGGAATGGCGGGGGGTTGTGCGCCAACTGCTGGCCGAGGGCCTGCTGACCGTCGAAGGGGACTACGGCACCCTGGCCCTAACCGAGGCCAGCGCCGAGGTGCTGGGCCGACGCCGTACGGTCATGCTGCGCCGCGAAGCCCCCCGCCCCGCCCGCACCCCCAAACCAAGAGGCGCAGCCACCGTAGTAGCCGAGTTGCCGCCGGAGGCGACCGACACCTTCGAACGCCTCCGCGCCTGGCGAGCCGCCACCGCCAAGGAACAGGGCGTCCCCGCCTACGTCATCTTCCACGACGCCACCCTGCGCCAGATCGCCGCCACCCTCCCCACCACCCTGGCCGCCTTGTCCCAGATCAACGGCGTAGGCGAAACCAAACTGGCCAAATACGGCGACCAGATCCTCACCGTCCTCACCGAACCCTGACATCGTTGATCATGAGGTTAGCGGCGGAGTTGATCTCCATCACTGCCGCTAACCTCATGATCAACGGGGGCCTCGGCGGGGGCCTCGGCGGGGGCCTCGGCGGGGGCCTCGGCGGGGGCCTCGGCGGGGGCCTCGGTAGGGGGTGGGGGTGGGTTGAGGGTGGTGAGGATGGTCTGGGCGGTGCGGGGGCCTATGCCGGGGACTTGGGTGATCTCCTCGACGGTGGCCGTTGCCAGGCGTTTCAGGGAGCCGAAGTGGTGCAGGAGGGCTTTGCGGCGGACTTCGCCCAGGCCGGGGATGTTGTCCAGGGCGGAGGCGGTCATCCGCTTGGAGCGGCGTTGCCGGTGGAAGGTGATGGCGAAGCGGTGCGCCTCGTCGCGTACCCGTTGCAGCAGGTAGAGCCCCTCGGAGGTGCGCGGCAGGATGACCGGGAAGTCGTCGTCGGGCAGCCACACCTCCTCCAGCCGCTTGGCCAGGCCGCACAGGGCCACATCGTCGATGCCCAGCTCGGCCAGGGCCTGGGCGGCGGCGGCCACCTGGGGAGCCCCGCCGTCGACCACCACCAGTTGCGGGGGGTAGGCGAACTTGCGCGGGCGGCCGGTGGTCGGGTCGACTCCGGGGCGGTCCGGGTCGGCGGCGGTCTCCTCACCGATCTCGCCGGTCTCGGCGCGCACGTCCAGGTAGCGGGCGAAGCGGCGGCGCAGCACCTCGGACATCGCGGACAGGTCGTCCGTGGCCCCTCGGATGATGAAGCGGCGGTACTCGCTCTTGCGGGGTAGGCCGTCCTCGAAGACGACCATGCTGGCCACCACGTCGCTGCCCTGGATCTGGGAGATGTCGAAGCACTCGATGCGCAGGGGTGCCGTCCGCATCCCGAGCGCCTCGCTGATCTCGTCCAGGGCCTTGCTGCGGGTGGTCAGGTCACCGGCCCGCTTGAGCTTGTGCCGGGCCAGGGCGTCCTTGGCGTTGCGCTCCACCGTCTCCAGCAGGGCACGCTTGTCACCACGCTGGGGCACCCGCAGACTGACCCGGCTGCCCCGGTGGGTGGACAGCCAGTCGGTCAGGGCCTCGGCGTCGGCCGGCAGCTCCGGCACCAGCAGCTCGCGCGGCACATCGGCCTCGCCGTGCTCACCGCCGTAGACCTGGGTGCAGAAGTGGTGCACCAGGTCACCCGTGGTGAGGTCCTCGGTCTTCTCCACCACCCAGCCGCGCTGGCCCCGCACCCGACCGCCCCGCACATGGAAGACCTGCACGGCGGCCTCCAGGGGGTCGTCGGCGAAGGCGACCACGTCGGCGTCCGTACCGTCGCCGAGCACCACGGTCTGCTTCTCCATCGCCCGGCGCAGGGCGGCGACGTCGTCGCGCAGCCGTGCCGCCCGCTCGAACTCCAGCTCCGCGCTGGCCTGGGCCATCTCGCGTTCCAGCCGGCGCACCATGGTGTCCGTGCGCCCGGCCATGAAGTCGCAGAACCCCTCGACGATCTCGCGGTGCTGCTCGGCGCTGACGCTTCCGACGCAGGGGGCGGAGCACTTGCCGATGTAGCCGAGCAGGCAGGGTCGGCCGACCTGACCGGCCCGCTTGAACACCCCGGCGGAGCAGGTCCGCGCCGGGAAGACCCGCAGCAGCAGGTCCAGGGTCTCGCGGATCGCCCAGGCATGGGAGTACGGCCCGAAGTAGCGCACCCCCTTGCGTTTGGCCCCGCGCATCACCTGCAACCTCGGATATTCCTCGTCGAGGGTGACCGCCAGGTAGGGGTAGGACTTGTCGTCGCGATAGCGGACGTTGAACCTCGGGTCGTACTGCTTGATCCAGGTGTATTCGAGCTGGAGGGCCTCGACCTCCGTGCCGACCGTGACCCAGTCGACCGATTCGGCCGTGGTGACCATCTGTCGGGTCCGCTCGTGCAGCCCCAGCAGGTCGGCGAAGTAGGAGTTGAGGCGGCTGCGCAGATTCTTCGCCTTGCCGACGTAGATCACCCGACCGGTGCCGTCACGGAACCGGTAGACCCCCGGGGACTCCGGGATGGTGCCGGGGGCGGGGCGGTAGGTCGACGGATCAGCCACCCTTCGAGCCTAGTCGCCGCCCCCGACAGCCCGAATCGTCCCTGGTCGACGCCTTCCTGCCCGAGCGGGCCCGATACGACGACCCTCCCGATTGACGTCTTCCAATATTGACCGGCCCGTCCTACCATCCAGTAGCCGAATGTTCTTCACGTAATGATCCCGTCCGATGGCCCCCGTCCACAGAGGATCGCCATGACTGGTCACACCGCCACCCGCCGGCTGTTCGCCGGGGCGACCGGCGCCATCGCCGTCGCCGCCCTGCTGGTCGCCGTCCCGACCAGCGCCACCGCCACCGCCCCCACCACCGCCGCGCCGGCGACCAGCACCCTCGCGGTGAATGTCGCCAGCGCCTTCGCCGGCAACGACTACTGCCTCGGCGAATGCTCCGAGATCCTGCCGCCGGGCCAGAACGGCAACGCCACCCTGGTCGAGATCCTCGGCAACCAGGCCTTCGGCACCCTGCCCCGGCATTCCGCCGACCAACTCGACAAGTACGCCAACCTGGTCTACGGCTACGCCGGACTGCGCGAGGACAAGATCGGCGAGTTCTTCCACGACGCCACCTTCGGGGTCGCCCCCAACCAGGTCGAACGCGACTACTCCCCCCGCTCGGACGTCCGCATCGTGCGGGACAAGGCCACCGGGGTACCACACATCACCGGCACCACCCGGGCCGGCACCATGTACGGCGCCGGGTACGCCGGAGCCGAGGACCGGCTGTTCACCATGGACCTGCTCCGCCACGTCGGCCGGGGCACCCTGACCTCCTTCGCCGGTGGCGCCCCCGGCAACCGCGCCCTGGAACAGAGCGTCTGGCGTACCTCCCCCTACACCGAGGCCGACCTGGCCGCCCAGGTCGAGGCGCTGCGCCGCAAGGGTGGGGCCCGCGGCGAGCAGCTCTACACCGACGTGCAGGAGTACATCGCCGGCATCAACGCCTACATCGGCACCTGCATGTCCGGCCGCAACTGCCCCGGCGAGTACGTGCTGACCGGTCATATGGATGCGATCACCAACGCCGGTGGACCGAAGCCGTTCACCATGACCGACCTGATCGCCATCGCCGGGGTGGTCGGCGGCCTG
Organism: Micromonospora sp. NBC_01739; assembly: GCF_035920385.1. Taxonomy (GTDB): domain Bacteria; phylum Actinomycetota; class Actinomycetes; order Mycobacteriales; family Micromonosporaceae; genus Micromonospora. The sequence continues at coordinate 596,487 of NZ_CP109151.1, read as the reverse complement.
TTCGGCGGCGGAGGCGGCAACGAGATGCAGTCCGCCCTGGTCCGCATCGCCGCCCGCGCCAAGTACGGCCCGGTCGAGGGCGACCGGGTGTGGAACGGCTTCCGGGGCCAGAACGATCCCGAGACCGTGCTGACCCTGCACGACGGTCAGAGCTTCCCGTACGGCGCCGCCTCCCCCGACGCCCCCAGCGTGGTGCTGCCCGACGCGGGCTCCGCCCGGGTCGAGCCGGTCGTCACCGACCCCACCGGCTCCGCCACCACCGCCGGCACCAACAGCTCCTCCGAACTGGCCGCCGCGCTGTCCGGGCTTACCATCACCCCGGCCAACCGGGGCATGTCCAACGCGGCCGTGATCTCCGCCGAGCACTCCGCCACCGGCCACCCGATCGCGGTGTTCGGGCCGCAGACCGGCTACTTCTCCCCGCAACTGCTGATGGTCCAGGAGTTGCAGGGCCCCGGCATCAGTGCCCGGGGGGCCGCCTTCGCCGGGCTGAACCTGTACGTGCTGCTCGGCCGGGGTCAGGACTACGCCTGGAGCGCCACCTCCGCCATCCACGACATCACCGACACGTACGCGGTGCCGCTCTGCGTGCCCGGCGGCGGTACGCCCACCCTGGCCGGCACCCACTACCTGTTCCGGGGCCAGTGTCTGGCGATGGAGGAGCTGTCCCACGTCAACCGGTGGAGCCCCACCGTGGCCGACAGCACCCCGGCCGGGTCGTACAAGCTGGTGGCCTGGCGGACCAAGCTGGGCCTGGTGGCCTGGCGCGGCACCGTCGGCGGGGTCCCGCACGCCTTCACCCAGCTGCGTTCCACCTACGGGCGGGAGGCCGACTCGGCGATCGGGTTCCAGATGTTCAACGACCCGACCCAGATGGGCACCGCCTCGGCGTTCATCGAGTCGGCCCACAACGTCGAGTACGCCTTCAACTGGTTCTACGTCAACTCCACCCAGTCGGCGTACTTCAACTCCGGGCTCAACCCGGTGCGGGCCGTCGGCAGTAACCCGAACCTGCCGATGAAGGCCGAGCGGGCCTACGAGTGGCAGGACTTCGACCCGGACACCCGCACCGCCCGGTACGCCCCGCGCTCGGCCCACCCCCAGTCGATCGACCAGGACTACTACATCAGTTGGAACAACAAGCAGGCCAAGGACTTCGGGGCGGCCGACGGCAACTTCAGCTTCGGTGCCGTGCACCGGGGTGACCTGCTGGACAAGCCGGTGAAGGCGGCCATCGCGGCCGGCCGCAAGTTCGACCGGGGCTCCCTCACCGAGTTGGTGCAGCGGGCCGGGCTGACCGACCTGCGCGGTGCGGAGGTGCTCGACGAGCTGATCCGGGTGCTGGAGAGTCAGCCGGTCACCGACACCGCCCTGGCGGCCGAGATCAGCCGGCTGAAGGCGTGGCGGCAGGCCGGGGCGCTGCGGGTGGAGACCGCCAAGGGCAGCAAGGTGTACCAGCACGCCGAGGCGATCCGCACCTTCGACGCCTGGTGGCCCCTGCTGGTCCGGGGGATGTTCCGGGACCAGCTCGGCCCGGACCTCTACCAGTCCCTGATCAACACCCTGCCGATCAACGAGTCACCCTCCGGCCTGCAACAGGGTGACGTGTCGAACCTGTCCTCCTCGGCCAACGGGGCACAGACCCACAAGGGCTCGGCCTTCCAGTACGGCTGGTGGGGCTACGTCGACAAGGACCTGCGGACGGTCCTGGGTGACCCGGTCGCCGGTGGTCTGGGGCGTACCTTCTGCGGCAACGGCAACCTGGGTTCCTGCCGGCAGGTTCTGCTGGACACCCTGCGCACGGCGGCGGCCACCCCGGCCACCACCACCTACCCGGGTGACGCCAGTTGCGCCGCCGGGGACCAGTGGTGCGCGGACGCGATCATCCAGTCCCCGCTGGGCGGCATCAAGCACGCCACCATCGCCTGGCAGAACCGACCCACCTACCAGCAGGTGGTCTCCTTCCCGGCCCGCCGCGGCGACGACCTGACCAACCTGGCCGCCGGGCGGCCGGTCAGCGCCTCCAGCAGCCAACTCGGCAACGGTGCCGCCCGCGCCGTGGACGGGAACCTGGGTACCCGCTGGGCCAGTTCCTGGTCGGACAACCAGTGGATCCGGGTGGACCTGGGCAGCGTGCGGCAGGTCGGCCGGGTGGTGCTGGCCTGGGAGGCGGCGTACGCCCGGTCGTACCGGGTCGAGGTCTCCGCCGACGGCAACACCTGGCGGTCGGTCTGGTCGACCACTGCGGGCGACGGCGGCACCGATGTGGTGGCCTTCACCCCCCAGCAGGCCCGCTACGTCCGGATGACCGGCCTGACCCGGGCCACCTCCTACGGCTTCTCCCTGTGGGAGCTGTCCATGTACGCCCACTGAGCGCTACCGGCGTGGCCGGGGACAACCCCGGCCACGGCCGCGCTGGATCCGCACCCTGAAGCCGGTGGGTCGTCTCGTCGACGGCCCACCGGCCGGCGTTTCAGGCCAGGGAGATCTGGTCGCCGGAGACCTTGACCTCCTTGGCGGCCAGCGGGGCCTGGGCGGGACCGGACTTGACCGAGCCGTCCTCGATCGAGAACCGGCTGTTGTGGCAGACACAGTTGATCGTGCCGCCCTCGACCGTCGTCACGTTGCACCCCTGGTGGGGGCACTTGGGGTCGAAACCACGGAACTCCCCCGGCGAGGGCTGGGTGATCACGATCCCCGGGGCGGACAGGATCGCACCCCCACCGACCGGGATGTCGCTGGTCCGGGCCAGGGACTGGCTGTCCTGCCGGCCACCCCCGCCCGCATCGCCGGTGTTCGTCACCTGCGGACCCGGGCTGGTGGTGGTCGCGCCCTCGTCGTCCCCGCCGCCGCAGGCGGCCAGCATCGCCGCCGCGCCGGCCGCACCCGCACCGGCCAGCAGGGCCCGCCGTGTCCGTACCGGCCTGGCCGCCACCTGGTCGTCAGTCATCCCGCACCCTCCTCGGCTACCACCGTGCATGATTCGTGCTCAGGTTTTCTCAACCCGCACCACTCTGCCTGGCGGTTCACCCGATCGACCACCCGGCGGTGTCTACGCGGAGCATCCGGTCAGCCGGCCGCGACGCTCTTTCGTCCGGCCCGCGCCTTGGTCCCGGCCGCCGCCTTGGTCCCGGTCGTCTTGGTCCCGGTGGTCTTGGTGCCGGTGGTCTTGGTGCCGGTCGACTTGGTCCCGGTGGTCTTGGTGCCGTTGGCCTTGGCCGCGCGGGCGGTGGCCGCCGCCGCGCCCTGGGCCGTGCCGTCGAGCTTGAGCACGGTACGCAGGAACTGCCCGGTGTGGCTCTCGGTGACCTCGGCGACCTCCTCCGGGGTGCCGGTGGCCAGCACGGTGCCGCCCCGGTGACCCCCCTCGGGACCCATGTCGATCAGCCAGTCGGCGCTCTTGATCACATCCAGGTTGTGCTCGATGGTGATCACCGTGTTGCCCTTGTCGACCAGCCCCTCCAGCACCATCAGCAGCTTGCGGATGTCCTCGAAGTGCAGGCCGGTGGTCGGCTCGTCGAGCACGTACACCGTCCGTCCGGTGGAGCGCTTCTGCAACTCGGAGGCGAGCTTGACCCGCTGCGCCTCACCCCCGGACAGGGTCGGCGCGGGCTGGCCCAGCCGGACGTAGCCCAGGCCCACGTCGACCAGGGTCTTGAGGTGCCGGTGGATGGCCGGGATGGCGGAGAAGAACTCCGCCGCCTCCTCGATCGGCATCTCCAGTACGTCCGAGACGGTCTTGCCCTTGTAGTGCACCTCCAGGGTCTCCCGGTTGTACCGGGCCCCCTTGCAGACCTCGCACGGCACGTACACGTCCGGCAGGAAGTTCATCTCGATCTTGATGGTGCCGTCGCCGGAGCAGGCCTCACAGCGGCCACCCTTGACGTTGAAGGAGAACCGGCCCGGCCCGTACCCCCGCACCTTGGCCTCGGTGGTCTCGGCGAACAGCTTGCGGACGTGATCCCAGACCCCGGTGTAGGTGGCCGGGTTGGACCGGGGGGTACGCCCGATCGGGGACTGGTCGACGCCGACGACCTTGTCCACGTTCTCCAGCCCGGAGACCCGGGTGTGGCGGCCGGGCACCAGCCGGGCGCCGTTGATCTGGTTGGCCAGTACGGCGTACAGGATGTCGTTGACCAGGGTCGACTTGCCGGAGCCGCTGACCCCGGTCACCGCGATCAGCTGGCCCAGCGGGAAGCTGACCGTCAGGTTGCGCAGGTTGTGCTCCCGGGCACCGTGCACCACCAGCTCCCGGCCCGGGGTCTGCGGCCGCCGACCCTTCGGGGTCGGAATCTCCCGCCGACCGGACAGGTAGGCCCCGGTGATCGACTCCGAGTTCTCCAGCAGGGCCGGCACCGAGCCGCTGTGCACGATCCGCCCACCGTGCTCCCCCGCGCCCGGCCCGATGTCGACGATCCAGTCGGCGGTACGGATGGTGTCCTCGTCGTGCTCCACCACGATCAGGGTGTTGCCCAGCCCGCGCAGCCGGACCAGGGTCTCGATCAGCCGGTGGTTGTCGCGCTGGTGCAGACCGATGGAGGGCTCGTCCAGCACGTACAGCACACCGACCAGCCCGGAACCGATCTGGGTGGCCAGCCGGATGCGCTGCGCCTCACCACCGGACAGGGTGCCGGCGGGACGGTCCAGGGAGAGGTAGTCCAGACCGACGTCGAGCAGGAACCGCAACCGGGCGTTGATCTCCTTGAGCACCCGCTCGGCGATCAACTTCTGCCGGTCGGTCAACTCGATGCCGGCCAGCAGGTCGGCACACTCACCCACGGACAGGTTGCACACCTCGGCGATGCTGCGCCCGGCCAGGGTGACGGCGAGCACCTCGGGCTTGAGCCGGGCCCCGCCACAGGCGGCACACGGCACGTCGCGCATGTAGCCCTCGTACTTCTCCCGGGACCACTCGCTCTCGGTGTCGGAGTGCCGGCGCTCGATCCACTGCACCACCCCCTCGAAGCCGGTGTAGTACGAGCGCTCCCGGCCGTACTTGTTGCGGTAGCGCACATGCACCTGGTCGCCGGAGCCGTGCAGGATGGTCTTCTGCGCCCGCGACGGCAACGCCCGCCAGGGGGTGTCGATGTCGAAGTGCTCGGTCTCGCCGAGGGCCTCCAGCAGGCGCAGGAAGTATTCCAGGTTGTGCCCGGTGGCCCAGGGCTGGATCGCCCCCTCCCGCAGGGTGCGTTCCGGGTCGGGGATGAGCAGCTCCGGGTCGACCTCCTTCTTGGTGCCCAGGCCGGTGCACTCCGGGCAGGCACCGTACGGGGCGTTGAAGGAGAAGACCCGGGGCTCCAGGTCCTCGATCGCCAGGGGGTGGTCGTTGGGGCAGGCCAGGTGCTCGGAGTAGCGTCGTTCCCGCTCCGGGTCGTCCTCGGGCACGTCGACGAAGTCGAGCAGGACCAGACCGCCGGAGAGCCCCAGCGCCGCCTCGACGGAGTCGGTCAGCCGCTGCTTGGCGCTGGGCTTGACGCTGAGCCGGTCGATCACCACCTCGATGGTGTGCTTCTCCTGCTTCTTCAGCTTCGGCGGGTCGGTGAGCTGGTGCACCACCCCGTCGACCCGGGCCCGCGCGTACCCCTTGGCCTGGAGTTCGCCGAACAGGTCGACATACTCGCCCTTGCGTCCGCGTACCACCGGAGCCAGCACCATGAACCGGGTGCCCTCGGCCATCGCCAGGACCCGGTCGACGATCTGCTGCGGGCTCTGCTTGGAGATCCGCTCACCGCAGACCGGACAGTGCGGCTCCCCGATCCGGGCGAACAGCAACCGCAGGTAGTCGTAGACCTCGGTGATGGTGCCGACCGTGGAGCGGGGGTTGCGCGAGGTCGACTTCTGGTCGATCGACACCGCCGGGCTCAGTCCCTCGATGAAGTCGACATCCGGTTTGTCCATCTGGCCGAGGAACTGCCGGGCATACGACGACAGCGACTCGACGTACCGGCGCTGCCCTTCTGCGAAGATCGTGTCGAAGGCCAGGCTCGACTTGCCCGACCCGGACAGCCCGGTGAACACGATCAGGGCGTCCCGAGGGAGGTCGAGGCTGACGTCACGCAGGTTGTGCTCGCGTGCGCCACGAATGATCAGACGGTCGGCCACGGTCGATGTGCTCCCGGGTGAGGATGACGAGGAGGATCTGTCCGCTTCAGGGTGGTCCCAGCGGTTGTGCCGGCGCGGAGAAGGCGCCCCGGCAACTGTAGACCCGCCCTACGACAACCACCCCCCGCCACACAACCCCACCCCCCACTCCCCACCCCCCACTCCCCACCCCCCGCACCCTCAGCCCCGCCTCCGCCCCGCCCTCCAGCCCGTCGATCTTGCACTTTCCGTCGGGGCATAACTGCCTATAAGCCGCATTAAGGCGACCAAAAGTGCAAGGTCGACGGGGCTAGAGGGCGCGGGGCGTGCGGGCGAGAGGCGAGAGGCACGGAGGGGTGGGAGGCACGGAGGGGTGGGAGGGGCGAGGGTGGGGTGGGTCAGTGGGGGCGGCGGGGGCGGGTGGTGCGGCGGTGGGTTTCGTGGGTCATCTCGCGGTGCAGGCGGCGCCAGTTCTGCCAGCGGCGGGTGGAGAGGTCGCCGCTGGCCAGGGCGGCCTGCACGGCGCACCCGGGCTCGGCGTCGTGGCCGCAGTCGCCGTACCGGCAGCCGGTGGCGAGGTCGGCGATGTCGCTGAAGGCCCGATCCAGGCCGGCGGCGCCGTCGAGCAGACCGACCGCCCGCACCCCGGGGGTGTCCAGCACGGTGCCGCCACCCGGCAGCGGCACCAGGGCCCGCCAGGTGGTGGTGTGCCGGCCCTTGCCGTCCACCCCACGGATCGACTGGATCGGCATGACCACAGCCCCGACCAGCGCGTTGACCAGGCTCGACTTGCCGGAGCCGGAGGGCCCCAGCAGGCCCAGGGTCGCACCCGGGGCCACCTCGGCGCGCAACCGTGCCAGGCCGCTGCCCGTCTCGGCGCTGACCGGCAGCACCGGCACCCCGGGGGCCAGGGCCGCCAACTGATCGGCCACCGCCGCCGGGTCGGCGGCCAGGTCGGTCTTGGTGAGTACGACCAGGGGCCGGGCGCCCGACTCGTGCACCAGGGAGAGCAGCCGCTCGATGCGGGCGGCGTTCGGCGTGGGGTGCACCGGCTCCACCACGGCGGCGATGTCCAGGTTGGCGGCCAGCAGTTGACCGCTGGCGTCCTTGCCGGCGGTGCGCCGGATCAGGGCGGTACGCCGGGGCAGCACCCCCTCCACGGTCACCCGCGCGTCGGGCCAGGTGCCCAGCAGCACCCAGTCGCCCACCCCGGGCAGTCGGGTGGGGTCGCCGACGGCGGCGGCCAGGACGGCACCGGAGCAGGAGGCGCGGGTCGGCCCCTGCTCGGTGAGTACGGTGCAGAATCCCCGGTCGACCCGGGCCACCCGGCCGGGACGGTACGGGGTGTGGATACGACTCAGGTACGCCGCTCGGTCGGTGTCCCAACCCAGGGCGGTAAGGGTGATGTTCACGTCTCCTCGTTCAGGGTCGCTGCGGGTGATACAGGGGTGCGGTGACCGGCATGACCACCACCTCCTCCGCTCCGGCGCCGCGAACCTCCTCACGGTAGGAGGGGTGGCGCCGAGCCGGTAGCGAATTCCCCGGCGACTCGACCGGCACGGCGGGCTAGGGTCGAACCGTGACCCGGGACCCCCTGCTGTTGAGCGGTGATGTGGACGACGCCACGACCCGCCTGCTGCGCACGGCGGCACGCTTCGACGCCACCGATCTGGCGCAGGACTGCCTGCTGCCGGGGTGGACCCGCGGGCACCTGCTGGCCCACCTGTCCCGCAACGCCGACGCCCTGGTCAACGCCCTCACCTCGGCCCGCACCGGCGACCTGGTCCCGATGTACCCCAGTGATGAGGCCCGGGCCGCCGGCATCGAGGCCGGGGCCTTCCGCTCGCCCCAGGAGCACCTGGACGACCTGCGCCGCAGCGCCGACCGGTACGCCGAGGCGGTCGCCGCGATGCCGGTGCCGGCCTGGTCGGCCACCGTGCAGACCCGGCGTGGTCCCCTGCCGGCCGCCGTGCTGGTCTGGCGTCGGCTGCGGGAACTGGAGGTCCACCATGTCGACCTGGCCGCCGGTTACCGCCCACAGGACTGGTCACCGAGCTTCGCGCACCGGCTGCTGCACGAGGTGGTCACCGATCTCGGCGAGCGCGATCGGGTGCCGCCGCTGGTGCTGCACTTCGACGGCGGCAGTCACGAACTCGTCATCGGTGACCGGGCCCAGGCGCCGGTCGTCTCCGGTCCGACGGTCGAGGTCGCCGCGTGGTTGACCGGCCGCAGCCCAGGTACCACCCTGACCGTCACCCCCGATGGTCAGCTACCCGACCCACCGGAATGGATCTAGCCAGAGATGACCTACGACGGAGCAGTCACCCCCGGCGGCCCACCAGCGGTACGCGAACTCGACCGGCTGACCATCACCAAGGTGTCGGTCGGGCCGATGGACAACAACGCGTACCTGCTGCGCTGCCGTGACACCGGCGAGCAGGTGCTGATCGACGCGGCCAACGAGGCACCCCGGCTGCTGGAACTGATCGGTGACGCCGGGCTGACCGCGGTGGTCACCACCCACCAGCACATGGACCACTGGGTGGGGCTGGAGGAGGTCGTCGCCAAGACCGGTGCCCGCGCGCTGGTGCACGCCGACGACGCGGCCGGGCTGCCGATCGAGGCGCAGACCCTGGCCGAGGGCGACACCGTACCGGTCGGCGACTGTGCCCTGGAGGTCATCCACATCAAGGGGCACACCCCGGGTTCGGTGGCGCTGCTCTACCGCGACCCGGCCGGCGTCCCTCACCTTTTCACCGGGGACAGTCTCTTCCCGGGTGGCGTGGGCAACACCGACCAGGATCCGGAGCGCTTCGCCGCCCTCATCGACGATGTGGAGCACAAGCTGTTCGACCGGCTCCCGGACGAGACCTGGTTCTACCCGGGCCACGGGCGGGACTCCACCCTGGGTGCGGAGCGCCCCCAGCTGGGTGAATGGCGGGCCCGGGGCTGGTGACCCGGGGGATGGTCGGAGGTCAGCCGGTCACCGCACGCAGCCGGCGTCGGGTGCCGAGCAGCACCACGGCGGCCAGCACCAGACCTCCGACCATCGTGACCAGCAGCGGGCTCGTACCGCTGGGCAGCAGCCCGGCCAGGGACCGCGAGGCGGTGCCCACCGCCAGGTAGAGACCGGCCCAGGCGCCCGCGCCGAGGGCCGCGAACCCGAGAAACCGTGGGTACGACATGCGCAGGCCGCCCGCCGCCAGCGGCAGCAGCGCGTTGAACACCGGCAGGAAGGGCGCTACCAGCACCAGTCGACCACCGTTGCGGCGCAGGATGCGTTCGGCGGCCACCCAGCGGGGCTCGCCGACCCAGGCACCGAACCGGCTGTGCCGCAGCCGCTCGCCCCAGTGTCGGCCGACGAGGAAGGTCATGGACCAGCCCACCAGGCATCCGGTGACCACGGCGACGAAGGTCGCCAGGCCGGTGCTGGGCGTTCCGACGGCCACCGCGGCGAGCACGGCCACGTCACCGGGGACCAGGACCCCGAACAGTGGCACCGCGTCGAAGAGCATGACCACCCCGAGCAGGGCCATCAGGCCGGCGATGGGTAACTCTCCAACCTGGGCCAGCTCGTCTGCCATACCCCGTACGCTATGGCCTGATCACCACCACGGACATCAGATTTCCACCCGACATTGCCCCGGATTCACCTCCGGGGCCTCCCTGAACCCTCGGGGAGCGGATTGTGCCGACGCCTCGCCGACACCTCAGGCGCTTCACCCGGCAAATCTGCATTTCACCGGCTAATGTCGGGAAAGTATCGGACGATCACCGGCATGTGACCGGGGGTCGTCTGCTGGACAGGGAGAGAGAACGCATGGCAACCGGCACCGTGAAGTGGTTCAACTCGGAAAAAGGCTTCGGATTCATCGAGCAGGACGGCGGCGGACCCGACGTGTTCGTCCATTACTCGGCGATCGCCAGCAGTGGCTACCGGGAGCTGAACGAGGGTCAGAAGGTCGAGTTCGACGTGACCCAGGGACAGAAGGGTCCGCAGGCGGACAACGTCCGTCCGCTGTAACCGGTGTCGGTGGCGGCGGTCGGGACCGACCGCCGCCACCCGTAACCCGAGCTTTCCGGACCGTCGGATGCCCTTATCCGTCGGTCGAAGGCTGTGCGGCGGACCCGACGATCGGGAGGACCACTGCGGAGGGACGCTCCGGATCGTGCAGGATCTCCCGATAGCCACCCCGCAAGGTCACGGCCGCCCCGAGGGGTTCCCCGGTGCCCGGGTTGCGGGCGTACCGAGGATGGGCCCCGCCGGAGACCTGGAGCCGCAGCCGGTGCCCGACGGCGAACCGGTGGGCCACCGGCCACATCTGCACCGTGACCGCCACCGTGCCGGAGCCGTCGGCCGGCAACCGCTGCGGATCGACCCGGACCAGGCCGTCGCAGATGTTCCAGGATCGCCCCTGCCGGTCCACGTCGCACAGTCGCACGAACACATCGAAGTAGTCGAGTTCACTGCGTACATGAATCTGTGCGCGTACCGGCCCGATCACCTCCAGCGGGCTGGTCAACGGCTCGCTGGTCCAGGTCAGCACGTCGGGCCGGGCCTCCACGGGCCGGTTGTCGACCGCTCCGGCCCGCTGGGCCACCAGCAGCGCACCCCCCAGGGAGGGGGTCGGATCCGCCGGGTCGTAGAAGAATCCGTCCGGCGAGGACGGCACCGGCGGACAGGTACGCAGGGCCGAGTGCGGATGCAGATACCAGTCGGTGGTCTGCGCCGAGGGCGGCCAGTCCGGCAGGTCACGCCAGCCGCCGCCGACCCCACCGACGTGTACCCGCACCGGGCCGTCCGTCGGCTGCGTGGCGCCTCGGTCGATGTCGTCGGTCGGCAGGTGGGTGCCGAGCCAGCCCAGGCCCTCGCGCAGGGCCGCGACGTACAGTCCGGGGCTGCCGTGGGTCCACGGCCCGATGATCAGCCGGGGCTGGGCGCCCCGGGCCCGCAACGCGGTGTAGTCGCTCAACTGGGCCGGCAGGAAGATGTCGTGCCAGCCGCTGACCATCGCCACCGGCGCCCGCACCAGGTCCAGCCGGTCGTCGAAGACCCGGGCACGCCAGTAGTCCGCCTGCGGGGTGTGGTGGCGCAGCCACTGCTGGAAGAACGGGACGGTGACCCCGGTGGCCACCCGGTCGGCCTCCACCAGCGGCAGGTGGGACAGGGCGGCGAGCAGTCGGGGCTGGCCCCGTTTGAGTTCCCACTGCCGGGCCAGCCACGGCACGGTCTGCGCCTGCAGCAACTCCACCCAGGTCAGGACGGTGTCCAGGGCGAAGGACTCCCCGGCGTAGGTGGAGTCACGGGTGGAGGAGGCGGTGGCCACCGCCACCATGGCCCGCATCTCCTCCCCCGCGTCGGCGGCCAGGGCCCACTGCACGAAGCCCTGATAGCTGGCGCCGAACATGCCGAAGGCGCCGCACCACCACCGTTGCCGGCGCATCCAGTCGAGGGTGTCCAGCCCGTCCTCGCGCTCGTGGACGAAGGGATCGAAGACTCCGCCGGAGCCACCGGTGCCCCGACAGGACTGGATGACCACATGGAATCCCTGCTCGGCGGCGATCCGGCAGAGCAGCCGCATCGGCCCGCCCCGGCCGTACGGGGTCCGGATCAGCACGGTGGGGGCCTGGGCCAGGGCGGGGGCGTAGTGGTCGGTGCGCAGGATCACCCCGTCCCTGGCCCGGACCGGGATGTCCCGGGTGACGGTGATCCTTCGGGTACGGGCCCGGGGCAGCCGCAACGCGACCCCGGCGAGTCGGGAGGCCAGCCGTTCCAGCACGGGCCCTCAACCCGCCCGATGCCGTGGAGGTGGGGTGGGCCGGGCGTCGCGCACCGCGTCGCGGTGTTCCCGCAGGGACACCCCCATGGCGGTGATGAACCGGTACACGACTTCCAACTCCTCGTCCTGGAACTCGTCCATCACCACATCGGTGCGCTGACCGAGGGGGCGGAAGAAGTCCCGGGCGACCGTGGCCCCCTGCTCCGCGTAGTGCAGCAGCACCTTGCGCCGATCGGTGGTGTCCCGGTCGCGCCGCAGGTGCCCGGCGCGTTCCAGCCGGTCGATCAGGGCGGTGACGGAGCCCGAGGAGAGGTCCAGGTGCTCGGCCAGTCGACCGGGGGTGATCGGCTCGCCGGACAGCTCGGCGTCCATCACGGCGATCAACGCTTGCAGGTCGGTGCCGTTGAGGCCGTGTTGACCGGCGAAGGCGTGCCCGACGTGCTGGGCCTCCACGCAGTAGCGCCGCAACTCGGCGGTGATCTCCGCGACCAACATCTCCCGCCGGGTTTCACGCCGCCGGTACATCCCGTGCCCTGCCACGTCGCGCCGCTTCCCTCCCGAGGCCTCCGGATGCGCAGCATAGCCCAGACCGCGACATCTCTCGACAGCCAAGATACTCGAAGGACGAGAGCTGTTGCGCGTCGTTTCTTGATAAGCAAGAATCTCGACAATCAAAATATCGGCTCCCTCGGCGGGAGCCGGACCGAATCCAACGACCGGAGCGCCGAGCATGTCTCTGTTCACCCGTGTCGCCCGCAGCCGTCGGGCCGCATGGCTCACCGTCGCCGTGGCCGTCCTCGTCGGCGTGGCCGTCTTCGGGCTACCCATACCCAGCAACCCGGCACCGGTCTCCGCCACCGGCCTGTCCGAGCAGTGGCAGTCCACCCAGGTGGAACGCCTCCAGCGGGAACTACCCGCCAGCGGCGTCCAGCCGGCCGTCGTGGTGGTCAGCCGCGACGACGGCGCCCCGCTGACCGAGGCCGACCGGGCGGCGATCACCGAGGGCACCGGCGGGCTGCGCCAGTTGGCCGTCGGCGGGCAGGTGGCCCCGCCGCAGCTGTCCCCGGACGACACCGTGGCCCTGGTGGCCGTACCCCTGGACAGCACCGGCGGCCAGGAGGTCGTCGCCGACCGGGTGGCCGAGGTGCGCTCCGCCCTCAGCGGCTTCCCCGGGGACCTGACGGTCGAGGTGACCGGCCCACCGGCCTTCACCGCTGACCTGACCAAGGTCTTCGAGGGCGCGGACGTCACCCTGCTGCTCTTCACCGCCGCCGTCGTGGCCGTGCTGCTGCTGGTCACCTACCGCAGCCCGGTGCTGTGGCTGGTGCCCCTGGCCGTCGTGGCCGCCACCGAACAGATCACCCTGCGGGCCCTGGAAACGATCATTCCGGCGGTCGGCATCAACTTCGCCGGCGGCGCCGTCACCGGCATCGCCAGCGTGCTGGTCTTCGGCGCGGCCACCAACTACGCCCTGCTGCTGATCGCCCGCTACCGGGAGGAACTACGCCGCGAGGAGGACCGCTTCACCGCGATGCGGGCCGCCCTGCGGCGTACCGCCGAGCCGATCCTGGCCAGCGGCAGCACGGTCATGCTCGGCGTACTCACCCTGCTGCTGAGCGAGCAGGAGACCAACCGTGCCCTGGCCGTGGCCTGCGCCACCGGCATCCTGCTCGCCATGGCCTCGGCCCTGTTCGTCCTGCCCGCCGCCCTGGTCCTGCTGGGACGCCGGCTGTTCTGGCCCTTCGTGCCCACCGCCGGCAGTGTCGGCCGCGAGGGCCGGATCTGGGGGGCCCTCGGCTCCGCCGTGATCCGTCGCCCGATCCCGGTGGCGGTGCTGGCCACCCTGCTGCTCGCCGGGCTGGCCCTCGGTGGCCTCGGCATCCGCACCGGGCTGTCGGAGACCGAGCAGTTCCGGGTGAAGCCGGAGGCCGTCGCCGGGGCGCAGACCCTGGCCCGCGCCTTCCCGGCCGGCACCACCCAGCCGCTGGCGGTGATGACCAACCCGGCCGCCGTGCCGGCGGTCACCGCAGCCGCCGCCGAGGTGCCCGGGGTGGCCTCCGCCCGACCCGGCCCGGCCGGTGCCGAGGTGGCCCAGGTCGATGTGGTCCTCGAAGCCGAGCCGGGCACCGAGGCCGCCAACCAGACCCTGGAGCGGCTGCGGGACACCGTCGGCGCCGTGGACAACTCGGCACCACCGGCCGTAGCCGGGATCGAGCAGCCCTCCGGAGCGGTCGTCGGGGGCACGGTCGCGGGCCGGTACGACTCCGCCGCCGCCGACGCCAAGGACCTGCGGCTCATCCTGCCGCTGATCCTGCTGCTGGTCGGGGCCGTGCTGGTCCTGCTGCTGCGCGGCCTGCTGGCCCCGGTGCTGCTGGTGGCCACGGTCGTCGCCTCGTACTTCGCCAGCCTCGGCGGAGCCTGGTTGATCTTCGAGTACGTGTTCGACTTCCCGGCGATGGACACCGGGGTGCCGCTGCTGGCCTTCGTGTTCCTGGTAGCCCTCGGGGTCGACTACAACATCTTCCTGGTCACCCGGGCCCGGGAGGACGCCCGCAGCACCGACACCCGCCAGGGCATGCTCTCCGCCCTCCGGGTCACCGGCGGGGTGATCACCAGCGCCGGCATCCTGCTCGCGGCGGTCTTCGCCGTGCTCGGGGTCCTGCCGCTGATCACCCTGACCCAGATCGGGATCATCGTCTGCCTCGGGGTCCTGCTGGACACCCTGCTGGTCCGTACGGTCGTCGTGCCGGCCCTGGCCTTCCTGCTCGGTGAGCGGTTCTGGTGGCCGGGTCGGATCGCCCCCAAGCCGACTCAGTAGCCCAGGCAGACGCACTCCGTCATCAGGGCGCGCACGTTACGCACGTAGCTCGGGTTGGGGATGGCCAACGGCCGCCCCTCCCGAGCTACCGCGTGGTGACCGTAGTTGTAGGCGGCGATGATCGCGTTGAGCAGGCAGGAGTTCAGCTCACTGCTGCACAGATCGGTGTCCAGGCGGTAGTCGGCGTCGAAGTACATGTCGCCGATGTACTTGGTGAGCCAGGCCAGGTAGGTGGCCCCCAGGTAGGCGTTGTCCCGGTGGTCCCACACGTCGTGGTTCTGGCCGAACCGCTGGTTCATCCAGGTAGCCGTGTCCGGCATGACCTGCATCAGGCCGATGCCGCCGTCACAGGCGACGATGTGGGACTGCCAACCGCTCTCCTGCCAGGCGGTCGCCTTGATCAGATTGGCCGGGATCCGGATGTCCGGCGCCGAGGTAGGCCAGTAGGTGCGGCCCGCGGCCTCGGTCAAGGCGGCCTTGACCTGCGCCCGGCTGGCCTCCTCGCCCTTGTAGCTGGGTTTGCAGCCGCTCGGGGCGGGCTTCGGCGGCGCCGGCGGTACCTTCGTCTCCGTCGGCGGCTCCGGCACCGCGCGGGGAGCCGTGCTGGTACGCCGGGGCTTCGGCGGCGCCTTCGTCGTCGCCTTCGCACTGGGCCGGGTGCTGGCCTTCGGCGCGGCACCCAGCGACTCCACCGCCTCCGGTGTCGGGCTCGGCTCGCCTGGGGTGGCCGAAGTGCTCGGCTCCACCACGGACTCCGGCTCCTCCTCGGGCAGGGCCACCGGGGCGGGCAACTCGCCGGCCGGAGGGTCCACCCTGGCGCATCCGACCCCGGCGACCAGTAGCGCACCCACCACCAGTGCCGCCGTCAACCGGCTGACCTTGCGCCCCATCCGGGCCCCCTTCGGCAGTCACGAACCGCCGCCGCACCCTAACAACTATCGACCGGCGCGGTGGTCCCGTGCGGACCCCTGCGCTGCTCAGGTGGGTTACCGGTGGCCACGGCGCGGTCCCGGGTGGCCCAGGCGACCATGAAGACCGCCGTCCACGCCGCACCCAGCGACACCGCGGCCAGGGTGCCGCTGGCCGTACTCAATCCCAGGTACAGGCGGGCGCCACCGATGCCGACCACTCCGGCCACGGCTGCCGTCCACAGCGCCACCGCCACCGGCCACCTCGCCTGGCGGGACAGCAGCCAGGCCAACATGCACAGACTGGCCGCCACCACGGCGTTCTGGGTCCAGATCTGCGCCACCGGGCCCTCGGCCACCAACTCGGTCACCACCGCCAGGACCACCAGGGGCACGAAGGCGCCGACCGTGCCGACCACACTGAGCAGGTCACCCCGCCAGGGCCGATGCCGAAAGGCCTGCACCCCGGCCACCACCGCCACCAGCACGATCAACGCCGACCCCCGCAGCACGGTCACGCCGAGCTGGGCCACCTCGACCGCCCCGGGGGTACGCCGGGCGGCGAACCAGCTCCCGATCGCACCGTCGATGAGGGCCAACCCACTGTGCCGTACCGCCGCCCGCATCGTCCCGGTGATCGCCAACGCGACCACGAACAGCAGTCCCACCCCGGCGGTCAGATTGGCCAGCAACGCCCAGGTCGGCCCGAAACGCATACTGAGCAGGAAGAACAGCAACCCGTACCGGGCCGACAACCAGCGCACCGGGGGCAGTCGGGCGGCCCGCACCAGCAACGCCCGTACCGGATCGGGGTTGCGGCCCAGCCACCGGCCGCCCAGCACCACCGCCACCAGCGCGGCCACCAGGACCAGCACCGCCCCGGTCGCCCGACCCAGCAACCGGGACACCGTGTGGTACGACTCACCCGCCAGATGTCCCACCAGGACCGAGCCACCCACCCAGGTGATCACCCCGGCCAGGTTCCACGGCGCGAACCGCCGGTACGGCATACCGGCCGCCCCGGCCAGCCGGGGCACCAGGGTACGGGCGAAGGCCACCCAGCGGGCGGTGAAGACCCCCCGACCCCCCATCCGTACGACCATCGCGTCGGCTCGGGCCCACCGGTGCGCCCCCACCCGGGCGCCCCACCGACTGGCCCGCAGCCGTGGCCCGTAACGCCGACCGGCGCGGAACGCCACCGCGTCTCCCGCGACGGCCGCCAGAATCATCACCAGCAGGGCCGGTCCGAGTCGGAGGGTGCCGGTGTAGGTGAGGAAACCGACCAGCAGCAGAGTGGCCTCCCCCGGCGCGACCAGGCCGATGATCACCCCGGTCTCCGCGGCCACCACCAGCGCCGCCACCACGTAGATCAACCAGGATGGTAGGTGTTGCAGCGAACTCAGCAGTTCATGCACGCCGGCCCCCCGGGGTCACCTCAGCAAGGCTGCCCCGTAAGTGTGACAGCGCCGACATGTGGCGCAGCGCACTACGCCACCGGCGACCCCGACGCGGCATAGGCTCGGCACAGGCGGGAGGATGGAACTCATGCAGCTTCGCACCGACCTCCGCAACGTCGCCATCATCGCTCACGTCGACCACGGCAAGACCACCCTGGTCGACGCCATGTTGCGGCAGTCCGGCGCCTACGGCGCCCGGGGCGAGGTGACCGAGCGGGTGATGGACTCGATGGACCTCGAACGGGAAAAAGGCATCACCATCCTGGCCAAGAACACCGGCGTGCGCTACCTGCCCGCGGACGGCTCCGACCCGGTCACCATCAACATCATCGACACCCCGGGCCACGCCGACTTCGGCGGCGAGGTGGAGCGTGGGCTGACCATGGTCGACGGGGTGGTGCTGCTGGTCGACGCCAGCGAGGGCCCGCTACCGCAGACCCGGTTCGTGCTCCGTAAGGCCCTCAAGGCCCGGATGCCGATCATCTTGGTGATCAACAAGGTGGACCGTCCGGACGCCCGGATCAAGGAGGTCGTCGACGAGGCGTACGAACTCTTCCTCGACCTGGACGCCGACGAGTCGCAGATCGACTTCCCGATCGTCTACGCCTGCGCCCGTGACGGCATCGCCTCCCTGACCCAGCCCGCCGACGGCTCCGTGCCGCAGGACAGCACCAGCCTGGAACCCCTGTTCCGGACCCTGCTGGACACCATCCCGCCGCCCGCCTACGACGAGCAGGCGCCCCTTCAGGCCCACGTCACCAACCTCGACGCCTCCCCCTTCCTCGGCCGGCTGGCCCTGTGCCGGGTCCGGCAGGGCACCATCGCCAAGGGGCAGACCGTGGCCTGGTGCCGCACCGACGGCAGCACCCAGCGGGTACGCATCTCCGAACTGCTGATGACCGAGGGCCTGGAGCGCAAGCCCGCCGACTCGGCCGGGCCGGGCGACATCATCGCGGTCGCCGGCATTCCGGAGATCATGATCGGCGAGACCCTGGCCGACGCGGAGAACCCCCAGCCGCTGCCCCTGATCACGGTCGACGAGCCGGCCATCTCGATGACCATCGGCACCAACAACTCGCCGCTGGTCGGTCGGGTCAAGGGCGCCAAGGTCACCGCCCGGATGGTCAAGGACCGCCTGGACAAGGAACTCGTCGGCAACGTCTCACTGCGGGTGCTGCCCACCGAACGCCCGGACGCCTGGGAGGTGCAGGGCCGAGGTGAGCTGGCGCTGGCCATCCTGGTCGAGCAGATGCGCCGCGAGTCCTTCGAACTGACCGTCGGCAAGCCCCAGGTGGTGACCCGGGAGATCGACGGCAAGACCTGTGAGCCGGTGGAGCGGCTGACCATCGACGCCCCGGACGAGTACCTGGGCGCGATCACCCAGCTGCTGGCCACCCGCAAGGGCCGGATGGAGCAACTGGTCAACCACGGCACCGGCTGGATCCGGATGGAGTGGCTGGTCCCGGCGCGCGGCCTGATCGGCTTCCGCACCGAGTTCCTCACCGAGACCCGGGGCACCGGCATCCTGCACCACGTCTTCGAGTCCTACGAGCCCTGGTTCGGCGAGCTGCGTACCCGCAACAACGGCTCGCTGGTCGCCGACCGCTCCGGCAGCGTCACCGCGTTCGCGATGACCAACCTCCAGGAACGCGGCCAGCTCTTCGTCGAGCCCGGCACCGAGGTGTACGAGGGCATGATCGTCGGGGAGAACTCCCGCTCGGACGACATGGACGTCAACATCACCAAGGAGAAGAAGCTCACCAACATGCGCTCGTCGACCGCCGACGAGACCGAGAAGCTGATCCCGCCGCGCAAGCTGTCGCTGGAGCAGGCCCTGGAGTTCTGCCGCGAGGACGAGTGCGTCGAGGTCACCCCGGCCGCCGTACGCATCCGCAAGGTGACCCTGGACCAGACCCAGCGGGCCCGCGCCACCGCCCGCCGCAAGCACGCCGGCTGACCCGCCCGTTTCAGGAAGGGCCCCTTCACCTCACCAGAGGTGGAGAAGGGGCCCTTCCTTTCCGTTACCCTCGGCGGGTGATCTTCGAGGGGTGGGCGGCGCGGCTCGACGCGGTGCCGGGGACCATCTCGGTGTACGCCGGTGCCCTGGACGCCCCGCCCGCCTGGACCCGCCACCCCGAGGCCACCCACTACGCGGCGAGCACGATGAAACTGGCCGTGCTCGCCGCACTGCACCGGGTCGCGGAGAACGGTGGACCCGACCTGGACACCCCCATCGAGGTGACCGACCGGTTCACCTCGGCCGCACCGGACGCCGCCGGCTTCTCCTGCGCCCGGGAGTACGACAACGACAGCCTGGTCTGGGAGCGACTCGGCCGGCGGGTGTCACCCCGGTGGCTGGCCGAGCGGATGATCGTACGGTCCAGCAATCTCGCCACGAACCTGCTCATCGAGCAGGTCGGGCTGGCCGCCGTGGCGGAGGTCTGGGCGTGTGTCGGTGCCCGGCACAGTGTCACCGGACGCGGCATCGAGGACTTCGCCGCCCGGGAGGCCGGGATCAGCAACCTGGTCACGGCCGCAGACCTGGCCGCCCTGCTCGACGCCATCGCCACCGGGGCCACCCGGGCCGGACCACTGGCCTCGCCGGCCGGCTGCGCGGCGATGCTGGAGGTGCTCTGCGCCCAGCAGATCCGGCAGGACATCGCCGAGGGACTTCCCGCCGGCACCCGCCTGGCCCACAAGAACGGCTGGGTACGCGGGGTCCGGCACGGCGCGGCCGTGGTCTTTCCCGATGACGCCGCCCCGTACCTGCTGGTGGTCTGCACCACCACCCCGCTCGGCGAGCACCAGCGCAGCACGGAGGCCGACATCGAGGCGCGCCGCCTGATCGCCGACATCTCGGCCGGGGTCTGGCAGGCCCGCCACGACCTGACCGCCACCGACCCGCGCTGAGTCCTCAGCTCTTTGTTTTCGCCGGTTCCCGTCGTCGGTCCCGGGAGGACTTGGCCAGGCTGACCACGGTCGCCACCGCCAGGGTCACCACGATCACCAGCAGGGACAGCCAGGTAGGAATGTGCGGCGCCCAGCCCACCGGCTCGCCCCCGTTGAGGAAGAACAGCCGGTTCTCCGCCAACGCCTCCAGGACCAGCTTGACCCCGATGAATCCGAGCACCACGGCCAGGCCGTAGCTCAGGTAGATCAGCCGGTTCAGCAGGCCACCGAGCAGGAAGTACAGCTGCCGCAGCCCCATCAGCGCGAAGACGTTGGCGGTGAAGACCAGGTACGGCTCATGGGTGATGCCGAAGATCGCCGGGATGGAGTCCAGGGCGAAGATCAGGTCGGTGGTCCCGATCGCGATCATCACGATGAGCATCGGGGTGACCTTCCACCGGCCCTGCTCCCGGGCGGTCAATCGGGCCCCGTGGTACTCCCGGGAGATCGGCAGGGCCCGACGACTCCACCGGATCAGCACATTCTCCTGGAACTCCTCCTCCGCCGACTCGCCCTGCCGGGCCAGGTTGATCCCGGTGTAGATCAGGAAGGCGCCGAAGATGTAGAGCACCCAACTGAACTGGGAGATCAGCGCGGCCCCGGCCGCGATGAAGCCACCCCGCATGACCAGCGCCAGCACGATCCCCACCAGCAGCACCTTCTGCTGGTACTGCCGGGGCACCGCGAAGCGCGCCATGATGATCATGAAGACGAAGAGGTTGTCGACCGAGAGGCTGTACTCGGTCAGCCAGCCGGTGTAGAACTGCCCGGCCACACTCCCCCCGGCGGTGGCCCAGAGCCCGACGCCGAAAAGCAGGGCCAGCCCCACGTAGCAGGCCACCCAGAGACTGGACTCACGCACGCTCGGCTCATGCGGGCGCCGGCCGATGATGAACAGGTCCACCAGGAGCACCCCGGCCAACACGACAAGCGTGACGGCCCACACGAGTCCGGACACCTCCACAGTCTCGTCCCCACCCCACCCCCCAGCAACACACCACCGCACACCCACCCAGCTCACCCACCCTAGGTTTCCTAGGAGGCTAGGCGCCACCCACCCCGCACCCCCCTGATCGCCCCGTTGATCATGAAGTTGACGGCGAAGTTGATCACACTGACTGCCGCTAACCTCATGATCAACGGGGTCAAGGGGGTGGGTGGAGGGGGTGGGGTGGGGCGTGGCAGGCTGCGGGGATGGTTCTTGAGGTTGCGTTGATCGATGTGGTGCCGGGTCAGGAAGACACCTTTGCCGCCGCGTACGCCGAGGGGCATCCGGTGTTGGCGAGCACCCCGGGCTGCCGCTCGGTACGGATGACCCGGGGGATCGAGTCGCCCTCCCGCTTCGTGCTGCTGGTCGAGTGGGACTCCGTCGAGGCGCACGAGCAGAACTTCCGGGCCAGCGAACGGTTCCTCCGGTGGCGGGAGTTGATCGGGCCGTACTTCGCCAGCCCGCCCCGGGTCGAGCACTTCGTGGACGTGCCGGCCTAGCCGGGCACGAACGGCTCCGGCGCCGGGCCCACACGCAGGCGCCGGCCCCGCATCGTCCGGGGCCGGCGCTTTTTGTCGTACCCCTGTTCTAGCCTGCGCCTCGCGTCGGCACCGCTTCCCGACGGCTACGGGGGCGCCGGGCCGGTGCCGACGCGCCCACGCTCACCGTGCCGACGCGCCCGCCCCTACCCGTCCAGCCAGCCGGCCAGCACCTGAGCCGTCTCCTGTTCGGGCAGCGCCGCCTCCAACAGCCGATGGGTCATCCGCTCGTACCGGTCGACGTCCGTCGCGGTGGTCAGCCGCACGTCCGTGGTCAGCGCCTCCAGCATCACCGTCCGCGGATCCGCCGGATCCGGGAAGGAGTAGCAGGAGTACGGGGTCAGCGGCAGCGGCCCGACCTCCGACCCGTTCGGCAGCAACCGGATCGTCACATGCGGCAGCTCGGTCAGATCCAGCAGATGGCGTACCTGTTCCCGCCAGACCTCGACCGGGTCACCGGCCCGCTCGCAGGCCGCCCTGGTGATCAGCGCCGTGTAGTGCGGCGGCTCGATCCGGCGCAGCACCGCGTGCCGGGCGGACCGGGCCCGCAGGTCGGACTCCACATCCACCTCGGGATCGATGAGCTGACCGGCGGCGATGCGCAGCCGGGCGTACGCCGAGGTTTGCAGCAGGCCCGGCACTACGCAGGGCTGGTATTCCACGATGCCCGCCGCCCCGGCTTCGAGTTCGGCGTAGGTGCGCTGCCGTACCCCCATCTCGCCCAGCGCCTTCCACCAGCCTCGGCTGGTGGCGGCGTCGCGGGCGATGACGATCAAGGCGTCGCGCTGGGAGGGCGGCACCTGGTAGACGTCGAGCAGATCCAACACGTCGGCCAGATCGGGACGACTCTGCCCCAACTCGATGCGGGACAGCTTGGAGGTGGAGGCCCAACCCAGCCGGTCACACACCTGTTCCAGGGTCAGTGTCTCTCGGCGCCGAAGCTGTCGCAGCTCCGCTCCGAGCCGCGCTCGTCGAATGACCGGACTCGTTGGCAACGGCATCCCCGCCTCCCCACCGAGGGAGAGTACGCACGACGATCACCCAGCGCAATAGGATGCTCGCATTCCGCTATTCTCCCGGGCTGGAACAGCTCATCGCGAGAAGGCCACCCGGATCACCGCACCCCGGCTGCGTCCATCCCCCGCAACTCCTTCTTCAGCTCGGAGACCTCGTCGCGGATCCGGGCGGCCAGCTCGAACTGAAGCTCTCGCGCGGCGGCCAGCATCTGGTCGTTGAGTTCCTGGATGAGCTGCGCCAACTCGGCCCGCGCCATGCCCTCCCGGGCGGGGGTGGCGGCACCGGCCCGGCCCCGACTGCGGGTCTCCTTGACCGGCGCTTTGCCTCGGGACAGCTGCCGCACCGCCCCGCCGACCCGGGTGGCCTCGGTGTCCTCCGCCTCCCGGTAGATGTCATCGAGGATGTCGTGAATCTTCTTGCGCAGGGGTTCGGGGCTGATGCCGTGCGCCTCGTTGTGCGCGATCTGCTTGGCCCTGCGCCGGTTCGTCTCGTCGATCGCGTTCGCCATCGACGGGGTGATCTTGTCGGCGTACATGTGCACCTGGCCGGAGACGTTACGCGCGGCCCGGCCGATGGTCTGGATCAGCGATCGGCCGCTGCGCAGGAAGCCCTCCTTGTCCGCGTCCAGGATGGCCACCAGGGAGACCTCCGGCAGGTCCAGGCCCTCCCGCAGCAGGTTGATGCCGACCAGCACGTCGTAGTCGCCCCGGCGCAGCTCACGCAGCAGCTCCACCCGGCGCAGGGTGTCCACCTCGGAGTGCAGGTAGCGCACCCGGATGCCGTTCTCCAGGAGGTAGTCCGACAGGTCCTCGGCCATCTTCTTGGTCAGGGTGGTGACCAGGACCCGCTCGTCGCGCTCGGTCCGCAACTTGATCTCGTGCATCAGGTCGTCGATCTGGCCCTTGGTGGGCTTGACCACGACCTCCGGATCCACCAGGCCGGTCGGCCGGATCACCTGCTCGACGAACTCCCCCTGGGAGTGTTCCAGCTCCCAGGTCCCCGGGGTGGCCGACAGGAAGACCATCTGCCCGACCCGCTCCAGAAACTCGTCGAACCGCAGGGGCCGGTTGTCCGCCGCGCTGGGCAGCCGGAAACCGTGGTCGATCAGCATCCGCTTGCGGGAGGCGTCGCCCTCGTACATGCCGCCGATCTGCGGAATGGTGACGTGCGACTCGTCGATCACGGTGAGGAAGTCGTCCGGGAAGTAGTCGAGCAGGCAGTGCGGTGGGCTGCCCGGCAACCGGCCGTCGATGTGCATCGAGTAGTTCTCGATGCCGGAGCAGAAGCCGACCTGCCGCATCATCTCGATGTCGTACGTGGTGCGCATCCGCAGCCGCTGCGCCTCCAGCAGCTTGCCCTGGCGATCCAGCTCGGCCAGCCGCTCGGCCAGCTCGGTCTCGATGTCGCGGATGGCCCGTTCCATCCGCTCCGGCCCGGCCGCGTAGTGGGTCGCCGGGAAGATCAGCAGGTGGTCCACCTCGCGCACCACGTCACCGGTCAGGGGGTTGAGGTAGTAGAGCTTCTCCACCTCGTCACCGAACAGCTCGATGCGTACGGCCAGTTCCTCGTACGCCGGGATGATCTCCAGGGTGTCGCCGCGCACCCGGAAGGTGCCGCGCTGGAAGGCCATGTCGTTGCGGGTGTACTGGATGTCGACCAGGCGGCGCAGCAACTGGTCGCGATCCAGCTCCTGGCCGACGGCCACCCGCACCGCCCGATCCAGGTATTCCTCCGGGGTGCCCAGCCCGTAGATCGCCGACACGGTGGCCACCACCACCACGTCGCGGCGGGTCAGCAGCGACATGGTCGCCGAGTGCCGCAGCCGCTCCACCTCCTCGTTGATCGAGGAGTCCTTCTCGATGTAGGTGTCGGTCTGCGGAATGTACGCCTCGGGCTGGTAGTAGTCGTAGTAGGAGACGAAGTATTCCACCGCGTTGTCCGGCAGCAGCTCGCTGAACTCCTTGGCCAGCTGCGCACAGAGGGTCTTGTTGGGTGCCAGCACCAGGGTGGGACGCTGCAACCGCTCGATCAACCAGGCCGTGGTGGCGCTCTTGCCGGTGCCGGTCGCGCCGAGCAGCACGGTGTGTCGGTCGCCCCGGCGCACCCGCCGTTCCAGATCGTCGATCGCGGCCGGCTGGTCGCCGGCCGGCTGGAACTCGCTGATGACCTGAAACCGGCCGTCGAGCCGGGGAATGTCGAGCGCCATGTCGTCCACGGTACGCGGGGGGCCCGACAGTTCGCGGTGACTACGCCCCGCAGGTGACCGGCCTCAATATTCGCATTGTGTGGTTCTTCTCACCCGGCTACCCTTCTTTGCGTAGGCCGCTCGCGGCGGCCGTCCGGGGTCGGTGGCGGGCCACACAGGTCATGCCGCCCCCGGCGCAGTGGGTAGCAGCACCCGGATTTGTGGCGTGCGCACCCGACGTGGTCGCGCGGACGACGCGCTGACCGGCCGCCGCGAGCGCCCCTATGTCGTCACCCCACCCCGGTCCACGGCGTTCATCCTCCGTGGAGAACAGCTCACGACCACTGCCCAGCGGCCGAGCCGACCGCCGACATCGCGCCGGTTCCCGCCGCCACCGTGCCGGCATCGAACCACCGGCCGTCCTCGGTCTGGACCGCCCCGACCTGGACACCGGCCAGCCGGAACAGACCGGCCCGGATGCCGACCAGCCAGACCGACCCGGGCCAGGGCTGCCGGGCCTGGCGGGGCTGTCTGACCGACTGCTCGACCCGGTGGCCGAGGAGGACCTCGCCGGTGCCGACGAGGAGGCCGAGGAGGCCCGGCAGAGGTTCGCCCGGCGCCGCCGACTGACCCTGACCGGGCTGGCGCTCACCGCCGGACTCTCGGCCGTCCTGCTGGTGCTGACCCTGCTCAACTGGGTCCCCCAGGAGCCGGCCAGCCGTCCGTTGACCTCGGCCGAACGGGGCCGGCTGGCGGTGATGCGGGTGACCAACCAGCGCGACCTGCGGGCCGGCTTGCAGGTCACGATCGGCCGTGGCGGCGACCGCACCGACCTGCTCGGTTGGGTCGACTGGGCCCGCCGGTTGGTCTACGTCGACGTGGGCGGACCCGGGGCGGGGGTGCTGCGGGGCCTGGCGCAGGCCACCCCCACCGTACTGATGTCCCGGCCCGATCCCACCGCGGTGCCGGCACCGGCGATGCCGCCCCTCATCCCACCGGTCGACGGCTGGCGGGTGGCCCCGGACCAGCGGCTGACCCCACTGCTGGCCATGATCTTCGCGCTGACCGCCGACCGTCCGGACCCGGTAGACGAGACTTCGGGCCGGTGGGTCGGCCGGGAACGACAGCACGGGGAGAACCTGGACATCCTGGAGGCCCCTTGGCCGGGCCCCGAACCGGCCGAGGCCACCCGCTACTTCCTGGACCCCGACGGGAGGCTGCTCCGGCTGGAGGCCACGGTCGCCCCGGTCGGGCCGGTCACCGTACACCTGAATCGGGTGGACCGGCCGACCCTGCGGCCGGTCGACGCGCTGGGGGGCCGCCCCGGCCTGCCCCGCGCCCTCAACTCGGCCGAGCGGGACCGCTGGCGGGGGCTGCCCGCCCGGTTGCGGGCCGCCGGTGGCGCCACCCTCACGGTGACCGTACCGGCCTCGGCCGACACCAACCTGCGGGGCCGCGGCTGGTTGAGCTGGACCTCCAACACGGCCTACCTGGGGGTCACCGACCTGGACGCCGAGGGCACCCGCACCCTGGTACGCCGAGAGGGCGGCAAAGTCACCCGGGTCGACACTGCGGCGCCGGGGGACCCGGCGGACCCACCGCCCCTGCCACCACCGGGCACCGGTTGGCGGGGCGGAGCGCACCGCGCTCAGGCACTGGACCCCCTGGTGGCCCGGGCCCTGCGGGCGGCCCGCGGCAGCGGCCCCTCCGGCACCCCCCGCCGGGTACGCGGCGACAACCTGACCGGCAGCGTGGTCGACGTCATCGAGGTCGGCAGCGGATCGGGTAGGACCCGGTACTGGGTGGACCGGTCCGGTCTGCTGCGCCGGCTGGAACTGCCGACCCCGGGCGGCGCCTGGGCCCAGCTGGACCTGAAACCCGGCCGGGTCCCGTCGCTTCCCAAGCCGACGAAGGCCCGCTGACCGCCTCCGGGCCCGGCTAGGGGCGCCATCCGGTCCGGGCCGCCCACTCCTCCGCCCGCAGGTTCTCCTCGTCGAACCAGGGGTCCTTCGCGGTCGCGTACGCCCCGCTGTCCGGTGCCGAGGCCGCCAGTTCCCGCTTGAGCATCAGATAGGCGGCCCGCCGGTCCGGATCGGACAGCAGGTGGTCCCGCATCAGCAGGGCGTACCGCCAGCCGGGTGACCCGGTCACCCGCAGGTGCAGATGCACCGGACGGGCCGGGTCGGCGCTGCCGTGCAGGCGCTTGGCCCACCGGCCGGAACCCGCCCCCCGAGGGGTGTCCCACCAGTCTCCGGGCATCCGGGGAAAGCCGGCCTCGGCCAGGGGCTGCGCCAGGGCGTCCGCCTGGGCCAGGGAGGAGACGCCGAGCTGGATGTCGATGACGTCCTTGGCGGCCAGACCCGGCATCGCGGTGGAGCCGATGTGATCGATCCGCAGTTCCTCCGGGGCGATCGCCTGTCGGATCCTGGCGGCCAGCCGGGCGTACTGCTGCGGCCAGGTCGGATCCGGTTCGGTGAGGATCACCTGGTGCGCCCGGACCGCCCGTCGATGGCGCAGGTTGTCCTCGAAGGGCACCAGCCGCTCGTACCACAGGGCGTCGACGGCGGCGTGCAGCTGCGCCAGGGTGCCGTCGTTGCTGAGCAGCACGTCCGCGACCGCCGCCCGGCGGGCGTCGTCGGCCTGACCGGCGATCCGCCGCTCGACATCGGCCCGGCTCATCCCCCGGTCGCGGGTCAACCGCTGCACCCGGGTGGCCAGCGCCGTCTGCACGACCACCACCAGGTGGTACGTGGGAGCCAGCCCCACCTCCACCAGCAGGGGTACGTCGTTGACCACCACCGCATCGGGTGGGACGGCGGCCACCAGTTCGGCCGTACGGGCCCGCACCCGGGAGTGGACGATGGCCTCCAGCCGGCGGCGGGCAGCCTCGTCGGTGAAGACCAGGTCGGCCAGGGCGGCCCGGTCCAGGGCCCCGTCGGGGTCGAGTACCCGTTCGGAGAAGGCGGCCACCACCTCGGCCAGTCCCTCGGTGCCCGGGGCCACCACCTCCCGGGAGAGCTGATCGGCATCGATGAGCACCGCGCCGCGCTCGACCAGTCGCCGCGCCACCGCGCTCTTGCCCGAACCGATTCCGCCGGTCAATCCCACCTTCAGCACGGCCTCAGTCAACCCGATCATCGCCCTACCGCCAAACAGGGCCCGCGCCCGGAAACGGCGAGGGCCCCGCCTCGAACCCGGAGATCCGGGTCGAGACGGGGCCCTGCTGCCTTGTCGGCTGGCGGGTCACTTACCGCCGGCGAGCTTCTCCCGCAGAGCGGCGAGGGCCTCGTCGGTGGCCAGGGTGCCGGCCGGCTCCTCGGCCTGGCGGCTGGGGGCCGCGCTGGTCGTGGTGGTGGTGCCGGTGGGGGCGGGCTGCGGGTTGGCAGCGGCCTCGGCCTCGGCGGCCCGAGAGGTCTGCACCTGCTTCTGGTGCGCCTCCCAGCGCTGCCGCGCCTCGGCGTACTGGTTCTCCCAGGTCTCGCGCTGCTTGTCGTACCCCTCGAGCCACTCGCCCGTCTCCGGGTCGAAGCCCTCCGGGTAGATGTAGTTGCCCTCGGCGTCGTAGGTCGCGGCCATGCCGTAGAGGGTCGGGTCGAAGTGCTCCTCGCCCTCGACGAAGCCCTCGTTGGCCTGCTTGAGCGACAGCGAGATCCGGCGGCGCTCCAGGTCGATGTCGATGACCTTGACCATGACCTCGGAGCCGACCTGCACGACCTGCTCCGGGATCTCCACGTGGCGCTCGGCCAGCTCGGAGATGTGGACCAGGCCCTCGATGCCGTCGTCCACCCGGACGAAGGCGCCGAACGGCACCAGCTTGGTGACCTTACCCGGCACGATCTGCTGGATCGCGTGGGTGCGGGCGAACTGCCGCCACGGGTCCTCCTGGGTCGCCTTCAGCGACAGCGAGACCCGCTCGCGGTCCAGGTCGACGTCCAGGACCTCGACCTCGACCTCCTGGCCCACCTCGACGACCTCGGAGGGGTGGTCGATGTGCTTCCAGGACAGCTCGGAGACGTGCACCAGGCCGTCCACGCCGCCCAGGTCGACGAAGGCGCCGAAGTTGACGATCGAGGAGACGACGCCCTTGCGGACCTGCCCCTTCTGCAGCTTGTTGAGGAACTCCGTGCGCACCTCGGACTGCGTCTGCTCCAGCCAGGCCCGGCGGGACAGGACCACGTTGTTGCGGTTCTTGTCCAGCTCAATGATCTTGGCTTCGAGCTCGCGGCCGACGTACGGCTGGAGGTCGCGCACCCGCCGCATCTCGACCAGGGAGGCCGGCAGGAAGCCGCGCAGCCCGATGTCGAGGATGAGGCCACCCTTGACCACCTCGATGACCGAGCCGCGGACGACACCGTCCTCGTCCTTGATCTTCTCGATCGTGCCCCAGGCCCGCTCGTACTGCGCCCGCTTCTTGGAGAGGATCAGCCGCCCCTCCTTGTCCTCCTTCTGGAGGACCAGGGCCTCGATGTGGTCACCGACCGTGACGACCTCTGCCGGGTCCACATCGTGCTTGATCGACAACTCACGAGAGGGGATGACGCCCTCGGTCTTGTAGCCGATGTCGAGCAGGACCTCGTCCCGGTCGACCTTGACGACGGTGCCTTCGACAATGTCGCCGTCGTTGAAGTACTTGATGGTCTCGTCGATCGCGGCGAGGAAAGCTTCCTCGGAGCCGAGGTCGTCGACGGTGACCTTGGTGGCGCTCGAGGGGGCCTCGATGCTGCTCGTCATGTGGGCGGTTGCTCCGGTCGGATGTGTGTCACAGCAGGCGGTTGTCGCGGTGACCTGTGCGCGCCAACGGATCCGTCGGCGGGCCCACCCAAAAATCGCGTAACGAGTTCTTGATGTGGCTCCGTCGACCGCGCACCTGCTCCCTGCCGAGGCACACGATCCGCGAGCGCATCCAATACCCTACCCGCTGCATTACCACAGCGTGCAAGCCCTCCCGTCTCCTCATCACCGCACCACCCGCGAAAGCGGAGATTTCGCCCGGAGGGCCCCAGCCGGCACCGGGCCGCCCCGAGCCCGCGTACCCCAGGGGCCTAGCGTGAACGGGTGGACGACGACAACCGGGTGACCCGGCGCCGGGTGGACGACACCGAGGCGCGCCGCGCCAACCGCCACTGGTGGGACGCCGACGCCGACGCCTACCAGGCCGAACACGGACACTTCCTCGGCGAGGTGGACTTCGTCTGGTGCCCGGAGGGGCTGCGCGAGGCCGAGGCCCGGCTCCTCGGCGAGGTGGCCGGACGCCGGGTGCTGGAGGTCGGCTGCGGAGCCGCCTCGTGCGCCCGCTGGCTGGCCACCGAGGGCGCCTGGCCGGTAGCCGTGGACCTCTCCGCCGGCATGTTGCGCCACGCCGTCCAGGCCGCCGAGCGCACCGGGGTACGCGTACCCCTGGCCCAGGTCGACGCCATGGCGCTGCCCTTCCGCGACGCCAGCTTCGACCTCGCCTGCACCGCCTTCGGCGCGGTGCCCTTCGTCGCCGACTCGGCGGCCCTGATGCGCGAGGTGCACCGGGTGCTGCGCCCCGGGGGTCGTTGGGTCTTCTCGGTCACCCACCCGATGCGCTGGATCTTTCTGGACGACCCGGGCGAGGGCGGGCTGACCGCGGTGCACTCGTACTTCGACACCCGCCCGTACGTGGAACAGGACGAGCAGGGCGCGGCCAGCTACGTGGAGCAGCACCGCACTCTCGGCGACCGGGTCCGCGAGCTGGTCGGGGCCGGGTTCCGGCTGCTGGACCTGGTGGAACCGGAGTGGCCGGAGGGACACGAGGGGATCTGGGGGCAGTGGAGCCCGCTGCGGGGCCGCCTCTTCCCCGGCACCGCCATCTTCGTCAGCGAGAAACCCGCCGACTGAACGGGCCAGACCGCACTCCTGGTGCGACCTGGAGGGCCTTCAGCGGCGGTACGCTCCCCTCATGAGCGCCGAGCCCATCCCGACATCACCTGGCCCCTGGTGTCCGGATCCGATGCGGCAGCAGCGTGCCGACTACACGCTGGAGGACCTGCTCGCCCTGCCGGACGACGCCCCCCGTGTCGAACTCGTCGACGGAGTCATCCACGTGACACCCTCCCCCACCCTGGGCCACCAGAACATCTCGTTCCTACTGACCTCGTGGCTGCACTCCCACGCTCCGGCCCAGTTGCGCGCCACCCAGGCGGTCGGGGTAGCTCTCAGCCACAACACCAGCCGGCAACCGGACGTGGTGCTGTACCGCGCCGGACTGCCAGCTGAGCGGTCCCGGCTCCGGCCTGCGGACGTGGTCCTGGCCGTGGAGATCGTCTCGCCGGGCACCCGGCGGGTCGCCCGGTTCGCCAAGCCGGGCGAGTACGCCGCCGCCGGCATCCCGTTCTACTGGCGCATCGAGCAGGACCCGGTGCATCTGTACGCGTACCGGCTCGGTGACCGGATCGGGCCGGGCGGTGAGCGGCAGTACGAACTCGCCGCGGACAGCGCCGACCTGATCGAGCTGACCGAGCCCTTCGACATCAAACTGCCGATCGCCGAGATCGTCCCGTAGCCCGTACCATCTGGTCGTTTTCCTCCGGCGACCTCGGGTAACCCGGCGGCATGGCCGACACGGAGTTCCGCACCGGCGACCATGTCTCCTGGGCCAGCCACAGCGGCCGGGCGTACGGGGTCGTCAAGGAGAAGCTCACCGAACGCACCCACGTCCGAGGACACCCGGTGAACGCCTCCCCGGAGGACCCGCAGTACCGGATCACCAACGACGACTCGGGCAGAGATGTCGCCCACCGGCCGGAGGTGTTGCGTCGTGAGCGGTCGTGACGATCCCGACCAGACCTACCGGGAGTTCACCGAGGCGGTGAACATGAAGCCCGGTGAGCTGTCCACCTGGTTGGAGACCGAGGAGTCCAAACAGGTCGGTTGGCACAAGGGCGGCGGCGAGTCGGTCGGCCACCAGTCCGGCCGGAGGATCATCGACCTGCTGCGACGCAAACGCGACCAGCTCACCGAGGCGGACTACAAACACATGCGCAAGGTCGTCGGGTACGTCCGGCGCCACATGGCCCAACGGCCCAGCGGCGACGTACGGGCGACCCGGTGGCGCTACTCCCTGATGAACTGGGGCCACGACCCGGTCAAGGCCAAACTGCCGCCGCCCGGCGGCCCCTCCCGCAAGGCCCTCCAACGGCACGGGGCTCCGCCGAAGGCCCGCCGGCCCCGACCGGCCTGACGACTGACGGGCAGGCGGGAACTCCTCGACGGCGCCACCGGCCGCTGATCCCTCGACCTCACCGAGCCGGTCGCCGACGCGCACTTGACCTTGCCGCTGACGGCAGGGTCGCAGGATCGACGGCATGAACGATGTGCAGCGCAGAGTCGTCGTCGTCACCGGTGCCGGCACCGGCATCGGCCGCGCCACCGCCCGAGGGTTCAGCGCCGACGGCGCCCAGGTGCTGGCGGTCGGCCGCCGAAGCGCGCCGCTCGCCGACACCGCTACCGGTCACCCGCTGATCACCCCGTTGGCCGTCGACGTGACCGCGGCCGACGCACCCCGCCGGGTGATCGACGCCGCTCTGGACCGGTACGGCCGGTTGGACGTGCTGGTCAACAACGCGGGGATCGCCGCTGCCGGCCCGCTAGCGGAACTGGACGAGGCAGCGACCCACGCCCAGTTCGCCACCAACCTGCTAGCCCCGGCCCGCCTGACCCACGCCGCCCTCGGCGCGTTAGCCGCGAGCCGAGGCGTGATCGTCAACGTCACCACGGCGGTCGGTCAGCGAGCCTGGCCGGGTGCTTCGATGTACGCCGCCGGCAAGGCCGCCCTGGACTCGCTGACCCGCAGTTGGGCGGTGGAACTGGCGCCGCGCGGCATCCGGGTGGTCGCGGTTGCGCCCGGCGCGATCGACACGCCCATCGGCGAACATCAGGGGCTCTCCCCGCAACAGCGCGCGGCGCTGCGGCGCTGGCAGATCGACCGTACGCCGCTGGGCCGCCTCGGAACTCCCGAGGAGGTGGCCTGGGCCATCGGGCGACTCTGTGAGCCGGCGGCGGGCTTCCTCACCGGGGTGGTGCTGCCGGTCGACGGCGGGGCGGTCATCGGCTGACCGGCCCGCCCGGTCGGCGGCTGCTCAGCTGTCGAACCAGACCACCAGCCGTACGTTGTCGCCGCCATGCCGTTCGGCGAGATCGCGCATGGTGTCGAAGAGCGCGCGCAACTGCGGATCGACACGCAACACGTCTGCCGGCC
This sequence comes from Micromonospora sp. NBC_01739, assembly GCF_035920385.1. Lineage (GTDB taxonomy): Bacteria > Actinomycetota > Actinomycetes > Mycobacteriales > Micromonosporaceae > Micromonospora. Next base: position 563,544 of record NZ_CP109151.1, on the reverse strand, counting down.
GGAGCCGCTCCACCCGCCACATCCGATCGTCGGCGCGCCACTGCGTACCCTCCGGATAACTGCTGCCCCTGGGGTCGGCGTGTTCGCCGGCCACCGCCCGCCAGGCATGCCCGTGGTGGCCGGCCTTGCCGATGAACCGCGGACCTTCGCTGGTCAGCTCGTACTCGTGGATCCGGTCGTCAACGCGGGGCGCCAGGGCATTCCAGTCGATGCGGGCCAACTCGGTCCAGGTCACCCACGTGTGATCGTGCGTGCCGTCGTACCGGAGAGCAAGCAGGTCCGGGCCGGCGTCCTCCGGCAGGCCCCTATCGGGGGCAACGGGTTCGAACCCGGCGTGGTTCCGTACCCCGAACAGCAGCCCGAAGGCATCGTAGTGACGAGGTAGGTCCTCCAGACTGAGGTCGGTCAGCAGCCATGGTGAACCCGGACCGTACGGGCGAACCTCCACCCCACCTGCGATATCGGTGCCCATGCCAGCTCGCCTTCCCGCACAGGACCCGCAACGGTGCCCGATTGCGCCCCGTGCTCCCCCGCCTCGGGCACCGAGGACGATATACGTCAGTCCCGATAGGCTCGCTCTTCTCCGCCGGCTTCGCCCGTCGCGGGCTCAGCCAGCGGGGCGGGCTCAGCCAGCGGGGCGGGCTCAGCCAGCGGGGCGGACTCAGCCAGCGGGGCGGACTCAGCCAGCGGGGCGGACTCAGCCGGCAGGTCGGCGGGATGGCACGAAAGGCGTCGACGGATGCGGATCGGGGAACTGGCCAGGGCCACCGGCAGCACCCCTAGGGCGTTGCGCCACTACGAGCAGCACGGTCTGATCGAATCGCGCCGCTCCGCCAACGGCTACCGGTGGTACGACGCGAGCACCGTGACCCGGGTCCGGAACATCCGGCACCTGCTCGCCGCCGGGCTGACCCTCCAGGATGTCGACTTCTTCCTGCCCTGTCTGGACGGGGACGTGACCACGGCTCCGCCGTCACCCGCCGGCCTCCAGGTGGCCCGGGCCCGGCTCGCCGCCCTCGATGCCCGACTCGCAAAACAGCACACCATCCGCGACCGCCTCGCCGCTGCCCTCGAAGACGTCGGATAGTCCCTCTCGGGTGACCCCGTCACCGACCCACCACCGGTGACCAGGTCGGGGTTGCGGGGCAGCCCGGCCCGCGCAGGGATCAAGCCAGACCGCCCGGAGCGGGTCGGGCTGCCCGGAACCCCCACCCCGCCCGCAGCGGATCAGTGGTCGGCGCTGTTCCAGTCGCGGCCCTCGCCGACGGAGACCTCCAGGGGTACGGAGAGCGGGTAGGCCCCGCCCATCTCGCGGCGGACCAGCTCTTCCAGGGTCTCCCGCTCCCCCGGCGCCACCTCGAAGACCAGTTCGTCGTGCACCTGGAGCAGCATCCGGGACCGCAGCCCGGCGTCGCGCAGGGCGGTGTCGACATGCAGCATGGCGACCTTGATGATGTCGGCCGCCGAGCCCTGGATCGGGGCGTTGAGGGCCATCCGCTCGGCCATCTCCCGGCGCTGCCGGTTGTCGCTGACCAGGTCGGGCAGGTAGCGGCGGCGGCCCAGGATGGTGGAGGTGTAGCCGTCCTGGCGGGCCCGGGCGACCACCTCCTGCAGGTAGTCGCGGACCCCACCGAACCCGGCGAAGTAGACCTCCATCAGCCCGCGCGCCTCCTCGGCGGTGATGCCGAGCTGCTGGGACAGGCCGAAGGCGCTCAGCCCGTACGCCAGGCCGTAGTTCATGGCTTTGATCTTGCGCCGCTGGTCCGGGGTGACCTCGGCGACCGCCACCTCGAAGACCGAGGAGGCGGTGGCCGCGTGGAAGTCGTGCCCGGAGTTGAACGCCTCGATCAGCGCCTCGTCACCGGAGAGATGCGCCATGATCCGCATCTCGATCTGGCTGTAGTCGGCGGTGAGCAGGCACTCGTACCCCTCCCCCACCACGAAGGCGCGGCGAATGCGCCGTCCCTCCTCGGTGCGGATGGGGATGTTCTGCAGGTTGGGCTCGGTGGAGGAGAGCCGACCGGTGGCGGCCACCGTCTGGTTGAAGGTGGTGTGGATGCGCCCGTCGTCGGAGACCGACTTGAGTAGACCGTCCACCGTCGACTTGAGTCGGGCCACGTCCCGGTGGCGCAGCAGGTGGTGCAGCAGGGGATGCTCGGTCTGGGCGTAGAGCCACTGCAGCGCGTCGGCGTCGGTGGTGTAACCCGTCTTGATCTTCTTGGTCTTGGGCAGGTTCAGCTCGCCGAAGAGGATCTCCTGGAGCTGCTTGGGCGAGCCCAGGTTGAACTCCCGATCGATCACCCCGTACGCCCCCTGGGCGGCGGCCTTCACCTCGGCGGCGAAGTGCGCCTCCAGCTCGGACAGGTAGTCGGTGTCCGCGGCGATGCCGACGCGCTCCATGCCGGCCAGCACCCGCATCAACGGCAGCTCCACCTCGGCCATCAACCGGGCGGACTGCTCCCCGTCGCGGGACAGCTCGGTGTCGATCGCGTCGGCCAGGTCCAGGGTGGCCCGGGCGTGCAGCATGAGGTTCTGCTCGGCCTGGCCGTTCGGGCCCAGCCCGTCGAGGGTGAGCTGGCCGTCCTCCGGGGCGTCGACCCGCAGCTCGCGGTGCAGGTAGCGCAGAGCCAGGTCGGTCAGGTCGTAGGAGCGCTGGTCGGGGCGGGCCAGGTAGGCCGCGATCTGGGTGTCCCGGGCGATGCCGGCCAGGGACCAGCCGCGCGCGGTGAAGGCCAGCACGGCCGGCTTGCTGTCGTGCAGCACCTTGGGGCGGGTCTCGTCGGCCAGCCACCCGGCCAGGGCCGCCTCGTCGGCAGGGTCGAGGGTGCTCGGGTCGCACCAGGCCGCCGCGCCGTCGGCGGTGGCCAGGGCCAGGCCGGTGATGGTGGCGGTGTGCCGCCGGTTCGGGCCGGTGTCCAGCTTGACCGCCAACCCGACCGGGGTGCCCGGCGACGCGTGGGTCTCCAGCCAGCCGGTCAGCGCACCGGGCGCGGCGAGCACCTCACCGGTCAGGTCGAAGCCCGCCTCGGCCTCCGGCTCGACGGCGTCGAGGTACTGGTAGAGCCGGTCCCGCAGGATGCGGAACTGAAGGGTGTCGAAGACCTGGTGTACGGCCTCCCGGTCCCACCCCTGCCAGCGGGCGTCCTCGGGGCGGATCGGCAGGTCCAGGTCGGCGACCAGGCAGTTGATCTCGTAGTTGCGGATCACGTCGGCGAGCCGCTCCCGCAGGCTCTCACCGGCCTTGCCCTTGATCTCGTCGGCGCGGGCGATGATGCCCTCCACCCCGCCGTAGGTGTTGATCCACTTGGCGGCGGTCTTCGGGCCGACACCGGGCACCCCCGGCAGGTTGTCACTGGTCTCCCCGACCAGGGCGGCCAGATCCCGGTAGCGGCCGGGGCCGACACCGTACTTCGCCTCGACCGCGGCCGGATCCATCCGGGCCAGGTCGGAGACGCCCTTGCGGGGGTAGAGCACCGTGATCTGCTCGTCGACGAGTTGGAAGGCGTCCCGGTCGCCGGTGGAGATCAGCACCGGGATGCCCTGGTCGCGGGCCTGGCAGGCCAGGGTGGCGATGATGTCGTCGGCCTCGTAGCCCTCCTTCTCCACCACCGGGATCCGCAGCGCCGCGAGAACCTCCTTGACCAGGCTGACCTGGCCCTTGAAGTCGGTCGGGGTCTCGCTGCGGCCGGCCTTGTACTCCGCGTACTTCTCCGTGCGGAAGGAGCGGCGGGACACGTCGAAGGCGACCACGATGTGGGTGGGCTGCTCGTCCCGCAGCACGTTGATCAGCATCGAGGTGAAGCCGTACACCGCGTTGGTCGGCTGCCCCGTCGTGGTGGAGAAGTTCTCCACCGGCAGGGCGAAGAAGGCCCGGTATGCCAGGGAGTGTCCGTCGACGAGAAGCAGGCGCGGCGTCGTAGCTGTCACGCCAGCGACTCTAACCCCCACCCCCGACACCCCCACCCACCCCACCACCCCCACCCCGTCCGACCCGGGTTGATCATGAGGTTAGCGGCAGCTTGGAGATCAACTACTGCCGCCAACCTCATGATCAACGCAGGTCAAGAGGGTGGGTGGGGGGTGGGGGGGTGGGTGGTGGGTTAGAGGACCTTGGCTAGGAAGGTTTTGGTGCGGTCGTGTTTCGGGTTGGCGATTACTTCGCGGGGGTTGCCCTGCTCGACCACTACGCCGCCGTCCATGAAGACCAGGGAGTCGCCCACCTCGCGGGCGAAGCCGATCTCGTGGGTCACCACGATCATCGTCATGCCGTCGCGGGCCAGGTCCTTCATCACGTCCAGGACCTCGCCCACCAGTTCCGGGTCCAGGGCGCTGGTCGGCTCGTCGAAGAGCATCAGCTTGGGCTGCATGGCCAGGGCGCGGGCGATGGCCACCCGCTGCTGCTGACCGCCGGAGAGTTGGCTCGGGTAGTTGCCCAGCTTGTCACCGAGGCCGACCCGCTCCAGCAGTGCCACCGCCCGGTCGCGGACCTCGGCCCGCTTCTCCTTGCGCACCAGCAGGGGTGCCTCGGTGACGTTCTCCAGGGCGGTCTTGTGCGGGAACAGGTTGAACCGCTGGAACACCATGCCGATGGCGCGGCGCTGGGCGGCGACCTCCTTCTCCCGCATCTCGTGCAGCTTGCCGCCGCGCTGCCGGTAGCCGATCAGGTCGCCGTCCACCCAGATCCGACCGGCGTTGATCTTTTCCAGGTGATTGATGCAGCGCAGGAAGGTCGACTTGCCCGAACCGGAGGGCCCGAGCAGGCAGCACACCTCCCCGGCGCGTACCTCAAGGTCGATGCCCTTGAGCACCTCGATCGAGCCGAACGACTTGTGCACCTGTTCGGCTCGTACCATCGGCCCGGACTCGGAGGCCGGGACGCCGGACTGGGCCGGCACGCTCGCCTGCGTCATACGCCCCCTGCCCCTCCGGTGGCGCCGCCGCCACCGACCGCCATGCCCCGCAGCCGGACCTTGGCCTGACCGGCGCGACCACTGCCCCTGGCGAAGTGTCGCTCCAGGTAGTACTGCCCGACCAGCAGCACACTGCTCAGTAGCAGGTACCACAGGGTCGCCGCGACCAGCATCGGGAAGACCTGGAAGGTCCGGCTACCGACGGCTCTCAGCTGGAAGAACAGTTCGGTGGAGACCGGCACGAAGGCCACCAGCGAGGTGTCCTTGAGCATCGCGATGGTCTCGTTGCCGGTCGGCGGGACGATCACCCGCATGGCCTGCGGCAGGACGATCCGGCGCAGGATCTGCCCCTGGGTCATGCCCAGCGCCTGGGCGGCCTCGGTCTGTCCCTCGTCGACCGACTGGATGCCGGCCCGGACGATCTCCGCCATGTAGGCGGCCTCGGACAGGCCGAGCGCCAACATGCCGGCGACGAAACCGGTGAGCAGATCCGTCGCCGAGAAGCCGAACAGTCGCGCCTCGAAGTCCTGCACCCCGAACAGCGCGCCGATCTGCCGGTCGAAGGGCAACCCGAACTCGATCCGGGCCCAGAGGATGCCCAGGTTGCCGAAGAGGATCGCCAGCACCAGCCGGGGCACCGCCCGGAAGAACCAGGTGTACGCCCAGGCCACGCCGCGCAGGATCGGATTCCCGGACAGTCGCATGATGGCGAGGACGACGCCCAGCACGATGCCGATCAGCATGGAGGTCACCAGCAGCGCGAGGCTGCCACGGACACCAGCCATGATCGGCGGCCGGAACATGTTGTCGACCATGAACGACCAGTTGAACGCCTCGTTCGTCACCAGCAGGTGCACGAACATGGCGACCAGCACCCCGATCACGGCGACGGCTACCCACCGCCCGGGATGCCGCACGGGCACGGCCTGGATGGGTTCCGGCCGTGCCCGTTCGGGTGAATCGGTGTCGACTGACATGTCAGCTGGCGGGGTTCAGTTCCGACGTGGTGATGGCCCCACCCTCGACGCCCCACTTCTCCAGGGCCGCCTTGTAGCTGCCGTCGGCGATGACCGCCTGCACGGCCTCCTTCAGCACCTCGGCGAAGGCGGCCTGGTCCTTGCCGACCGCGTAGCCGTACGGCGCCGACTCGTAGATGTCGCCGAGCACCTCCAGCTGGCCGTTGCTCTGCTTCACCGCGTACGCCCCGACCGGCGAGTCGGCCAGCATGGCGTCGTTCTTGCCGCTGACCACGGCGGCCGTCGCATCGCTCTGCGCCTGGTACTGATCGATGGTGATCTCCGGCTTCCCGGCGTCGGTGCACGCCTTCGACCGGGCGGTGATGTCGTCGAGCTGCACGGTGCCGACCTGCACGGCGATCTTCTTGCCGCAGGCGTTGTCCGGGTCCACCTGGGCCGGGTTACCGGCCTTGGTGGCCCACTGGGTGCCGGCGGAGAAGTAGCTCACCATGTTCACCGACTGCAACCGCTCGGCGTTGATGGTGAACGAGGAGACCCCGATCTCGTACTTGCCGGACTGCACGCCCGGCAGGATCGCGTCGAACGGCGCCGACTCGTACTCCGCCTTCAGGCCCAGCTTCTGCGCCACCGCGTTGAACAGCTCCACGTCGAAGCCGATCACGGTCTGACCGTCGGTGTCCAGGAACTCCGCCGGGGCGTACGTCGCGTCGGTGCCGACCTTGATCACACCATCGGCCTTGATCGCGTCGGGCACCTTGGCGGCGAGATCGTTGTCCGGCGCCGCGCTCACCGACGGACCGGAACCGGGCTCGTCGGAGCTCTCCTGCTCGCCGCAGGCCGCCATCGAGAGGGTGAGCAGCGCCGCACCGGCGACACCGATGACAGCCCGGCGACGACCCTTGAGGTTGAACATGTCGTACTCCTTGCGAAGAGGGGTGACGGCCGTTCAGGCCACGCCGAGGTAGGCCTCTTTGACCGACGGGTCGTGCAGCAGGTCGGCGCCGGTGCCTTCCTTGACGATCCGGCCGGTCTCCAGCACGTACGCGCGATGCGCCCGAGCCAGAGCCTGTTGTGCGTTCTGCTCCACCAGCAGGATCGTGGTGCCCTGCTGGTTGATCTCCGTGATGATGCTGAAGATCTGCTGGATCAGCATCGGCGCCAGACCCATCGACGGCTCGTCGAGCAGCAGCAGCTTGGGTCGGCTCATCAGGGCCCGGCCCACCGCCAGCATCTGCTGCTCACCCCCGGAGAGGGTGCCACCGACCTGCTTACGCCGCTCGGCCAGCCGGGGGAACAGCTCCAGCACCTTGGCCAGATCCTTGGCCACCTCGCTGCGGTCCCGGCGGGTGTAGGCACCCATGTCCAGGTTCTCCATCACCGTCATGCCGGGGAAGATGCCCCGGCCCTCGGGTGCCTGGCACAGCCCACGCCGCACCCGCAGGTCGGCCCGGAGCTTGCTGATGTCCTCACCGTTGAACATGATCCGCCCGGAGGCGATCGGCCGGATGCCGGAGACGGCCCGCATCGTGGTGGACTTGCCGGCGCCGTTGGCACCGATCAGGGCCACGATCTCGCCCTCGTTGACGGTCAGGCTGATGCCGTGCAGCGCCTTGATCCGCCCATAGAGCAGACTGACGTCCTCGATCTCAAGCAGCGTCGTCATCCGGCACCCCCAGGTAGGCCGCGATCACCCGGTGATCCTCACGCACCTCGGCGGGGAGCCCATCAGCGATCTTCTTTCCGAACTCCAGCACCACGATCCGGTCGGTCACACCCATGACCAGACGCATGTCGTGCTCGATGAGCAGCACGGTGACGCCCTGGTCCCGGATCTTGCGGATGAGCTGGAGCAGCTCCTCCTTCTCCGCCGGGTTGAAGCCGGCAGCCGGCTCATCCAGGCAGAGCAGTACCGGGTCGGTGGCCAGTGCCCGGGCGATCTCCAGCCGACGCTGCTCGCCGTACGACAGGTTGCGGGCGGCGTCGTGCATCCGGTGCGGGATACCGACGAAGTCCAGCAGCCGCTCGGCCTTCTCCAGCCCGTCGCGTTCCTCCCGGCGGTGCCGGGGCAACCGGAACAGCGCGGACAGCACGCTGGTCTTGTGGTGCGCGTCCGCGCCGACCTGGATGTTCTCCAGCGCGGTCATCTCCGGGAACAGGCGAATGTTCTGGAACGTCCGCGCCATGCCCATCTTGGTGATCTGGTGCTTCTTCTTGCCGGTGATCCGCTCGCCCCGGAACCGGATCTCACCCTCGGAGGGCTGGTAGATGCCGGTCATCGCGTTGAAGCAGGTGGTCTTGCCGGCACCGTTGGGGCCGATCAGCCCGAGAATCTCACCCTTGTAGAGGGTGAAGTTCACGTCGTTGAGGGCCACCACGCCGCCGAAACGCAGCGTGACGTGGTCGACCTCCAGCAACGGCTCCCGCTTGGCGGTGGACTCCACCGCCGGGGCGCCGGCCTGCTCAGGAACGGTCGGCTTCTGCACGGTCTCACCCACCGACGATCACCTCCTTGCGACGATCCTTGAACTCCGCCGCCCGTCGTCGGTTCGGTATCAGTCCCTGCGGCCGGAAGATCATCATGACCACCAGCACCAGGCCGAAGAACATGAACCGGTACTCGTACAGCTCGATGCCGAAGAACTCGATGCCGCGGAACCGCTCGATCATGTACGCCACCAGGCCACCACCGACGATCGCGCCGACGATGTTGCCCGAGCCGCCGAGAATGACCGCGGCCAGGATGATGATCGAGTTGAGCAGCTCCAGGTTCTGCGAGCTGACGAAGTTCTGCTTGCCGGCGAAGAGCGCCCCCGCCAGACCACCGATGAACGCACCCGAGGCGAACGCCCAGAGCTTGAACTTGAACGTCGGCACACCCATCAGCTGCGCCGCGTCCTCGTCCTCCCGGATCGAGATCCAGGCCCGGCCGACCCGGCTGCGGTTGAGGTTCCGCACCCCGAGGACCACCAGGATGATCAGGGTGAGCACCAGCCAGTAGTACGGCCGAGGGTCCAGCACACCGAAGATCGGCTTGCCGTCGGAGTAGCTGCCCGGCGGGTGCGGGATCTGGTTGAAGCCCCGCTGTCCCTTGAGGAACTCGGAACTGGTCGCCGCCACCCGGATCATCTCGGCGAAGCCGAGGGTCACGATGGCCAGGTAGTCGCCCCGCAGCCGCAGGGTCGGGGTACCCAGCATCACGCCGGAGATCATGGTGAGCACGAGCGCCACCGGCAGGGCCAACAGCCACGGCCAGAGGCTCTTGAGATCACTGCTCGGCGAGGTCAGCACCGCCACCGTGTACGCGCCGACGGCGAAGAAGCCGAAGTAGCCGAGGTCGAGCAGGCCGGCGAAACCGACCACGATGTTCAACCCGACCGCGAGCAGCACGTAGATGGAGATGGTGAAGAGCACCTGCCCGAAGTTCGACCCGGTGGTCGGGATCGGCCCGAGCCACTGGTAGAACTCCCGGTTCGGCAGAGCGTAGAAGAAGACGATCACTGCCGCGATGACAGCCCACCGCATCCAGCGGGGCGCGTTGTGCCAGCGCTCACCCACCGCCTGGCGACCTGAGTAGATCCATTCCCTCACGCTTGTCATGCGCGGGCCCTCCCCAACGACTCGCCCAGCAGACCGGTCGGCCGGAACATCAGCAGCACGACCAGGACGACGAAGGCGACCAGGTCCTTCCAGTTCGCGCCGAACAGGGCCGACGCGTAGTTCTCGACCAGGCCGAGCAGCAGTCCGCCGACCAGCGCACCGCGCAGGTTGCCGATGCCGCCCAGGACCGCCGCGGTGAACGCCTTCAGCCCGAGCAGGAAGCCGACGCTGTAGGTCAGGGTGCCGATCCGAATGTCGTAGAGCATCCCGGCGACACCGGCCATCACACCACCGATGATGAAGACCACCAGGATGATCCGGTCCTTGTTGATGCCCATCAGCGCCGCGGTGTTCTGGTCCTGCGCGACCGCGCGGATGCCCCGACCGATACGGCTGCGGTTGATGAACAGGTCCAGCGCCACCATCATCGCCAGCGCCGAGACGATGACCAGCACCTGCACCATGGTCACTTCCGTACCGGCGACCTCGAACAGCACGAGGTCGGGCCGCACGATCGTGGGCGCACCGACCGGAAGCCGCCGGGTGTAGATACCGAACGCCTCGGCGATCGCGATCGAGGCGCCGATCGCGGTGATCAGGAAGGCCAGCGGTGGGGCGTTGCGCTTACGCAACGGCCGGTACGCCACCCGTTCGACCACCGTCGCGGTAGCAGCGGACGCCGCCGCCGCTATCAGTGCACCGACCAGAAGATAAAGCAGGATCGAGCCGAAGCCGGTGGCTACCGAGTCACGACCCAGACCGAGTGCGGCCCAACCCCAGATGGCGGCGAAGGCGCCGGCGATGAAGACCTCGGAGTGAGCGAAGTTGATGAGTCTCAGCACGCCGTAGACCAGCGTGTAACCCAGCGCGACGAGGGCATAGATGGCGCCCACCGTCAGCCCGGTTATCGTATATCCCCCGAAATCGGAGAATAGGGCGTTGAAGTTCAAGGAAGGGCACTCCGTACAGGAAGGGGAGACAGTGAAGGTGCGGCCGGGAAAGGTGCTCCCCGGCCGCACCCCACGATCACAGCGGAACCGTTACGGGACCGGTCAGGCCTTCGGGACCTCCTGGTCCGGAACAACCTTGCCGCCCACGACCTTGTACGCCCAGACCTTCACCTGAGCCGGGTCGAGCTCACCGGTCTCGGTGAACTTGTAGCTCGCCGCGACACCCTCGCCGCTGTAGCCCTTCACGAACTCCAGCATCTTGGTGCGGGTGGTGTTACCGGCCTTGATACCGGCGAGCAGGATGTTCGCCGCGTCGAAGGCGGTGTCGCTGTAGGTGCCCGGGTCGCTGCCGTTGAGGGCCTTGAAGTCCTCGACGAAGCTGCCGCGCGCCTCGGTGGCCGGCTGGCAGGGGCAGGTGAGGATGGTGCCCTCAGCCGCCGCCGCACCGGCGCCCTCGATGTAGGCGGCGTCGTTGACGCCGTCACCGGCGACCAGGACGGCGTTGACGCCGGCAGCGGTGAGCTGCTTGCGGATCAGGCCGGCCTCCTGGTAGTAGCCGCCGTAGAAGATCGCGGTCGCGCCCGAGGACCGGACCTTGGTGACGGTCGCCGAGAAGTCGTTCTGCTTGCCGTCGCCCTGGACCTTGTCGCTGTCGACGACCGCGGCGCCGAGGACCTTCTTGACCTCGTCGGCCAGACCGGCGCCGTACGCGGACTGGTCGTCGATGACGAAGACCTTCTCGGCCTTCAGCACGTCCTTGATGTACCGACCGGCGGCCGGGCCCTGGCTGAAGTCGCTACCGACCGCCCGGAAGAAGGTCTTCCAGCCCTGGTCGGCCAGGCTCGGCCGGGTCGCCGACGGGGTGATGTGGACCAGCTCGGCCTCGGAGAACAGCGGGTTCGCGGCCTCGGACTCACCCGAGAACGCCGGACCGACGATACCGAGGATCTTGGTGTCGTCGATCGCCTGCTGGGCCAGACCCGGCGCCTGCTCCGGGTTACCCTGAGAGTCCAGCGGCACCAGGGTCACCTGGCAGTCCGCGTTCTCCTTGTTGTACTTGTCGACGGCGAGCTTGACGCCACCGTTCATGTTGATGCCCAGCGCCGCGTTCGGGCCGGTCAGCGCGCCGAAGAAGGCGATCTTGCTGCCGCAGCCGTCGGCGCTGGCCTCGTCGGTTCCACTGTCAGACTTGCAGGCGGCCGTACCGCCAAGGGCGAGCGCGGCGATCGCCACCCCACCGACCAAACGTGCGAGCTTCTGCCTCAAGGCCCGAACCCTCCTCAGTCCCATGGCCCGAACCACCCGCTACCAATTGGCCATTGCGGGGGCGGACGAACCAGACCGTCGTCGCCGGTCTGGGGCCGGACGTTATCCCACCGTGCAGGCGTGACGTAAGACCCGGAAGGGGCCGTTGACCGAACCGTTACACGCCGTGGCGGATAGGGTGCGATCGCTGTAAGAGGGCACCGTTGATTGATCAGCTCCGAGGCTGTTTCACCTTCGTTTTATCGGCAAGACCCACTGCTTGGTGATCTTCCTTCAGCGGCCCGCCGAAAGGTGTGCCCACCAGGCGCGTGACCCGCCTCCCGCGTCCGCAAACACCATAAGCCGACCTGGTTCCAGCGCCACCACCAGCGCCGTCTCCCCCGACGGCACCGCAATCGGCAGGGCGACCGGACCCCACGACCCACCACCATCGTCCGACCACCACAGACGGTGACCATCAGCGTCGATGGTCACCGCCACCACCCCGTCGGCCGAGGCCACCAACGCACGCACCGATCCCGCCCCCCGACCACCCGCACCGAAGCCGCCAACCCACCGCCAACCCGCCGAACCCCACTCCCATGCCCCGAAGCCATCACGAACCGGGCCGACCGCCAACGCCGCACCGCCCACAGTGACCACTCGCTGGGCCTGGCCCGGACCCTCCACACCGGGCAGTCGCACCCGCCGCCACACCCGCCCGTCCGGCGAACTCCAGGCCACCGGCACCGCACCGGGCACCAGCACCGCACCCACCGCCAGCCAACCCGAGGGCACCGCCACCGCGTCGTACGCCACCGTCCGGCCCCGGTCGTCACTGGCCAGCTCCGGCAACCCCTCGTGCACCGCGAAGCGCTCCCCGTCCGGCGAACTCCACACCGCCGCCCCGGTCACCCGGGCTCCCACCAGCAACCAACCCAGCGGCCCGACCGCCACCCGGGAGACACTCACCGCCCGAGGCCCGCCGAACAACTCGAACCCCGCCGCCGTCTCGCGCAACACCCCGTCGGGATGCAAGAGCCAACTGGCCACCCGCGGATTGCCGTGCGCGCCCCCGCTGGCCGCGCCCAGGGCCACCAACCGGGCCTCCCGGCAGGCCACCGCGTAGAGCAGGTGCCGGGCACCGTACACACTTGAGGACACCAGCCGGACCGGTGACCAGACCGAGGTGTCCATCGTGGTCCAGGCGGCCGGGACCCTCCGCCCCGCCGCATCGACGACCGCACCGACGGCGTACCAGCGCCCGCCGCAGACGGTCGCGTCCCGCACCAGCACCCGGCCGGCTTCGGAACTCGTCGGCAGGACGACCGCCTGCCAGGCCGGGCGCAGCGGCTCCGGCGGCGCGGGCGGGGCATCCGAGGGCGAGCAGCCGGCCACCGCCACCACGACGGCGGCGACGACCGCACTGCACCGCCGGATCGCCACGGCCCGATGCTATATCGACGCCGACCGCTAGCCGTGCCCGTCGAGCAACCGACTCAGGGAGCCGGCTGGGTCACCTCACCACCGGCGGTCTCGGCGAGGATCCGCTCGGAGACCTCCTTCATGGTCATCCGGTGATCCATCGCCGTACGCTGAATCCACTTGAAGGCCTGGGGCTCGGTCATGTTGTAGGTGGTCATCAGCGCGCCCTTGGCCCGCTCGACGGTCTTGCGGACCTCCAACCGGTCCGTCAGCCCGGCGACCTCGGACTCCAGGGCGGCGATCTCCGAGTAGCGGGACAGGGCGATCTCCACCGCGGGCACCAGGTCACTCTTCTGGAAGGGCTTGACCAGGTAGGCCATCGCACCGGCGGCCCGCGCCCGCTCGACCAGATCCCGCTGGCTGAAGGCGGTCAGAATGATCACCGGAGCGATGCGGGCCCCGGCGATCCGCTCGGCGGCGGCCAGCCCATCCATGATCGGCATCTTGATGTCGAGGATCACCAGATCGGGCTTGAGCTCCTCGGCCAGCCGGACGGCGGTCTCGCCGTCACCGGCCTCCCCGACCACCTCGTAGCCTTCCTCGGCCAGCATCTCGGCCAGGTCCAGCCGGATCAGTGCCTCGTCCTCGGCGATCAGTACCCGCCTGCGCGCGGCATCCGTCTGCGTCTCGGCCACGAGCCACTCCCACCAGTCTGAGCCCTGACACCCGCGGTACCGGGTGTCGCCGTCCCTAGCGTAGTGGGTACCCTGTTGGTCGACGCGACAGGCGTTGAGCAGATTGTCCCCGTATTCCAATCGGTAGAGAAACGGAGCTCAAACCTCCGACAGTGTGGGTTCGAATCCCACCGGGGACACCAGAAATGTCGCACGGACCTCCGATGATGGCGGCGTGCACCCTCCTGACCTGCAGACCAAGGCGCGGGCGATGCATCAGGCCGGCGCCACCGTCGCCGAGGTCGCCCGCCGGCTCGGTCTGCCCTACGCCACCGTGCGCCAATGGTGCCGGAGTCAGGCCGTACCAAAGACACTGGTCAGCGCCTTTCGTTGCTTCCGGTGCCGGGCCGGGGTCGAGATACCGACCGCGTACGCCTATCTGCTCGGTCTCTACCTCGGCGACGGCCACCTAGCCACCTCCGTACGCGTGCCGGTGCTGCGGATCGCGTGCAGCAACGCCTGGCCGGGGCTGATCGAGGCCTGCGAGACGGCCATGCTCCAGGTGCTGGCCAGCAGGGTGCAGCGGGTGCCGCAGCCGGGCTGCGTCAGGGTGCAGAGCTACGGCACACACTGGCCCTGTCTGCTGCCGCAGCACGGCCCCGGTAAGAAACACGAACGAATGATCGCTCTCGACGGCTGGCAGGAGCACCTCGTCACCCTGATGCCGGGCGACTTTCTGCGAGGACTCTTCCACTCCGACGGCTGCCGGGTCTCGAACCGGGTCACCGTCAGAGGGCGGCGGTACGCCTATCCCCGCTACATGTTCGTCAATGAGTCCGCCGACATCATGGGCCTGTGCCAGTGGGCGCTGGACCTGCTCGGCATCGCCTGGAGGATGAACCGCCGCAACAGCCTCTCGGTGGCCCGACGGGAGGCGGTCGCCGCCCTGGACCGCCATGTCGGCCCCAAGTCGTGACCGCCCGGGCGGGGCGGTCACGACTGGCCGGCGCTCAGATCGCCGCCAGGGCGCGGGCCAGGTCTTCGCGCAGGTCCTCCGGGTCCTCGAGGCCGACGGAGAGGCGCAGCAGGGCGGCATCCGGCTTGGCGTCTGAATCGACCGGGCGGTGGGTCAGCGAGGCCGGGTGCTGGATCAGGGTGTCGACGCCGCCCAGGGAGACCGCGTGGGTGATCAGCCGACAGGCGCCGGCGACCGCGGCGGCGGCCGGGGCGCCGCCGCGTACCTCGAAGGCGAGCAGGCTGCCGGGGCCGGACATCTGCCGGCCGACGAGCCCGGCGGGGTCGTCGAGGCCGGGGTGGTGTACCCGGGTGACCGCGGGGTGGGCGCCGAGCCAGGCGGCGAGTTTCTCCGCTCCGGCCTGCTGGGTGCGGACCCGCACCGGCAGGGTCTGCAGGCCACGGTGCAGCAGGTACCCGCCGAGGGGGTGCAGGATCGCGCCGGTGACGGCCCGGACCTGGCGCAGTCGGGCGGCCCATTCGGGGTCGCAGGCCACCACTCCGGCGAGGACGTCGCCGTGGCCGCCGATGCTCTTGGTGGCGCTGTGCAGCACGAGCCGGGCGCCGTGCCGGGCGGGCTGCTGGAGGATCGGGGTGGCGACGGTGTTGTCGATCAGCAGCGGCACCGGCCCGGCGGCTTCGGCCAGGGCGGCGATGTCGAGCAGGTCGAGGGTGGGGTTGGCCGGGGTTTCGGCGATCACCAAGGCGGTGTCCGGGCGGATGGCGGCGGCCACCTGGTCGGGTCGGGCCCAGGTGACCTCGGTGCCGAGCAGGCCGGTGGCCAGGATGTGGTCGGTGCCGCCGTAGAGGGGGCGTACGGCGACCAGGTGGCGTTTCCCGTCGCGGGTGGCGGCGAGTACGGCGGCGGTGAGGGCGGCCATGCCGCTGGCGTAGGCGACGGCCTCGGCGGTGCCTTCCAGTTCGGCCAGGGCGGTCTCGAAGCGGGCCACGGTGGGGTTCCACAGCCGCTGGTAGACGGCGCTGGCGCCGGGGGGTAGCGGGTTGCCGGTGGCGAGCACCTCGTACGCGTCGCCGCCGTCGTCGACCGAGGGCAGGGGGTTGGTGGTCGAGAAATCGATCGGCGGCACATGGACGCCGAGGCCGGTGAGGTCTTCACGGCCGGCGTGCACGGCTCTGGTGTCCACGGTCGTCATGCGGACAGGATCGAATGATCAGAGCATCAAAGGCAACAGTTTCGAATACAATTCGTAACATTCCCCTTCCTGTTGTGCACTTATTCGGTGGAGGATGATCTCATGCCCCTCGTATCGAATGATCTACGGCCGTTCGCGGCCCTCGACGACACCGACCGCGCGATCCTGGCGGAGTTGTCCGCCGACGGGCGGCTGCCGAACAACGCCCTGGCCGAGCGGGTGGGGGTGGCTCCGTCGACCTGTCTGGCGCGTACCCGGGCGCTGCGGCAGAGCGGGGCGATCCGCGGGTTCCACGCGGAGGTGGATCCGGCGGCGCTGGGTCTGCCGTTGCAGGCCCTGGTGTCGGTACGCCTGACCGAGCACGCGCGGGGGGCGGTGGACGCCTTCCGGGCCCGTTCGGTGCGGCTGCCGGGGGTGGTGTCGGTGTTCCATGTGGCGGGGGCGGAGGATTACGTGCTGCATGTGCGGGCCGCCTCGGCCGAGGCGCTGCGGGACTTCGTCCTGGATCATCTGGCGGTGGATCCGGCGGTGCAGCACACCCAGACCAGCCTGATCTTCGAGCAGGCGCGCGGGTTGGGCTGATCACCTCCCGCTCCGATCGGGGAACAAATCCGGCATCTTCCGGGTTGGCAGCGGCTGTGATCGACGTACCGCTTTCTGTTCTGGACCTTGCCCCCGTTGCGGCCGGCGCCTCCGCCGGTGAGGCGTTGCGGCACACCACCGAGTTGGCCCGGCGTACGGACGAGTTGGGATTTCACCGGTTCTGGGTGGCCGAGCACCACAACATGCCGGCGATCGCCTCGTCGGCACCGGCGGTGCTGATCGCGCATCTGGCCGCGCACACCAGCCGGATCCGGCTGGGTTCGGGTGGGGTGATGCTGCCCAACCACGCGCCACTGGTGGTGGCCGAGCAGTTCGGCACCCTGGAGGCCCTGCATCCGGGCCGCATCGACCTGGGCATCGGGCGGGCTCCGGGTACGGATCAGATGACCGCCCTGGCGTTGCGTCGGACGATGGAGGGGCTGTCGGCGGAGAAGTTCCCCCAGGAGCTGGCCGCGCTGATGGACTTCTTCGACGAGGACCGCCCGGGGCGGATCATGGCTTCCCCGGGGCGGGGCCAGCGCCCGGCGGTGTGGCTGCTGGGTTCCAGTGGGTTCAGCGCCCAACTGGCCGGAGCCCTGGGCCTGCCGTTCTCGTTCGCCCATCATTTCAGCGGGCAGCACACCCTGCCGGCGTTAGCGTTGTACCGGCAGAGTTTCCGCCCGTCGCGGTGGCTGGAGCGGCCGTACGCGATGGTGGCGGTGAACGCGGTGTGTGCGGAGACCGACGAGCGGGCCGAGTGGTTGGCCGGGCCGGCGGGGTTGTCGTTCCTGCGGTTGCGGTCCGGGCGTCCGGAGCCGTTGGCCTCGCCGGAGGAGGCGGCGGCGTACCCGTACACCGATCTTGAGCGGGAGTTCGTGGTGCAGCGCCGGGAGGGTCAGGCCACAGGGTCGCCGGAGACGGTGGCCCGGCAGTTGGGCGACCTGCTGGCCCGGACCGGGGCGGACGAGTTGATGCTCACCACGATGGTGTACGACATCGCCGACCGGGTGCGGTCGTTCGAGTTGATCGCCGAGCGGATCGCCGGGGGCCTGCGACGCTGAGTGAAGGCACAGGTGCCGGGCAGGTTCGGTGCATCTACGGTGGTGGCCCAGGTCACAGCGGTTCTGTGCCGCGAAACACGATCTTCATGGGAGCGTCACCCCCGCGACGCGGAGTGCGCTTAACTTTATAACCGGTGGTGGTACGGCACTCTCCGGTCGGGACGGGTCGGGGGTGCCGCGGTGTGGGGCACCGGGCCGCAGTTGAGCGGATTCCGCGATTGCGGCCCGGTGCCTGTCCCTTTCTTCAGGCCTCAGCGCAGGTAGATGCGCGGGGCGGGCGGCGTGGTCATGCCGTCGCCGAGGAAGAAGCTCGGGTGCGGCGGCTGGTTGTAGGCGGTGTTCTGCCAGGCCACGGCCACCCGGTACTGCGGATCGTGCATCAGGGTGTGGATCCGGGTGCTGGTCGGGGTGGGGGTGCTGTAGATCCGCAGGGCCCGGCTGTCGCTGGTACGCCAGACCACCTCTTCCCGCCAGTCACCGAGGATGTCGGCCGACAGTGCCGGGGTGGCCTTGGTGCCGTTGTTGGCGGCCACGTCGGCGCCGGTCAGCAGGCGGGTGTCGCCGTTGGGGCCGTACTTGTCGATCCGGGTGGCGTCGAGCAGTTCCCGCACCGGGTCGCCGTCCCACCAGATCAGAAAGTTGGTCGAGGAGGGTTTGCGGCCGATGTTCTGACCCCGGGTGTTGGCCAGCCCGCTGACCGCCGAGGACCAGGATTCCGCGCCGGGGCTGCCGGCCCAGATGTCGCCGGAGACACCCCGGCCGTTGTCCCCGCCGGGCGGGGTGGACCAGATGAGTTGGCCGGTGCGGGCGTCGGCGAGGTAGGAGCTGGGTTTGCTGCCGTCCTCGTTGACCTTGAAGACCTCCAGGCCGGGTCGGGTCGGGTCGAGGTCGCCGACGTGCATGGCGTCGCCGTGGCCGGTGGCGGTGGAGTGCAGTAGTCGACCGTTGTCGTCGATGGTGGCGGCACCGTAGACGATCTCCTGTCGGCCGTCTGCGTCGACGTCGGCCACGGACAGGTTGTGGTTGCCCTGTCCGGCGGCGGCGCCGTTGCCGCTGGTGTTGGAGTCGAAGGTCCACCGCTTGGTCAGGCTGCCGTTGCGGAAGTCCCAGGCGGCGATGACCGCCCGGGTGTAGTAGCCCCGGGCCATGATCAGCGAGGGGCGTTGACCGTCCAGGTAGGCGGTGGCGGCGAGGAACCGGTCGACCCGGTTGCCGTAGGAGTCGCCCCAGGAGGAGACGGTGCCTCGGGGCGGGTCGTAGTTGACGGTGGACAGGGCGGCACCGGTACGACCGTCGAACATGGTCAGGTACTCCGGGCCGGCGAGGACGTAGCCGCTGGAGTTGCGGTGGTCGGCGCTCGCGTTGCCGATGACCTGTCCGGTGCCGGAGCGGCTGCCGTCGGCGGTCTTCATGGCAACCTCGGCGCGGCCGTCACCGTCGTAGTCGTACACCTGGAACTGGGTGTAGTGGGCACCGGCCCGGATGTTGCGGCCCAGGTCGATGCGCCACAACCGGGCGCCGGTGAGGGTGTACGCGTCGACGTAGACGTTGCCGGTGTAGCCGGACTGGGAGTTGTCCTTGGCGTTGGAGGGCTCCCATTTGAGCACGA
Source organism: Micromonospora sp. NBC_01739 (assembly GCF_035920385.1). Lineage (GTDB taxonomy): Bacteria > Actinomycetota > Actinomycetes > Mycobacteriales > Micromonosporaceae > Micromonospora. The sequence goes on along the minus strand of NZ_CP109151.1, from coordinate 544,346 downwards.
ACTCGTACCGGCCGTCGCCGTCGAGGTCCCCGACGCTGGCGTCGTTGGCCGAGTAGCTGTACGCCTCACCGCTTCCGGTGGTGCCCCCCGGCGGGACCTGCAACGGTACGTCCAGGTAGCCGGCCGGGAACTGCAACGCCGGGGCGGAGTCGGCCTGTTCGACGCCGTCCACCACGGCCCGCACGGTGTACGCGGCACCGGCGGCGGCCCCGCTGTCCAGGTGGTTGGTGGCCCCGGTGATCGGGGTGGAGTTCACCCGGGTGCCGCCCCGGTACAGGTTGAACGCCACCCCGGAGGTCTCGGTGCCCAGCAGCCGCCAGGACACCAGGTTGCCCGAGCCGGAACGCACGCTGACCAGCCCTCGGTCCAGGTTCTCCGCCTGCATCGACCCGGGCGGCGGAGTGGTCGGCGGTGGGGTGGTGGGTGGTGGAGTCGTCGGCGGCGGGGTGGTCGGCGGCGGAGTCGTCGGGGGCGGAGTCGTCGGGGTGGTGGCGCCGGTGCAGGTCGTGCCGTTCAGGGCGAAGCTCGTGGGGGCCGGGTTGGTGCCGCTCCACGAGCCGTTGAACCCGAAGGAGGTGCTGGCGTTGCTGCCGATCGCGGCGTTGTAGTCGACGTTGCGGGCGCTGACCTGGGCCCCGGACTGGGTGACGGTGGCGTTCCACGCCTGGGTGACCTGTTGACCGGCGGCGGGCCAGGCCCAGGTCAGGGTCCAACCGTTGAGGGGGTCACCGAGGTTGGTGACGGTGACGTCGGCGCCGAAGCCGCCGCCCCACTGGTTGGTGATGCGGTAGTCGACCCGGCAGCCGGTGGCGGCGGCCGAGGCGGTCAGGGTGGTGAGGGTACCGGCGGCGAGGGTGACGGCGGTGGTGGTGGCGAGCACGATGACCCGACGGGCCGTGCGGGGCATGGAGGTCCTCCGGTGGAGGTCGGGCGCGCGGCAGTGGTGGCTTCGCCGACCCTGCCCGAGGCCGGCGGGTGCCGCGCTGGCGGCAGAGAACCCGACGAATCGACGTCGGTAATTAGATTCCCGCGCAGCTGCGATGCTAGTACGGCAGCCGCCGTTTGAGATCTTGCTGGTGAACCGGGGTGAACGCGAGGCGGCCACCGCGTGATCGTCTGTGCGTTGTGGACACAACATCAGATCTTGCGGTGGCCGCGTGCCACAGCGTAGCTGTTGGTCGGTGGGAGCGGGTGCTGGCCGAGGTGCTGGGCTGCTTCGCGGGCCGGTTCGGGCGAGTGGAGCCGCGTCGTGTGGCGGGACAGTTCGTGACGGGGCTGCTGTCCGATCTTGAGGTCAAGACGTGTTGGCAGTTGGCCGAGCAGGCCGGGCACGCCCGGCCGGATGCGATGCAGCGGCTGCTGTACCGGGCGGTGTGGGACGCCGACGCTGTCCGCGACGACCTGCGGCAACTGATCACCGACCGGTTCGGCAGTCCGGACGCGGTCCTGGTCGTCGACGAGACCGGCGACCTGAAGAAGGGCACCCACACGGTTGGGGTGCAGCGCCAGTACACCGGCACCGCCGGGCGAATCGAGAACAGCCAGGTCGGGGTGTTCCTGGGCTACGCCGGCCGGGACGGACACACCCTGATCGACCGACGGGTGTATCTACCAGCGTCGTGGACCGACGACCGGGACCGCTGCCACGCCGCCGGCGTGCCCGACGAGATCGAGTTCGCCACCAGGTCAGAGTTGGCGGCGGACATGATCACCACGGCCCTCGACGCCGGGGTGCCGGCAGGCTGGGTCGCTGCGGACGAGGCATACGGCAACAGCGCCGCCTTCCGCGCTCATCTGCGCGGACACGACCTCGGCTACGTCCTGGCCGTGTCCCGCAGCCACCTGGTTCCGCTCGACGGCGGCAAGGCCCGAGTTCGCGCCGACCGGATCGCCGCCGACATGCCCGCCTCGGCGTGGCAGCGCCGCAGCGCTGGCGCCGGATCCAAGGGCCCCCGCTTCTACGACTGGGCCTGGCTGGATGACGTGTGCACCGACGCTGACCCCGACGACGGCGGCCACCACAGCCTGCTGATCCGCCGCAACACCAGCACCGGTGAGCTGGCCTTCTACCGTTGCTGGACCCCCACGCCAGCCACCCTTGCCCAACTCGTGCGGATCGCCGGCATCCGCTGGACCGTCGAGGAGAGCTTCCAGGCCGCCAAGGGCCAGGTCGGCCTGGATCAGCACCAGGTCCGCCGTTGGGACTCCTGGCACCGGTTCACCACCCTGGCCCTGGCCGCCCTCGCCGTCCTGGCGATCTGCGCTGCCGACGCGACCCACGACGACCCGACCGACACCGGACTGATCAAGCTGACCGTCAACGAGGTCCGCCGCCTGATCAACGCCTGCATCATCCGCCCGATCAGCGACCTCGCCCACCGTTTGCACTGGTCAGGATGGCGGCGGCAGCACCAAGCCCGAGCCCGACGATCCCACTACACACGCCGCCTCAACCTCGAACTTCAGCCATGATCCCGAACGGCGGCTGCCGTACTAGGGCACGCCTTTTCCCCGCACAATCTCGCAGGCGGCGGACCGGTCTGGGTGGGCGAGGCTCAGCGGTCAGCGGCGGAGAGGGCGGCGACTTCCTCCGGGGCCGAATCGGCCTCGGGGGCACCCTGCGCCGCGCTGGCCGCCTCGGCGATGGCCCGCTGACGGCGGGCCCGCCGCACCAGCCGCACCGCCAGCAGCAGGGCGGTGACCCAACCGGCCGCCAGCAGCAGGTAGACCAGCACCGGCAGGGCACCGTCGAACTCGGCGGTACGCATCAGGATGCGGGCGTTGGTCAGCACGATCACGCCGCCGACGGCCGCGCCGAGCATCTGGGCGGGGACGATGCGTACCAGCCAGGCGGCGATCGGTGCGGCGATCAGGCCGCCGATGAGCAGGGCCAGCACGATCGGCAGCAGGAAACCCTCCGTGCCCAGGCCGATGAGGAAGCCGAGGCTGGCCGAGACGGCGACGAGGAACTCGGAGGTGTCCACCGAGCCGATCACCTTGCGGGGTTCCATCCGGCCGCTGACCAGCAGCGCCGGGGTGGCGACCGGCCCCCATCCCCCACCGCCGGTGGCGTCGACGAACCCGGCGACCAGGCCGAGGGGGCCGAGGAAACGCCCCCGCAGTCGGCCCGCGGTCGGGTTGCGGCGCAGCGGCCGGGAGAACCGCACCAGCAGGTACGCGCCGAGGGTGAACAGGATCGCGGCCATCCAGGGGGCGGCGGCCTCGGTGGAGAGTGAGCTGAGGAAGGTGGCGCCCGCGAAGGCACCGACCGCCCCGGGGATGGCGATGCGGATGACCACCCGCCAGTCGACATTGCCGAACCGCCAGTGCGCGGCACCGGCGGCCAGGGTGGTGCCGATCTCGGCCAGGTGCACCGAGGCGGAGGCCGCGGCCGGGGCGATCCCGACCAGGAGCAGCAGGGTCGAGGAGGTCAGCCCGTACGCCATGCCAAGCGCCCCGTCGACCAGTTGGGCGGCGAGCCCGACGAGCGCGATGACCAGCAGCTTGCGCACGGCCGCCCCCAAACTTTTCGGCAACTCCTATCAACTTGGTCGAGAATGCGGCACCGGGGGGCCTTCGGTCAAGCCCTCGATCAGTCAATGACACGACTCCCCCGGCTCTCCCCCTTTCCCCTGAGCAGCGGGGTCAGGTCCAGGCGCGGGGGTCGGAGACCAGGCGGGTGACCGGCTCCGGCAGGGTGCCCTGGGCAACGTCGGCGATGGTGACCAGTTCGAGGATCTGGCGTTCGCTGGCGCGTAGGGCGATCCAGACGTCCTGCAACGCGCGGGCCGCGCCCTGGTAGCCGAGCTGCTCGGGCCGCTGCCCCCGGATGTGTGCCAGCGGTCCGTCGATCACCCGGATCACGTCGGCCAGGGAGATCTCCTCGGCGGGCCGGGCCAGCCAGTAGCCGCCCTCGGGGCCCCGCTGGGCCTGCATGATGCCGCCCCGGCGCAGTTGCAGCAGGATGCTCTCCAGGAACTTCGGCGGGATGTCCTGGGCTCGGGCGATCTGGTCGGCGGTAACCGGGCGGCCCCGACCGACCCCGGGCACCGAGGCCAGTTCGGTAACCGCTCGAAGGGCGTAGTCAACCCGCGCGGAGAGTCGCATGGCGGACACGTTAGTCGGCCCGCCCCGCCACCCGGACGATCACCCCTGCACCGATCGGCTGACCCGGATGGTACGGCCGTCGATCGGGCGGGGATTCGCGCCGCTCAAGGAGAGGCCGTCAGCCGGTCGGGTCAGGCGCCGACGCGGCGCAGCAGACCCTCCTGGACGACGCTGGCGAGGTGCCGCCCGTCGACCGTGAACAGCCTGCCGGTGGCGAGCCCTCGGGCCCCGGAGGCCGAAGGGCTCCAGCAGTCGTAGAGGAACCATTCGTCGGCGCGGAAGGGGCGGTGGAACCACACCGCGTGGTCGAGGCTGGCGCCGGCCACCCCACCGGGGCCCCACACCTCGCCGTGCACCGAGAGCACCGAGTCGAGCAGGGTGAGATCGGAGGCGTACGTGAGGGCGCAGGCGTGCAGCAGGGGATCGTCCGGCAGCTTGCCGTCGATGCGCATCCACACCCGCTGGTGCGGGTCGGCGGGACGGTCGCCGGGGCGTACCCAGCCGGGCTCGCCGACGTAGCGTACGTCGATGGGTCGGGGGATCTGTCCCCAGACGCCCAGCCGTTCCGGGTAGCGGGCCAGCCGGTCGGACATGGTGGGCACCTGCTCGGGCCCGGGTACGTCCGGCGGGACGGGGGCGTGGTGGTCCAGCCCGTCCTCGGGGCGCTGGAAGGACGCCGACATGAAGAAGATCGGCTTGTCGTGTTGCAGGGCCACGGAGCGGCGTACCGAGAAGGAACGGCCGTCCCGGATGTTCTCCACCTCGTAGGTGATCGGCTCGACCGGGTCACCGGGGCGCACGAAGTAGCCGTGCAGCGAGTGGACCACCCGCTCCGGATCGACCGTGCGGCCGGCGGCGACCAGGGCCTGGCCGGCAACCTGGCCGCCGTACACCCGCTGGGGTCCTTCCGGGGGGCTCATCCCCCGGAACGACATGGTGCCGGTCGGCGCCAGGTCGAGGACCTCCAGCAGTTGGTCTACGGCGGCCTGGCCGACGAGTACCTGGTCGTCGCTCACTGCAGGGCCCGCGCCGAGGCGGCGTCGACCAGCGAACCGAGCTGGTGCACCCGCAGGGTGTTGGTCGAGCCGGGGGTGCCGGGCGGGCTGCCCGCCACGATGACCACGTAGTCGCCGGGGTTGCCCCGGTTGAGCCCGAGCAGCGCCTGGTCGACCTGCCGGAACATGTCGTCGGTGTGCTGGACGAACGGCATCAGGAAGGTCTCCACCCCCCAGGAGAGGGCTAGCTGCTGACGCACCTCGGGTACCGGGGTGAAGGCCAGCAGGGGCAGGTCGCAGTGCAGCCGGCTGAGCCGTCGCACGGTGTCACCGGTCTGGGAGAAGGCGACCAGGGCCTTGGCCCCGATGGCCCGGGCGATCGAGGAGGCGGCGACCGTGAGGGCCCCACCGTGGGTACGCGGGTCGTGCTGGAGGCGGGGCACGGCGATCGAGCCGGACTCCGTGGTGCTGACGATCTTGGCCATGGTGCTGACCGTGAGGACCGGGTACTTGCCCACGCTGGTCTCGCCGGAGAGCATCACCGCGTCGGCGCCGTCGAGCACCGCGTTGGCGACGTCGGAGGCCTCAGCCCGGGTGGGCCGCGAGTTCTCGATCATCGAGTCGAGCATCTGGGTGGCCACGATGACCGGCTTGGCGTTCTCCCGGCACAGCTGCACGGCGCGCTTCTGCACCAGCGGCACCTCGTCCAGCGGCAGTTCCACGCCGAGGTCACCCCGGGCGACCATCACCCCGTCGAAGGCGAGCACGATCGCCTCCAGGTGGTCGACCGCCTCCGGCTTCTCCACCTTGGCCAGCACCGGCCGGTGTACGCCGACCTCGCTCATGATGCCGTGACACAGCTTGATGTCGTCGGCGGAGCGGACGAAGGAGAGGGCGACCAGGTCGACCCCGAGGCCGAGGGCGAAGCGCAGGTCCTCGGCGTCCTTGTCGGACATGGCGGGCACGCTGACCGCCACGTTGGGCAGCGAGACGCCCTTGTTGTTGCTGACCGGTCCACCCTCGGTGACCAGGACCCGGATGTCGTTGCCGGTGACGTCGGTGACCTCCACGGCCACCCGACCGTCGTCGATCAGCAGCCGGTCGCCGGGCTTGACCTCCTGCGGCAGCTTCCGGTAGGTGCAGGACACCCGATCCTTGCTGCCCAGCACGTCGTCTCCGGTGATCACCACGGAGTCACCGGTGCGCCACTCGTGCGGGCCGTCGGCGAACCGACCCAGGCGGATCTTCGGCCCTTGCAGGTCGGCCAGGATGGCCACCGGCTTGCCGGTCGCCTGGGAGGCCTCGCGTACCAGGTGGTAGACCGCCTCGTGGTCGGCGTGGCTGCCGTGGCTGAAGTTGAGCCTCGCCACATTCATGCCGGCCTCGACGAGCCCACGAATACGCTCGGGGGACGAGGTGGCGGGGCCAAGAGTACAAACGATCTTCGCGCGGCGTGTCACGCCCATCAGGCTAGTCTCTCCTCCAGGTCGGACCAGGGGCCGACCCCTTGCGCAAAGCGGAACAATTGTCCAACGGCGCGCGACGTACGCGCGCTGCCGGCGGGCGGGGACCACACCGGAACGTCGATGGCGGGCAACAGCGACCGCGCGCCGGAATGGTACGCCTCCCAGTCCAGGTTGCGCCCAGCCGCACCGTCCCCACAACCGCTGGTGACCGCACGATCGCCGAAGGTCAGCTATCCGATTCGGCTCAGCTTTCCGCCCTGACCAGCGGAAACTCCAGTGAACCGGCCGGGCAGAGGAAAGTCATCACGTCCACCCGGTAGAGCCCGGCCTGTACCGCCGGGTCGGCTTCCATCACGGTGCGCACGTCGTCGACCGAGCCGGTGCGGGCCAGCCCGAAGCCCAGGGGCGGGTCCGGCTGCCGGGCCTTGCCGTCGACCGCGCCGGAGACCAGGATGATTCCCCGCTGCTGGAGCGCCTGCATGTGCTCGGCGTGCTCGGCCTGCAACCGCTGGATGGTCTCGGCGGGCAGGGCCCGTCCGGCCGGGCCGGGATACAGCACGATGCACTCGTACGTGTCGAGCGCGAAGTCCAGATGCGGCTCTGCGGTCATGACGCCCCCTTCCGCGGCCCGTCTGCCCGTTTCGCGGCCCACCTGCGCCCGACGGCGGCACACACGCCGGTACCTCAGCCTGCCACGAAGCAGCAGGCCGTACCGGCCGCTCAGCCGATCCCGGTCCGGTGCTCCCGTGACCCGGGCGGGGTGCGGCGATGACGGCTAGATTTGCCGACGACGACGATCTAGAGGATGGGACTGACGCATGGCTGGCAGCGCTGACACTCGACCCGCCAAGGCTTCCGGCACCTACCGGATCGGTGGCGACCTGACCGTCGACCGGCTCGGCTACGGGGCCATGCAGATCACCGGCCCGGGGGTCTGGGGCGACCCGAAGGACCCGGCCGAGGCGGTACGGGTGCTGCGTCGGGCGTACGAGCTGGGGGTGACCTTCATCGACACCGCCGACTCGTACGGGCCGTTCGTCTCCGAGTTGCTGATCAAAAAGGCACTGCACCCGTACGCCGATGATCTGGTCATCGCGACGAAGGCCGGGCTGTCCCGCAGCGGCCCCAGCGACTGGCGTCCCCTGGGGCGGCCGGAGTACCTGCGGCAGCAGTGTGAACTGAGCCTGCGCCACCTCGGCCTGGAGAGCATCGGGCTCTACCAGTTGCACCGGATCGACCCCAAGGTGCCGCTGGCCGACCAGCTCGGGGAGCTGGTGCTGCTCAAGGAGGAGGGCAAGATCCGGCACATCGGGCTCTCCGAGGTGACCGTCGAGCAGATCGAGGCGGCCCGCGAGATCGCCCCGATCGCCTCCGTGCAGAACCTCTACAACCTGGTCAACCGCAAGGCCGAGGAAGTCCTGACCTACTGCGAGGGCAACGACATCGCCTTCATCCCGTGGTACCCGATCGCCACCGGCGAACTGGCCCGCCCCGGCGGCCCGCTGGACGCGATCTCCACCGAGCACGGCGCCACCCCCGCCCAGCTAGCCCTGGCCTGGCTGCTGCGCCGCTCCCCCGTCATGCTCCCCATCCCCGGCACCTCCTCGGTGGCCCACCTGGAGGAGAACGTAGCCGCCGCCCAGGTCACCCTGTCCGACACCGAGTACGAAACCCTCTCCACCGCAACCTCCTGACCCCAGCCCTCCGCACCCCGCGCCCCTGCTCTTACGCGATCTTGCACTTTTGGTCGCCTCAATGCGGCTTCTGTCCAGTTATGCCCCGACAAAAAGTGCATGATCGACGGGGCGAGGGGTGCGGGGCGAGGGTGGGGGTGTGTCCGATCGACCGCGCAATGATGATCCCGTCATGATCCATAAACGTCGATGAAAAGTTACGCCCGGGTAGACCCAGCTTCACCAGGCATCCGAGCCATCGACGGTCCACATACGACAAACGCCGCCCGTACCCACCGGGGTACGGGCGGCGCACGGTCGCGGCAGGCTCAGCTGGCGGTGGTGGTCACCTCCGGCTCGGGGTCGGGCCGCGCCGGGCTGTTCTTGACGTACGTCGGGTGCAACTGCACCGGCTTCGCCTCCTGCTCGCGGCGCTGGCGTGCCCGCACCCGCAGGTTGAGGAACTCCACGAAGATGGAGAAGGCGATCGGCCCGTACACGTAGCCCTTCGGGATGTGCTGGTCGAAGCTCTCCGCGATCAGGCTGGCACCGATGATCAGCAGGAAGGACAGGGCCAGCATCTTCACCGTCGGGTGCTGGTTGACGAAGTTGCTGACCGCAGCGGCGGAGACCAGCATGATGATCATCGCGATCACCACGGCGGCGATCATGATGGCCAGCTCGTCGACCATGCCGACCGCGGTGATCACCGAGTCCAGCGAGAAGACCACGTCCAGCACCAGGATCTGGGCGATCACCGAGCCGAAGGACACCACCTTCTTGTTCGACCGGCCGTGGTCGGAGCCCTCCAGGTGCTCGTGAATCTCGTACGTCGCCTTGCCCACCAGGAACAAACCGCCTAGCAGCAATATCAGATCCCGCCCGGAGATCTCCTGCCCGAACACGGTGAACAGCGGCGAGGTCAACCCGATGATCCAGGACAGCGAGCCCAGCAGCAGCAGCCGGGTGATCAGGGCCAGCGAGATGCCGATCGTACGGGCCCGGGCCTGCTGATGTTCGGGTAGCCGGCCGGACAGGATCGAGATGAACACGACGTTGTCGATGCCCAGCACGATCTCCAGCAGGAGCAGGGTCGCGAAGGCGATCCACAGCTCGGGACTGGTCAAGAATTCCATTCCATCCTCGACTCTCAGGACGCCGCCGGGCGGGGCACCCGGAACCATCGGCGATCTGCGCAAGCATGGCGTACCGCGTCACCTTCCGCACCGCAACCCCGCCCCAGCGGCGACCGCCGGACGCCCGACGTGGCGACGATCCGCCGGGAACCGGCGGAGGAATGGGCGCCGAGCGGTTCGCCGATACGAATGTCGAATGATTGTCCAGATCCGCATGGCACACCTTCTACAATCGTCGGATCTGACATGCGTGGAGCCCTATTGAAATCGGGGCCGGAGCGACTTCCGGAGGTGGCACCGTAGACAGTTCATCGATGACTGGCAGCAGTTCTCGGCGACATTTGAGGAAAGCTTGAGATTGGCCTTGGCCACCCCACTGCCGATCAAAGTCAACCCATTGCTAGCTGCCCGCACCTGTGCTTAGGTGGCGAACTAGATCCACCCGATCACTGTGGAGGGCTTTCCATGCGTCAAGCTGTGCCGTCAGCGTCACCTAGTCGGGTAAAGCGTCACATCGCAGTGGCCGCCGCGCTGCTCATCGGCCTTCCCGGAATGGCGGTGTCAATTACCGCCCCGGCCGCCGCCCAACCGCTCGAATCGCACTGCGGAAACGAGACCGGAAACAAGTCGGTCCAGGGCTTCATCAGCCACGAGGAACTGCGCCGCAGTCTCCAGCAGATCGAACACACCAGCAACGGCAACGTCCAGGTCGACGTCGCCGGCTACACGAACCAGGGCCGCGAGATCTGGTCCGCTCGGGTGGGCGAGGGCGACACCGTCGTCATGGTCCAGAGCCAGATCCACGGCAACGAGATGCACGGCACTCCCGCCCTGCTCAACGCCCTGCGTACCCTCGGCAACAACTCGAAGCGGTCCGAGGAGATCCGCAAGGCGGTCACCATCGTCGCAGTGCCGAAGCTCAACGCGGACGGCGGCGAACTGGTCACCCGGCAGAACGCCCGGCCCTGGAGCGACGTCGTCGCCGACTTCCCGCAGCTCGCCGGTGCGCGGACCGCGTGGAACTACAACAGCCGACTCGGCGGCTTCGACGTGAACCGGGACTTCAACCCCAACCTGGACTACGTCCCGCAGCCGGGTGACTTCCCGGGCAACAGCGCCTCCACCGGCTGGTACATCACCCCGGAAGCGCAGACCTCCCGTGACGTCTACCGCGCGCTGGAGCAGGAGTTCGGCACGGTCGACGTCTTCGTCGACCTGCACAACCAGGCCGCCTGCTACACCGGCGTGGGCATGGACGACTACACCACCCTCTCCATCTCCGGGCGCTTCATCGACAACCCCGCCGCGCACGGCAACTGGCCGAAGTTCGACTACGACGCCGCACGCCGGGTGAACGTCGCGGTCTACGACGCCCTCCAGTCCGGCAACTCGCCGCAGAGCAAGGTGACCCTGTACCCGCAGAACACCAACCTGCCGGGCACCGCCCTGGGTTCGTACGCCCTGCGCGGCAGCGCGAGCATCCTGTTCGAGACCCGTGGGCAGACCCAGTCCTGGGGCCAGAAGCAGCACGGGATGCTGACCAAGCAGATCGAGGACGGCCTCTTCGGAATCTTCGACTCGATCACCGACGGGACGCTGGACACCATCGACCCGGAGCGGTACGAGCTCATCCCCGAGCGGATCAACGCCCCGCGCGACTGATCTGAGTAACACCACCACCGTCGCCCCGGCTCTCCAAGGGCCGGGGCGACACCCGTTCCAGCCGCCGGTAGGCCGAGGGCGCGCGCTCAGGGACGCTCGGGAAAGTGGGCGAGGAAGGCCCGCCAGGCGGCCGGGTTGAAGGTCAGCGCCGGGCCGGTCGGATCCTTCGAATCGCGTACGCCGATCACGCCGGGCAGATTGTCGGCGACCTCGACGCAGGCACCGCCGTTGGTCGAGGAGCGCGACGAGGTACGCCACCGCGCGCCGGTCAGGTCGCCCATGTCTTCGCCGCCTCCTTGAGCACGTCGAGTGTCTGGCCCAACGGGAGGGCTTCGCTCCGCACCGCGTCCCACGCCAAGCCCAGGCTAGCAACCGAATCCGGCTGCCCAACGATCTGCGCTGCCAGTTGGTTGTCCATATAGGCCGCACGATCCCCATCAGGCAGATCGGCCAGGATGAACGCCCCGGCCAACCCCGAATAGATGCCAGCCGACAGCGGCACCACATGCAACTGAATATGCGGCTGCTCGGCGCAGGTGATCAGGTGTTCAAGTTGTTCGGCCATCACGTCCGGGCCACCGCAGGCCCGCCGCAGCACCATCTCGTCCAACACCACGAACAACTGCGGCCTCGGGTCGCGGTCGAGCACCGCCTGTCGCTGCATCCGCGCGTCAACCCGCTGATCAAGGTCGGCAATGGGGGTACGCGCAGCCCGGAAGGTGGCGCGAGCGTACGCCTCGGTCTGGAGCAGGCCCGGCACGAAGGAATGCTCATACCAGCGCAGCGCGGTCGCCTCCCGCTCGATCTGGATCAGTTCGCGCAACCAGACCGGGGAGGCGTCTCCCTTGACCAACTCGTCCCAGAGGGTCGCGAAGTAGCCGCCGGTCTCCAACGCACCGTCCACCGCGGTCAGATAGGGCAGGGTCGGCGGCTTCGTGCCGGTCTCGATGGCGCTCACCTGTGAATCCGAGCAGAACACCCGCTCGCCGAGTTGCGCCTGAGTCAGCCCGGCAGCCCCACGCCGTCGCCGCAACTCACGAAGCAGGTACTCCGAGGGCGAGATTCCCACGACTTCCACTCCCTTCCCCGGCGCTGTGCACCGTTCCGCGCCCATTCGAGCCTGGCCGCTACTTTCCGCGATCGCGTGCTGACTATTCACACCGTATGGGGCGTACGTCCAGGGTGGAAGTAGCACGGCGTGCCTGGTGGAGGTCGATCCCCCCGACCCGGCAGGCACGTACGTGGCGGGGGTCGCTGCCGGATGTCCCCACCGCAGCGACCCCCAACCAGAGCACCGCAGGCGATTCGCGCCCGTGGCAGGAAGTAGCCGTGGCCATCGGCCCGCCACACCGACCAGACGAGGAGGTGCCCGTGACATTGCCCAGGCCCGCGAATGCTGTCCCCGTCTCCCGTTGGAGGAGTCGCCCGGCCACCCCGACCCCCGGTGCGCGGGAGGACGGCACCCCCCGGGTCACACCCGGCGTCTACCTGCTGACCCGCGAGGCGTCACCGCAGTTCGCCAAGCCGATAGCGGTCCGGGTGATCCGCGAACTGACCGACCGGAACAGCTACCACGGCTGGGCATGGATCCAGGCGTACGTACTCGACCGCAACGGCGACGCCGTCCAGCGCCGGGAACTGTTCGTACGCCCGGTCGGGCTTCGACCGGTACCCCCGCCGAGCAGAAGCCGGGCTCGGAGCCGGCGGCGCGGCACGACCGGGGGCGACCGGTGAGGCGGGCGCACCTGCGCGATCACGTCCCATCCCGCCCGACCTGGCGCTGCCAAGCGTGCGGCAGCTCCTGGCCCTGCTCACCCGCCAAGCTGCGCCTGCTCGCCGAGTACCGGGGCAACATGCCAGGGCTGCTCGTCCACCTGGTCACCCTGCGCGAACAAGCCACCGAACAGCTCGCCCACCTGCATCCCGACGCCTACCCGACGAACCTGCACCAACGCTTCACCGACTGGGTGCCGATCCGCACCGAGCCTTAGACGCCCGGCCCAGGTGAACAAGAGCTGGTTGCCGTCGTGGCGCAGTAGGTCGCAGGAGATCCCGGCCAGGGTAGGGCGGAATTGTCTCCCCTGGTCGCTAGGCTTGTGGCAGACGGACGCAGGGCAGGAGATCTCGGAGCTGGGAAGGAGGTGCCGCCAGTGGTCAACGCACACGACGTTGCGGCGGCGGTATTGAGCGAACTCGGCCCGATGACCGCTATGAAGCTGGAAAAGCTCGTCTACTACTGCCAGGGCTGGCACCTGGCGCGCGAGGGGCACCCCTTGTTTCAGGAGCCGATCGAGGCGTGGCGCGAGGGCCCGGTGGTGCCGCTCCTCTACCGCCATCACCGAGGGCAGCGCATCGTGTCCGAGTGGCCACACGGCGAGCCGTCTCACTTGACACCGGCCCAGGCGGCCACGGTCCGTTGGGTGACCGAGAGCTACGGCAAGTTTTCAGCCACCGAACTGTCGACCATGACTCACAACGAGCTTCCTTGGCGCGTCGCCCGCGGCGCCCTTCCCGAGTCCGCTAGTTCGACCGAACAACTCAGCACCGACCTGATGCGGACATACTTCGCCCGGCAGGTGGCAAGCGTCGAGACCGCCGTCACCCTCGCATCCGCGAACGCCGCACTTGAAGGCGTCGAGTTCGACGAGGACTGGCAGGACAAGCTTCGCGATGTCGCCTCCGGCGTCATCGACGCCGACGAGCTGATCGCTCAAGAGATCGCCCGGATCTGCGGTGACCGAGACTGACCCGTACTGCTGGCCAGGCTCAGACTGCCTGAAGAACAAGCTGGGCATCTCCGATATCAAGCAACTGAACGAGGTCGAATCCAGGCTGGCCTCGATCCGTGAGGTGCAAGCCTCCCGGATGATCCTTCCGGGCAACTACGGCTTGGAGCACCTCCAAGACTTTCACCGCCACCTCTTCGCGGCCGTGTACCCGTGGGCCGGAGAAACCAGGACAGTAGACATCAGCAAGCCCGGTGCAAGGTTCTGTCACTGGCGCTTCATCGACGATCAAGTAAGCGCCATCCTCAGTCGACTCCCCGAGGATGGCTTCCTGCTCGGCCTGCGTCCGGACGCGTTCGTCGAAGCCCTCGCGCACTACTACGGTGAGCTGAACGTGTGCCACCCCTTTCGTGAGGGCAACGGACGAACTATCCGCTCGTTCTTGCGGCAACTAGTGCCTTGACCACGAACGTTCACGGTGTCGAGTGGACGGTAGCCTCGGCGCGGTGACGGAGGACGACTTCATGATCAGGCTGAGCCGGGACGAAGCGTTGGTGCTCTCAGACTGGCTTCACCGGATGATGGGCACTGCCGATTTCGACGAGTTGGTCGATCGCGACCAGGCAGTTTGGTCCCCGCTGTATCGCATCTGCGGGACGCTGGAGACCTCGCTGGCGGAGGTGTTCAGGCCGGATTACCCCGTCCGGCTGCAGGAGGCGAGGAAGCGGCTACTGGATGCGCTTGGCGGGGTGGGGCGGGCAACCGGCGATGCGTGACGCTCAGGCGGCACGTGTAGTCGGCTGCCGCCAGCCTCGTTGGCGTTCGCTGCGAATGCGGGCGCGTTCGCGGCGTTGGGCGGCCAGGACGTCGGGATTACGTGCGTTGACGTTTCGCCAGCGCAGGTAGGCCTGCAGTTTGCGGGTCAGGACGGTGTGGTTCGGGTGGTCGGAGCCGGCGATCACGAAGGTCCGCAGCGGGCCGAACTGGGCTTCTATCGGGTTGGCCCAGGACGCATACGTCGGGGTGAAGCACAGTTCGACCTTGTTCTGAGCCGCCCACGCCCGGATCTTGAGGCCCTTGTGCGCGGAGAGGTTGTCGAGGATGACGTAGATCGGCGCTCCGTCCTGACGCGCAGCCCGGATCGATTTGAGCGCGGCCAGGGTGTTCGCAGCGCTCTTGCGACGCCTGACGATGCCCCAGAGTTGGTCGTCCCCGACGCTGTAGCAGCCGTGGAATTGCCGGACGCCGTGCAGCTTGTGGTAGTTCGCCGGCAGCCGCTGCGGATGCCCGGACGGCGCCCACCCGGCACCGGCCTGCGGACGGATGACCAGTGGCCCGAACTCGTCGAAGGCGAACACCCGCTGCGGGAAATGCGCGGTGACGTACTCGATGCGGGCCAGCTTGGCATCCCGGTCGGGGTCGGTGGACTCCTTCCACGTCTTCGTCCGCTGAAAGGTGATCTTGTGCTGGTGCAGGATCTGCCGCAGACGTTCCCGCCCGATCCGAACTCGGCGAGTGGCATGGGCGGTGAGGTAGTCGGCGAGCTTGCGCACGCTCCACCGGGTGAACGGCCGCCCCAGTGCTTCGGGGCGGGCGTTGGCCGTCTCGACGATGAACGCTTCGTCATCGTCACTGATCAGGCGGGGACGGCCACCCGCCCACTGAGGGTCCAGGCTGGCCATGCCCATCTCGTTGAACCGGTGGATGACCTGCCTGATCGTGTCCTCGTCCGCCTGCACCAGCCGGGCGATCGCCGGCACCGTGTTCCCACCGGCCGAAGCAAGCACGACCATGGCCCGCCGTAATCGGACCGGCGAGCCGGTACCACGACGGGTGATCCTCAGCAGCTGCTGACCCTCCTGGTCACTGAGCCGCCGGACGCGCACGGGTTCTGCCACCGCCACAGCCTGAAGCCCGCGACGCCGCCCGTCAGCCAAGCCGGACGGCGTGTCATCCAACACCGCGAACCTTCGTGGTCAGAGCACTAGCGGCGGCAGCCGGCTACCTGCTCGACTGGTCCGAACTGAACGCGGAAGCAAACATCGGCGCCTGCCAGCAGCACCTCATCACAGCCGACCTCGGCCCGCTGATCACGGTGCTGCGCCCTGTCGTGCGACGGCTGACCTGAAAGCTGCTCAGCAGCGGACCCACGACGGTCCTTCAACTGGACACGGAACAACCAGGATCAACTCCTCGTCTCCCACAACGCCTGCCGATGCTCAGGTCAGGGCCGTGCGGTGCGGTGGGTGAGGAAGGCCCGCCAGGCGGCCGAGGTGAAGGTCAGCGCCGGGCCGGCCGGATCCTTTGAATCGCGTACGCCAACCACACCGGGCAGGTTGTCCGCGACCTCGACGCAGTCGCCGCCGTTGGAGCTGCTCCGGGTGCTCTTGCGCCAGATGGCGCCGGTCAGGTCAGCCATGATCGTGCCTCTAGGAAGTCGAGAGTCTGCCGGCGCGGAAGTGCCACCGAGCGCAGCGTATCCCAGATCGACCAAAGCCCGGTGGTCTCGTTTGTCAGCCGCCCGGCCGCCTGATCATCGAGGTACGCGACATCGCCGTCTTCGGTGGTCGCTATGACGAATGGCCCCGCCTGCCCGGCGTGCAGGCCAGCGTCCAAGGGGAGTACGTGCAGCAGGATGTTGGGCCGCTGGGCCATGTTGACCAGGTGGTCAAGCTGCGGACGCATGATCTCCGGGCTGCCTCGGCGTAGCGCGAACTCGTCAACGACCGCGACGAAGAGAGGCGGCTTACGCCGTTCCAGTACTGCCTTTTGGCGGCGCATACGGGTCTCGACGTAGTCGGCCACCTCGTCTTGCCCGAGCAACCCGCAGCTGAGAACTGCCGACGCGTACGCCGGTGTCTGCAACAAGCCCGGAATGACAGCGACCTGAAAGGACCGCAGCGAGGTCGCCTGAAGCTCCGTCTCCACCCATGGCCGCAGCCACGGCGGTTCACGACGTTTCAAAACGTCCGGCCAAAGGTCCTCCACCTCACGCCGGAGCGCCGCAGCCGCCGCCGCACGGTGACGCGGATGCGGCACACGGCCCGGTGTAATCCAGCGTCCAACCGTCTTCGGGTCCACCCCGACCTGCTCGGCGAGGCTATCGATGGTTTCACCGGCATCGGCCATGGCTGCCCTCAGCGCCTGGTTCATGACCACCTCCGAGAGGGACGTCTATGACGTCTGATGAACCTATATCCACGCGGTGTATCTGTCCACATGCAACCAGTGATCGTGGTTGCGAGGAGGTCGCCTGTGTCTGCACTAAAGCCCGCGAATGCCGTTCCCGCGTCGCGCTGGACGAGTCGCCCGGCCACCCCGGTGCCCGGCCACCGGGAGGACGGCACCCCCCGGGTGACACCCGGCGTCTACCTGCTGACCCGCGAGGCGTCACCGCAGTTCGCCAGGCCGATAGCGGTCCGGGTAATCCGCGAGCTGACCGATCGGAACAGCTACCACGGCTGGGCCTGGATCCAGGTCTACGTACTCGACCGCAACGGCGACGCCACCGAGCGCCGCGAGCTGTTTGTGCGGCCAGTCGGGCTTCTACCCGTACCCCCGCCGAGCAGAAGCCGGGCTCGGAGCCGACGGCGCGGCACGACCGGGGGCGACCGGTGAGACGACCGCACCCGCGCGATCACATCCCCTCCCGCCCGACCTGGCGCTGCCAAGCCTGCGGCAGCTCCTGGCCCTGCTCACCGGCGAAGCTACGCCTGCTCGCCGAGTACCGGGGCAACATGCCAGGGCTGCTGGTCCACCTGGTGACCCTGCGCGAACAGGCCACCGAACAACTAGCCGACCTGCACCCGAACGCCTACCCGACGAACCTGCACCAGCGCTTCACCGACTGGGTGCCGATCCACCCCTCCTGAGGACCCCCGTCCCGGGTGGCGGCAATTCCCCCTGCCGCGCCCGGGGCGGGTCACTCATCCGCGGCTGGCGGCTCTGTCGAGGTCTGTGCGGATTCCGCGCGGGAGGACAGGGCCTCGGCGATGGCGGCGAATTCGCGCAGGGCGGCCTGGAGGTCTTCGACGATCTCCTGAGCGATCACCTCGGGCGGCAGCAGGGCGTCGACGTCCTCCAGCGAAGCGTCACGCAGCCAGGTGATGTCCAGGTTCACCTTGTCCCGGGCGATCAACTCGTCGTAGCTGAACGCCTTGAACCGCTCGGACTCCACCCGCTCCGAGCGGTCCTTGCCGGGCAGATAGCAGTCCACGAAATCCTGGAGGTGTTCGCGGCGCAGCGGATTCTGCTTGAGGGTGAAGTGCTGGTTGGTACGGAAGTCGTACACCCAGAGCTTTTGGGTCCATGGCTGCTCGCGAGCCCGCTTGCGCTCGAAGAACAACACGTTGGCCTTGACCCCACCGGCATAGAAGATGCCGGTGGGCAGGCGCAGCAGAGTGTGCAGGTCGTACTGCTTGAGCAGTCGACGACGGATGGTCTCCCCCGCGCCGCCCTCGAAAAGCACGTTGTCCGGCAGGACCACGGCCGCCCGGCCGTCGATCTCCAGCAGCGCGGCGATGTGTTGTACGAAGTTGAGCTGCTTGTTGGCCGTCGCCGCCCAGAAATCGGTGCGTTCGATCTCCCGCTCCTCGCGGGACGCCTTGCCGGTCTCGGTCACCGACCGGATCGTGGAGCTGCGGCCGAACGGCGGGTTGGCCAGCACCAGGGTGTGCCGGCGGGCTGGCGGCTTACCCAGCGCGTCACCGATGGTGATCAGCGACTCCCCACCTGGGGTGCCGATGCCGTGCAGCAACATGTTCATGGCGGCCAGCCGCGCCGTACCCTCGACCAGCTCAGTACCGGTGATCGCGCCAGCCGCGAGGCTGCGGCGCTGGTCCGGGGTGAGGCTTGCGCCGTGGTGCCGCTGGACGTACTCGAAGGCGGCGAGCAGGAAACCACCGGTGCCGCAGGCCGGATCGGTGATCGTGTCGTCCGGGGTTGGCATCATGCAGTCCACCATCGCGGCCGTCAGCGCCCGAGGGGTGAAGTACTGTCCCGCCCCCGACTTGGTGTCCTCCGCGCCCCGGGCAAGCAACTCCTCGTACGCATCGCCCTTGACGTCGACACCGGTCCCGGACCAGTTTTCCTTGTCGATCAGGTCGACGATCAGCCGCTTGAGCTTCGCCGGATCCTGGATCTTGTTCTGCGCCTTGCGGAAGATCGTGCCGAGGGTGCCGCCTTCCTTGGCCAGCCCGGTCAGGATGTGCCGGTACTGCACCTCCAGCGCGTCACCCTCGGCATCCAGCAACGTCTGCCAGCTCAGCTCGGCTGGCACGATCTGCTCCGGCCGCATCGGCCGCTTCGCTCGCTCATCGGCCATCTTCAGGAACAGCAGGAAGGTCAACTGCTCCACATAATCGATGGTCGACACACCATCGTCGCGCAGCACATCACAGTAGTTCCAGAGCTTCTGCACCAGCCGGCGCGAATCCACAGTGCTCACAGCGGCAGTGCCTCCTGCTGGTAGTCATCGCCGGTCACCCTGGTCGGCGGTGCCGGCAAGTCTTTCTTCGTACGCCGAGAGCGCGCCTTCTGCCTCGGCAACGCCGCCTCGCGCTCAGCCCGAATCCGCGCCAACAACTCCGACGCCGGCTCATCATTCGGATCTTGGGGAATGAGCCGCCCCGCGAACGCCTCCGCCAACAACGACGCGCGCAGATGAGCTGCCTTCTGCCGGGCAGTCGCCACTGCCTTCTCCATGCCATCCAACATTGAAAGGTATGTCTCGGCCATCACCACCAGCCCTTCCTGCTCATCGCGAGGAGGAACAGGGACGGGGAACTGCCGCATTTTGCCGAGGCTGATGGAGGCTAGATTTACGCTTTGGAGGCCGTTGACCTCGAACCAGCGCCGCCCGAATCCGTTCGCGTGCCACGCCAACAACTTCGGGTGCAGCGCCTCATCTCTGACTCGGGCCCGGAAGACGTGGTTCTGGTGGATGCAATCGGGTATCTGCCCGTTCCACACCCAGCCTCGGCCCAACTTGTCCCGATCCCCACCCTCGTTGAGCAGCACGTCACCGGGGACTAACCGCAACTGTTCGACCTTCCTCGGAGGCACCCGAATCCGTGTCACCTCAGCAAGGTCGAGACGTCCCCGCTGCACGTTCGCAACCCGCAGATAAGGAACTTCCACAAAATCGGGATCCGACTGCCGCTTGGCGTCCTTGGTCACACCACCGACAACGTCGGCAATCTCCCCCAGCCGCTTCCACTGCCACGTGCTCGGAATTTTTGGCAAATCACCATCGATCACACTAGCTGGCTCGGGTGAATGCGCAACGCTCGTTAATGATTGATCCGTCAAACCTCCCACGCCCGCCAAGTACATGACTTTGTCCCGAAATCGATCAACGCGTCGAGCAACTTTGTCTACCTCAGCCATGCCTGCTTTCAAGATAGATAAGAAATCATCGAGAATGGCAGCAATGCGCTGTTGCTCAGCAAGCGGCGGAAGCGGAAGCGTAACAGACTTGAGGCTCGCTCCCGAGATGCCGGCCTGGCCTGCTGTCGTCCGCGCCAAGGCTCGCACATGAGACCTGACATAAGTTGATTGAAATAGGTACGCGACAACTTCGGGAACGGCAGCTTCGGGGTTCACTCGGACGCGGATAAGCTTGTCCGGGTAGGTCAGTGGGCCGACGTTCTGCGGGACGAGTGCACACGCTCCAACGAAGTCGATGTTTCCGTTGTAGCGAGTAAACACGAGGTCGCCAGGGCGAAGCAGAGAATCTGATCCCTCCAGGGATTCTGTGCTCTGTCCCGTGTAGCGAATATCGTCCATTCGAAGGTGGCCGGGCCGCACGGCACTGATGCGCAGGATCGGCACGCCGTCGGGCTCCGCGCCGGGGCGCGAGACGAAGATACCGTTCTTGACGGACTTGGCGATGTCGCCAAGGCGTACTTCCGTCCAGCCTTTTGGCAGGTCGGTCACGCGGAAAGCTCCTGGTTCAGTTCGGTGAGGAGGGGTTCGGCGCGGGGGCCAAAGGTGGTGGCGTAGCCGTCGATGCCGCCGCGTTCGGTGAAGGGTGCGCCGTCGAGGTCGTCCGGGGTGACCTCCACGCTTGTCGCTATCACGTTCTTGATCCTCTCCAGCCACCACACCTGGTCGGCAGTGAAGGTAGCTCCCGCCTGTTCCTGCCGCAGCAGCCACCCTCGGAAGCGTTCCTCGATGACGCTGCGGTAGGGCCGCAGCTCGGTGTCCAGCCCCAGTTCGTACCGGATGAGGCTGACCAGGTCGGTGACGCTGCGGGCGCCGGGGGCCTCGGCGGTGCGGCCGAGCAGGACGTACGCCTTCCAGAGCGATTCAGCCGTCCAGGCTTGCGGCGGTCGGGCGATCCGCCGGGCCAGGTCGGACAGGTCGGCGTACCCGATCCGGCCGCGTCCCTCGTAGAAGACCTGGAGGGCGGTGATCTCCGCGCGGTGGTCTTCCAGGTAGGCGTGCCAGTCCTTGACCATGTTCTGGGCCAGATCCTCGGCTGGCACCCCGCGCGCCGACAGCAGGGTGTCGACGTTCACCTCGTCGATGGTGATGTCGTGGGCTCGCCGGATGGCCAGGATGCGTTCCCGCAGCTCCGGGTTGGCGGCCAGCGGGCGCAGGGCACCGGCCAGCAGGTCGCGTACCGCGCGGGGGCCGGCGGCCTTCGCGGGGTTGAGCTGTTCCGGAGCGATGGCGTCGACCAGTCCCCGGGCGATCGCGGTGATCGGTTGCCCGGCCAGCTCGGCGAGTTCCTCCCGCTCCGCGTCGGTGATCTTCCGGTCGAGCCGGGACAGCCGGGCCGACAGGGTGGCCACCTCGTCCGGGTTGGCGGTCAGGGTGCCTGCCTTGCGGAGCAGGTCACGTAGGGAGATCTGCTTCTCGGAGTGCCGGTGCAGGGGCACCGCCTCGTCCAACTCGGCTTCGGTGACGCCGACCGCGTCCACGATGACGAACCGGTCCTTGACCTGCGCGTCGGGGGTGACGGCCTGGAACTCGGCGGGGTCGATGGTGCGTGCCCCGCGCCCCTTCATCTGCTCGAAGTAGGTGGCGCTGCGCACCGGCCGGAGGAAGAAGACGCACTCCAGAGGGCGGACGTCCGTGCCGGTGGCGATCATGTCGACGGTCACCGCGATGCGCAGCTCCGGACTGTTGCGGAAGGCTTGCAGCAGGGTGTCGGGGTTGGCGCCCTCACGGCGGGAGGTGTAGGTGATCTTCGCGGCGAAGTCGTTGCCGCGCCCGAAGACCTGCCGCACCATCGTGACGATCTCCTCGGCGTGGTTGTCGTCCCGCGCGAAGATCAGCGTCTTGGGCACGGTGTTGCGGCCCGGGAAGATCTCGGTGAACAACCGATCCCGGAAGGTCTCCAACACCAGCCGCAGCTGCCCCTTGGAGATCACCGATCGGCCGACCTGGCTGCCCTCGTACCGGAAATCGTCCTCCAGTTCCTGGTAGCGCTCGGCCCGGGTACGCCGATCACGCAGCGGCACCACCGTCCCGGCGTCGATGGTGTGCCCCGCCTCGGTGATCTGGGTCTTGATCCGGTACACGTCGAAGCCGACATTGACCCCGTCGGCCACCGCCTGCTCATAGGTGTACTGCGAGACCAGGTGCTGCTGGAAGAAGCCCAGGGTCTGGGCTACCGGGGTGGCGGTCAGGCCGACCACGAAGGCGTCGAAGTACTCGATCACCGCCCGCCACCGGCCGTAGATCGAGCGGTGACACTCGTCCACCACGATCAGATCGAAGGTCTCCGGCGGGATGTTCGACTGGTAGCCGACCTCCGCCGGAGCGTCCAGCTCATACTCGTCGTACGCGCGGTCGTCGGCATCCGGGTCGGGCAGGTCCTCACCACGCAGGGCGGCGTAGAGCCGCTGAATCGTGGAGATGACCACGGTCGAGGAGTCGAGCAGACCCGCGCCGGAGAGCCGGTCCACGTTGTACAGCTCGGTGAACTTTCGCCCGTCGCCCGGGGTCTGGTAGCCCGCGTACTCCTGGAGGGTCTGCCGACCCAGGTTGTTGCGGTCGACGAGGAAGAGGATCCGGTTCGCGCGGGCGTGCTTGAGCAGCCGGTGGCTGGCGGTTACCGCGGTGAAGGTCTTGCCCGCGCCGGTGGCCATCTGGATCAGCGACCGGGGATGGTCGCCGGCCAGCGAGCGTTCCAGGCCCACGATCGCCTCGATCTGCGCCGGCCGCAGACCGGAGGGATTCAGCTCCGGCATCTGCCGCAGGCGGGCGCGCAGCGTCGGCGCGGCCGGGTCGTCGTCGGCCTCCCGCATCCACCGGGCCAACGTCTCCGGCCGGTGAAAGGCAAAGACCTCCCGGGTACGCGGATGCGGGTCCAGTCCGTTGACGAAGGCGGTCTGCGTGCCGGTGGCGACATAGCCGAACGGCAGCGGCACGTCTCGCCGCCAGGCGCTCAGTTTCTGCGCGGGGGTCAGCCCGCTCCGGTACCGGTCGAGTTGCGCCTCCACGCCACGCGGGGCGGTGCCTTCGCGCTTCGCCTCGATGACCCCGACCAGTTGCTGATCGACATAGAGCAGGTAGTCGGCCCGACCACTGGCCAGGGTCACCTCCCGAAGGGCAACGCCGCGTCCCGCCTCCAGGTTGGCGTCTTCCTCGTCCTGGACCTGCCAGCCGGCCGCGTGGAGCTGCCGGTCGATCTCGACCCGGGTCTCTGCCTCGTTGAGGGGTCTGCGGGAGGCACGCCGGGCACGAGCGATGAACTCCTCCCGGCGGGCCGCCGACACCTTGCCGGTCCGGCTGGTGTCCCGGCGCTGTTGTTCGGCACGGGCCGCCGGCTCCAGGCGGGTGACCAGCTCGGCGGCCTCCTCGCGGGCGGCGGCGGCATTCCGGACCGCCTGGTCGGCGGCCCGCTCGGCTTCTGCCTGCGCCCGCTCGACGGACTGCGCCCCGGTGAGCAGCAGCTTCGCCTCGGCCAACTCCCGGCGGTAGCGGTCCAGCTCGTCTTGGAGGGCGTCGGCGACGCTGCGCGGAACCTGCTGCTGTGGTGGCGTGGGCGGCACGAAGCCGATGGGCGAACGGTCACCGGACACCGCCCGGTGAAACCACAGGCCCAGCTCGAAGCAGGTACGCAGCATCTCCAGTGCGGCACGCACCTCGGCCAGGTGGTCGTGCACCGCCTTGTTGCCCTGATCCCGCAGGCTGTGGAAGGCCCGGTGGATCTCCCGGGTCAGGGTCCCGTCCGCGTGCAGCGCCTCCACCCGGTGGTAGAAGTCGCTGCGGGGGTGCTGCCCGGTGCGCCGCAGCAGTTCCTTGGCCAACTCGTCGCCGAAGGCGCGGATCTTGAACATCGCGGCCTGCGCGTCGACATAAACCAGCAGCTCAGCGCCCGCCCCATACCAGACCAGCAGCGGATGATCCTTCAGCAGGAAACCGAAGTTGGCCGACCGTTCCGCCAAACGCCGTAATTGTCGCGGATTCACGTTCCCCCACGTCCACAGTTGCCGATGAACACGCCAGGATACGTACGAGGAATGGCGTTTGACCCACCTTGTCGCCGACCCGACACGCGCTGGCCCCGGTGGCGCCGCCCATCGATGCGGTGCCGTCCCGCGACAGCGGGCGGACGTGTGGATCACGCCGTACGATGCTGCTCCGTAGCTTTTGGACGAGGAGGATCATGTCCACGGCACCGCAGACCTCAACGCTCCGGCTGTTCGCCGTCGACGCGGGCATGCTCGTCGCCACCATGCTCGCCTTCGGCGGCTATCTGATGCCCTGGTTTCGTCGGAGCGAGCGCGCCCTGTGGTCCTTCTCCGGCTGGGAGTACGCCTCGCTCGGCGATGGGGGCGGCTGGACTCTGCTCACCTTCGGTTGGCTGCTGCTGGCTGCCGGGGCGGCACTGTGGGCAGGACGGAGCGTGGTGGCGGCGATGACCGGAGTGGTCGCCGCCATCGGCACCCTGGTCACCGCTCTGGCGGTGGTGGCGGCGAGCTTCGCCATGTTGGGCGAGCAGAGCAGCCTGGATTCGGTGGCGGAGCGACCGTTCGGTGCCGGGCTGCCGATCATGGCGGTTGGTATCGGACTGCTCCTGGCCACCTCCTGCCGGGCGATCGTCCGATGCCATCTGCTTCAGGTCGCCGAGGACCAGCACGAACCGCCTCAGCCGCCGTCTGCGTAGCTCAACACCTAGCGGCATAGCGAATTTGCTCCAGCGCGAATTGCTGGTGTGGAAATCGCAGATCCGAAGCTTCCCAGCCCCGCTTCCGGGTGACGCTAAATAAGCATTATCGCGACTACGCCAGGTTTGCGAGCTAGCACACAATTCATCCGGACATCGAACCCGCACGAGATGAATGAGCTAATTTGAATAATTGACGGTTACAGATGAATTTCGTTATTCTTGCGCGGCAGATGGCGCTCTGCGTGTTCGACGGGGCCCCACACTCAGCGTCAGCATGGAGGAATCACCATGGACGATGCCCGCAAGACCTGGCGACGACGTTCCACGAAATCATCGGCGGTCGCCATTGCGGCTGCCCTACTCGTCTCGGTGGCCGCGTCACCGGTGGCTGCGGCCGAGGGCAGCATTCTCGGCATCGACAATCCGAATGCCATTCCGGACAGTTACCTCGTGGTACTCAAGGACGACTCGGCCGTCAACGCCCAAACGCTGACCCGTGAGCTGACCACCAGGTACGACGTCAAGGTGGCGCACACCTACTCGCATGCGTTGAACGGATTCGCGGGCACGATGAGCCACGCCACTGCTCGCCGGCTCGCTGCCCAGCCGGGAGTGGCGTACGTCGAGCAGGACATCGAGGTCCGACTCACGAGTACGCAGGTGAACCCGCCGTCGTGGGGGCTCGACCGGATCGATCAGCGGCACCTGCCGCTCGACAACACGTACACGTACCCGGACGCGACGAACAGGGTGCGGGCGTATGTGATCGACACCGGGATCCGGACGACACATGCCGATTTCGGTGGCCGGGCGGTCTGGGGCATCAACACCACCGGGGACGGGATCAACACCGACTGCAACGGCCACGGTACGCATGTCGCGGGCACCCTCGGTGGCAGGGCATTCGGGGTTGCCAAGAGCGTGTCACTGGTCGCGGTCAAGGTCCTCGGCTGCGGCGGAGTGGGTACCACGGCGGCGGTCATCGCCGGGGTCGAATGGGTGACCGCTCAACACGTGACCAAGGGGACGGCGGTGGCGAACATGAGTCTCGGCGCCAAAGGCAGCCACGTCACCCTGGAGAACGCGATCCGGGGTTCCATCCTGAAAGGCGTGCTCTACACGATCTCCTCGGGTAACAACAACTCCGACGCCTGCGAATACACCCCGGCCAAGGTCCTTGAGGCGATCACGGTGAACGCCAGCACCATCGGCGACTCCCGGGCACTGTTCTCCAACTGGGGCCGCTGCACCGACATCTTCGCCCCCGGCCAGGAAATCCGTTCCGCCTGGTACACCAGCGACAACAGCTCCTACATTGCCAGCGGCACCTCGATGGCCGCCCCGCACGTCGCCGGTGCCGCCGCCCTGATCCTCGGCGTCACCCCCGGCCTGACGCCTCAGCAGGTAGGCAACCTGATCTTGGGCAACGCCACCCAGGACAAGATCCCCAACCCGGAGGGCTCGCCGAACCGGCTGCTCTACGTCGGCCCGACCGGGGTCGTCCCCATTCCGGGTGGTGCTCCGCTGAGCCCGACCGGTTCCTGATCCCCGACTCGCACAGCGGGGCCGCAGCAGAACTGCGGCCCTGCCCGCGTTCTGGTCCGTTCCTAAACAGCCCGCCAGGCAGCACCTCAACCCGCCGGCTGGCGTTGCCTGACGATGCCACCCGCGAAGGCGAACAGGCCCGCCTGGTCGACCCGCTCCGGGTCGACCAGCACGGTCACCCCGACCCCCGGCTCGGCCAGCCAGAACACCTGAGCATCGGTCGCCAGGCCGGGCCCCTCAGGGTGCGGGAACTCGGTCGTCTGGGAATCGTCGTACTCGCGTTCGTGGTAGTCGACGAGGAAGTCGCGCAGCCCGTCGAGGTCGGCCAGCCGCTGCCCGCGCAGCACATGCACCCGCAGGTCCACCCGGTGCCCGTCGGCGGTCTGCCGCTCCCAGACCCGGCTGGTGATCTGCACGTCCTCCCACTCGCTGGCGAAGTCGGAGACCAGACCGCCCAGCCCCTCCGGCACCCCTCCGATGTGGAATCCGTCCAACATCGCGCTCTCGCTCACTGCGCCACCTCCCCTGTCGTCGCGCCCTCGGCGGTCAGTTACCCAGTGCGCGTACCTTCGCGATGGTTTCCTGGACGTGCTGTTTGGCGGGCTCACCACCCTGGGCGGCCTGCGCCAGGGCCTGCCGGTACGAGTCGATCATGTTGATCAGCGGCCCGGCGGCGACCCCCTGAAGGGCTCCCGCGACGAGTTGCCGCGCCTCGGCCGCATCCTGCGCGGCGGCGGCCGTCTTGGCCTTGGCCTCGTCCAGCTTCTGTGCCGCCGCCGCCAGTCTGGCGATCATCTCCGCTGCACTCACACGCCCTCCCTCACGTCCTCCGCCACCCGAGCAACGACCACAAAGGAGCCTACGAGACTCCCGCACCTGAAACAGCAGCGGAGATCTTGGTACGAAAGTGCCCCTGGAGGGGCGCAGGCGAACCAAGATCTCGGCGCATCTTCACCGCAGCGTGCGGATCAGGATCAGGTAGCCGCAGTAGGCGAGCGGTACGGCCAGGAAGCAGAGCAGGAAACCGATCACCGGGTAGCGGGGTGCGGTCGTCGCGCCGACGGCGGGCCGACCCCAGCGGCCGAGCACCAGCCAGCCACCGATCAGTGAGGCGGCGGGCAGGCCGGCACACATCCAGGAGAACAGGGTCCAGCCGCCGACCACCCCGATTCCGGAGGCCAGCACCATCACCAGCATGATCAGCACCGACACGGCCGCGAACCCGAGGTAGACGGCGATCGCCCGGGCCATCGGGGACCAGCTCGGCAGCAGCGCCGGCCGCTGGGCCAGCACCTCGGTCTGCTGGGCGTACCGGTCGGCCTCGTCGGCCCACCGCCGCACCATCTCAAGCTCCGTGGCCGGGTCGACTTCGCCGACCCGCTGGCCGGGCACCCCGGCCGCCGTCGCGCGCACCGCCACCGGCAACGCCCGCTCCGCCTCCCCCACACCCCCCTGGGAGTACGCCCCGACCCCCGGCCGCCCCGGCGCGGCGGCTACGCCGCCGTCCCACCCCGTCCCATTCGCAGGTGGCCCGGAGGACACCGGCGCACCGGGTGGACCGGAGACGGGCGCGGTGCTCGGCTGCGGCCCGACGGGCGGTGGTGAGACGCCGAGCGTGCGGCCCAACTGGTCCAGCCGCTGCCCCTGGGCCGACAGTCGACGGTCCAGGTAGTCGACGGCCGCACCGAGATCCCGCCGCCGGTCGGCCTCGGCGGCGACACCCTGCTCGTCGGCGCGCTGCTGAACGGACAGGTGCCGGACCAGCGCGGCGTACTCGTCGAAGGTGGACACGCTCACTCCTGCCCGTCGCCGGGGTGCTCGTCGCGGGCGAACGGCACGATCAGCCGGATCCGCTGGTCGTGCCGGTCGACCAGCAACGCCCGGTCGGCCCGGGGGGTGTACGCCAGGTCGTGCACCCCCAGGTGCAGGCCGAGGTCGGCGCCGGGCACGTTCAGCGCCACCAGGCAGGCGATGTCGTCGCGGTTCTGGGTCCCGCCGAGGTCGTCGGCGAGTCGACGCAGCCCCCGCCACCAGCCGAGCAGGTGCACCCCGTGACCGGGGCCCTGACGCAGCAGGGTGCGCAGGTCGTCGTGGCCGCTGCGGAAGGTGGCCGGGTCGCTCTCGGCCAGCAGTCCGGCGGCGGCGTCCATCCCGAACACCACCAGGTAGGCCCGCCCCGGCGGGGTCGTGGGGTCGGTCGCGCCGAGGGTGGCCAGGTGCTGCCGCAGGGCGGGGGCGTCGAGGCGTACCACCGGGTGGCCGGCGGCCGTCAGGGTGGCTGCGGTGTCGTCGGCGGCCGGGTCGGCGGCGGCGACCAGGGGGGCCAGTAGGAAGGTCACCTCCCCGGGGGTGTGCTGCCGGGCCAGGCTCAGGGTGGCCGCCCGCAGCACCTCGGCACCGGCGGTGGCGGTGCCGACCACGGCCAGGTGCCGCCCGGGGGCGGTGTCCATGATGAACAGGGCGCTGGTGCCGTCCACGTCGACCGTGCGACCGACCAGGGCCAGGGGTCGCCGACCCCCGGGACGCAGGCCGGTGAAGGTGGGGTCCTCCTCCACCCGGGCGGTCTCGTAGCCCCGGAACACCGAGGGTGGCCGGGCGGTGGCCGGGCGGGCCTGCCACAGCTCGTGCCGCAGGCGGGTCAACTCCTCGGCGGCGGCGTAGGCGTCCGGGAAGCGGATGATCGTGTTGGCCCCGGACACCCCGGCGGCGGTGTTCACCACGGCCGAGCCGACCGGCAGGGTGGCCGCGGCGTCGTTGAGCTGGTCGAGCACTCCCCCGCCTCCGGGCAGCGCCACCCGCAACGCGAACTGCCCGAACACCGCCTCGGCCCGACCGTAGAGGGCCTCGATGCCGGTGGTGCTCTGGCTGGCCAGCACCAGATGGATGCCGTACGAGCGGCCCTTGCGGGCCAACTCCTCCAGCAGGTCCACCGACTCCCGGGAGATCGGGTCGTTGCCGGCCAGCAGCACCTGGAACTCGTCGATCACGGCGACGATCCTCGGCACGGCGGTGTCGGCGGGCAGGTCGGCCAGTTTGGTGACCCCGTGGCGTTTCAGGGCGGTGGCCCGGCGGTGCAGTTCGCGGCGCAGTTCCCGCAGCACGGCCACCCCGTACTCGCGGTCGCTCTCGATGCCCACGGCTCGGGCGTGCGGCAGCCAGGAGGGGTCGCGGCCGGTGGGGACGAACTCGGTGAAGCTCACCCCCTCCTTGAAGTCGAGCAGGTAGAGCTGCAACTCGGTGGGGGCGTAGCGGGCGGCCAGCCCGTAGAGCACGTCCAGCAGGAACACCGTCTTGCCGCTACCGGTACGCCCACCGACCAGCCAGTGCGGGGTGGCGTCGTCGAAGGCGATCGTGAAGGGTTCCCGGCCGGCTCGACCGACCACGGTACGCAGACCGGAGCGGGCCGAGGCGGCCCACCGCTGGGACGGCAGCAGATCGGCGAAGCCGACCGTGGCGCCCCGGCGGGCGGTCTCGCCGAGGTGGGTGGCCAGCGCCGCCACCGAGGTCGGCGGCGGGTCGCCGTCCAGGCGTACCGGCAGGGGCAGGCCGCTGCCGTCGGCGCTGAAGGGTGCGTGCGGCGGGTCACCGACCCGGGCGTACCCGTCGATCATCCGCAGGGTGGTCGTGGTGCCCAGCGGCGGCAGTGTCTCCCCGGGCCCGGCGGCGGTCCAGCCGGCCAGCAGGACGCAGACGGCGGCGGCCGGCCCGGCGTGGGTGAGCGCGGCCAGCCGGGCGGCCTCGCGGGGCGAGGGGACGGAGGCGGCTACCAGCACCAGGAGTTCCTGGTCGGGGCGGTCGCTGCGCCGGGCGGTACGGGCGTGTTGTTCGGCGGCGTCCAGCAGGGTGGCGACTTCCGCCTCGGTGGTGGCCGGTGGGTCGATGACCCCGGAGTCCAGCAGGGGTCGCAGGGGTCCGAAGGTGGCCCCCAGGGCTCCGCTGTCCAGCCCGGCCACCCGGACCGAGCCGGGTGCGGCCGTGGCCAGCAGCCGCAGCACGACCGCGCGCAGCAGCCCGGCCACGGCCGGGTTGCGGGCGTCCGTGTCGACGGACAGGTGATGGCCGGCCCCCAGGGGCACCAGGACGGGGAAGCCCGCACCGGCGGTTATCGCCTCGCCCAGGCGTACCGGCACCGGTTGACCGGCCAGGGGGGTGCCCGGGGTGGGGGTGGCCAGGGTGCCGCCGACCCGGGCCAGCCGGGTCAGCAGGTCGGGGTCGACCCTGGGTGCGGGGGGTGTCGTCCCCCGCAGGGCCTCCCGGGCGGCCTCGAGGTGGGCCCGGGCGGCCCGGTGGGCGGCGATCGCCTGCCCGTACGCCGACGCGAGCCTGCCCAACCTCTGCTCCTCCGCCGCCCGTCCTGTGGTCCGCTGAAACCCTAACGGACCCCGGCCAGGCGGGCACGCGTCCGCGTACCCGGACGTGTCGGCCCACAGTGGAACGGCGACGGCCGACGGTACGCGGGGTGCGTACCGTCGGCCGTCGGCGGTGAGCGGTCAGCCGGTGACCGCGTTGAGGGCCGGCAGGTAGCCGTGGCGGTAGCCGTCGGCGTTCGGGTGGTACGCCTCGATGACCCCGGTGACGTCACGGATCCACGGCTGGGCGGCGCAGACGCCGTGACCGGCGAAGGTGGGCCGGGTGTCGGCGAAGGTGGCCCCGGCCGCCGCCGCCCGGTCGGCGGTGACCTGGGCCAGGGTGTCGGCGGCCTCGTTGAGCAGGGTTCGCTTCTGGCTGCTCATCGCCAGCAGTCCACAGGAGCCGGTCTCGAACAGGCGCGGGTAGCCGAGCACGATCAGGCGGGCGTTGGGGGCCCGGTCGCGGATGGCGGCGTAGGTGCGGTCCAGCCGGGCCGGGAGGGTGCCGGTGGCGAAGGCCTTCGCCTGGTTGACCGCGTTGGTGCAGCTGGAGGTGCTGCCGAACCGGCAACTGGTCATCACGTCGGCGAAGCCGGCGTCGTTACCGCCGACCGTGATGGTGACCATGGTGGTGGTGCTGCTCAGCGAGCTGAGCTGGTTGTTGAGCACGTCGGCGGTGACCGCCCCACCGCAGGCGGGGAAGCGGAAGCTGGCCACGTTGTTGGCCGCGGCCCACAGCGGGGCGTACGACTTCTGACTGCGCAGGCAGGTGGACAGGTCGTACGGGCCGGCGCCGACCCCGGAGGAGTAGGAGTCGCCGAGGGCTACGTAGTGGATGGGAGCGGCAGCCTGGGCGGCGGCGGGCACGGCCAGCGCACCGAGGGTGGCGGTGGCGATGGCGACCAGCGCGGCCAGGGCGCGGGCCAGCGGACGGTGGGGCATTGGCGGACCTCCACAAGGGGGTGGTGGTGGAGCCCGAGAACCGCGCGCGTGGCCAAGGGTTGTTACTGGGCGGTAATGCTATCGAAACATCTGGATTAAGGGAATAGCCGACGGCACCCGCCCGATCGGCGTGATCAGGCGGGTGCCGTGTGCTCTGGGCCGCGTGCTGTTAACAGGGGGCCCTTCCTATGCACGAGGCGTTAAGAAGGTGCCCTTCCTTACACCGTCAGCGGGCGGGAGTCGGCGCGGACGGGAGCGGGCAGGGCACCCACCCCGTCGAGGTAGTGGTGGATCGCCGCGGCGGCGGCCCGCCCCTCGGCGATCGCCCAGACGATCAGCGAGGCGCCCCGGTGCATGTCACCGGCGACGAAGACCCCCTCGGTCTCGGTCTGCCAGTCGGCCCGGGAGTCGATCGCGCCCCGGGCGTTGCGGGCCACCCCGAACTGGGCCAGCAGCGGCTGCTCCTCGGTGCCCTCGAAGCCGATCGCCAGCAGCACCAGGTCGGCGGGCAGTTCCCGCTCGGTACCCGGCACCGGGGTGACGATCCGTCGGCCGTCGCGCTTCTCCACGGTCACCTCGGCGATGCGTACCGCCCGGACCGCGCCGGTGCCGTCGTCGACGAACTCCTGCACCGCGACCGCGAAGACCCGCTCGCCGCCCTCCTCGTGGGCGGCGTACTCCCGCAGGATCCACGGCCAGGTGGGCCAGGGGTCGCGGGCCTCGTCGCGGGCCCGGGGCGGCTGCGGGTACAGGTCCAGCTGGTGTACGCCGGCCGCCCCCTGCCGGTGGGCCACCCCCAGGCAGTCCGCCGCGGTGTCCCCGCCGCCGATGATGACGACATGCTTGTCGGCCGCGTCGATCGGAGTGCCGTCGGGCAGGGTGGCCAGGGCGGGGCGCCCCTCACCGGCTGCGGCAACCACCCGGTTGGCCGCCACCAGGTGCGCCATCGCCTGGTGCACCCCCCGCAGTTGCCGGCCAGGGGTGTCGGACTCGCGGCCCTGCAACGCCCCACAGGCCAGCAGCACCGCGTCGTGCTGCTCGCGCAACTGCTCGGCGGTGATGTCGACGCCGACGTTGACCCCGGTGCGGAACTGCACCCCTTCGGCGGCGAGCTGGGCCAGCCGGGTGTCGATGTGCCGCTTCTCCAGCTTGAAGTCGGGGATGCCGTACCGCAGCAGGCCACCGATCGCGTCGTCGCGCTCGTACACGGTGACGGCGTGACCGGCGCGGGCCAGCTGCTGCGCGGCGGCCAGCCCGGCCGGGCCGGAACCGACCACGGCGACGGACCGGCCACTCGGCGGCGGCACCTCGGCCGGGGTGAGCCCCCGGGCCACGGCGGCGTCGGCGATCTCCGCCTCGACCTGCTTGATGGTCACCGGGTCACCCCCGGCGATGCCGAGCACGCACGCCGCCTCGCAGGGCGCCGGGCAGAGTCGACCGGTGAACTCGGGGAAGTTGTTCGTGGCGTGCAGGGACTCCACCGCCGCGTCCCAGTTGCCGGTGCGGACCAGGTCGTTCCAGTCCGGGATCCGGTTCGCCAGGGGGCAGCCGGCGGTGTCGCTGTGGCAGAAGGGGATGCCGCAGTCCATGCACCGGGCCGCCTGCTCGCGGATCAGCTCCTCACCGGCCGGGGGGTAGACCTCCCGCCAGTCACTGATCCGCACCGGCACCGGCCGGCGGGCCGGCATCCGACGGGGGTGACGCAGAAAACCGTTCGGGTCAGGCACGAGCCACCTCCTGGGCGACCACCCGGTCAGCGGGCGGGACCGACTGCGACGCCTGCGTGGGCGTCGGCTGCGGTGGGGCGGCGGCGGGCGCCAGGGCGCTCATCACCGCCTCGTCGACGTCCTGGCCGGCGGCTTCGGCGGCCTGCATGATCTCCATGACCCGGCGGTAGTCCCGGGGTACCACGGCGGTGAACTCCTCCACCGCCTCCGGCCAGCGCTTGAGCAACTGCTCGGCGACGGCCGAGTCGGTCTCGGCGAAGTGCCGCTGCACCAACTCGTGCAGCCGGGCCCGCTCGGACTCACTGGGGGCGGACAGGTCGACCAGTTCGGTGTTGACCCGCCGTCGGTCCAGGTTCCAGACGAAGGCCGTACCACCGGACATGCCGGCGGCGAAGTTGCGCCCGGTGGCGCCGAGCACCACCACGGTGCCCCCGGTCATGTACTCGCAGCCGTGGTCGCCGACTCCCTCGACGACGGCCACCGCACCGGAGTTGCGGACCGCGAACCGCTCCCCCACCCGACCACGCAGGAAGACCTCTCCCCCGGTGGCGCCGTACAGGATGGTGTTGCCGGCGATGATCTGATCCTCGGCCCGG
The DNA here is from genome assembly GCF_035920385.1 of Micromonospora sp. NBC_01739. Lineage (GTDB taxonomy): Bacteria > Actinomycetota > Actinomycetes > Mycobacteriales > Micromonosporaceae > Micromonospora. Next base: position 510,297 of record NZ_CP109151.1, on the reverse strand, counting down.
CTACCCGGCGCGGCGTCCGGGGTGACGAACGGCGAGGTCGGCGCCGGTCGGACGATCAGCCGACCACCGGAGAGCCCCTTGCCGACGTAGTCGTTGGCGTCGCCGTACAGCCGCAGGGTGACCCCCCGGGGCAGGAAGGCCCCGAAGGACTGCCCGGCGGTGCCGCGCAGGGAGAACTCGATCGTGTCGGTGGGCAGCCCGGCGCCGCCGTAGCGGCGGGTGACCTCCCCGCCGAGCATCGCCCCGACGCTGCGGTGCTCGTTGCGGATGGTCACCTCGGCCCGCACCGGGGCGGGCTCGCCGTCGCCGCGCAGGGCCGGCTCCGCCAGCGCGATGAGCTGGTTGTCCAGCGCCAACTCCAGGCCATGATCCTGGGCGCGTACGCCCCGACGGGCCGCCCCCTCGGGCAGCTCCGGCAGGTGCAGCACCCGGTGCAGGTCCAGCCCGCCGGCCTTCCAGTGCTCGATCGCCGGTGCCACGTCCAGCAGCTCGGTGCGGCCGATCGCCTCGTCGATGCTGCGCAGACCCAGCTCGGCCAGGTAGCCGCGGATCTCCTCGGCGAGGAACAGGAAGAAGTTCTCCACGAACTCCGGCTTGCCGGTGTAGCGCTCCCGCAGCACCGGGTTCTGGGTGGCGATGCCGACCGGACAGGTGTCCAGGTGACAGACCCGCATCATGATGCAGCCGGAGACGATCAGCGGGGCGGTGGCGAAGCCGAACTCCTCGGCACCGAGCAGGGCCGCGACGATCACGTCCCGGCCGGTCTTGAGCTGACCGTCCACCTGCACGGTGACCCGGTCACGCAGCTTGTTCAGCAGCAGGGTCTGCTGCGCCTCGGCCAGGCCCAGCTCCCAGGGGGTGCCGGCGTGCTTGAGGGAATTCAGTGGGGAGGCCCCGGTGCCGCCGTCGTGACCGGAGATCAGGATGACGTCGGCCTTGAGCTTGGCCACCCCGGCGGCCACCGTGCCGACCCCGACCTCGCTGACCAGCTTGACGTGCACCCGGGCGGCCGGGTTGACGCACTTGAGGTCGTGCACCAGCTGGGCCAGGTCCTCGATGGAGTAGATGTCGTGGTGCGGCGGCGGGGAGATCAGACCCACCCCGGGGGTGGCGTGCCGGGTCCGGGCGATCCACGGCCACACCTTGTTGCCGGGCAACTGCCCGCCCTCGCCGGGCTTCGCGCCCTGGGCCATCTTGATCTGGAGGTCGTCGGCGTTGACCAGATATTCGCTGGTCACCCCGAACCGGCCGCTGGCGATCTGCTTGACCGACGAGCGGCGCTCCGGGTCGTGCAGCCGGTCGACGTCCTCGCCGCCCTCACCGGTGTTGGACTTGCCGCCCAGGCGGTTCATCGCGATCGCCAGGGTCTCGTGCGACTCCGCCGAGATCGACCCGTACGACATGGCGCCGGTGGCGAACCGCTTGACGATCTCGCTGGCCGGCTCCACCTCCTCGATCGGCACCGGCGGCAGTTCCCCGGTACGCAGCCGGAACAGCCCGCGCAGGGAGCCGGCCTTCGCGGCCAACTCGTCGACCTTGGCGGTGTAGCTGCGGAACACGTCGTACTGGCGGCTGCGGGTGGCGTGCTGGAGCAGGAACACCGTCTCCGGGTTGAACAGGTGCAGTTCACCCTCGCGGCGCCACTGGTACTCCCCGCCCACCGGCAGCCGGTCGCCGGCCGGGACTCCGGGCGCCGGCCAGGCCAGGGCGTGTCGGGCGGCCACCTCGGTGTGGATGCCCTCCAGGCCGACCCCGCTGATCGTGCTCGGGGTGCCCCGGAAGTACCGCTCGATCAGGCGGCTGTGCAGCCCGACCGCCTCGAAGACCTGCGCCCCGCAGTACGAGGACACCGTGGAGATGCCCATCTTGGACATGATCTTCAGGACCCCCTTGCCGAGGGCCTTGACGTAGTTGCGGATCGCGGTGCGCGGCTCGATCCCGGCCAGCGCGCCGGTGGAGATCATGTCCTCGACCGACTCGAAGGCCAGGTACGGGTTGACCGCCGCCGCGCCGTAGCCGATCAGCACGGCCGCGTGGTGCACCTCCCGGCAGTCGCCGGACTCCACGATCAGGGCCACCTGGGTACGGGTCTGCTCCCGGACCAGGTGCTGGTGCACCGCCGCGGTGAGCAGCAGCGACGGGATCGGGGCCAGGTCGGCGTTGGAGTCCCGGTCGGAGAGGACCAGGATGCGTACCCCGTCCTCGATCGCCTCGGAGACGTGCCGGCAGATCTCGGTCAGCCGGGCCTTGATCCCGGCGCCGCCGTCGCGGATGCGGTAGAGCCCGGAGACCCGTACCGCCTTGAAGCCGGGCAGGTCGCCGTCCTCGTCGATGCTGAGGATCTTGGCCAGCTCGTCGTTGTCGATCACCGGGTAGGGCAGCACGATCTGCCGGCAGCTCGCCGGGCCGGGGTCGAGCAGGTTGCCCTCCGGGCCGATGGTCGAGGCCAGGCTGGTCACCAACTCCTCCCGGATGGCGTCCAGCGGCGGGTTGGTGACCTGGGCGAACAGCTGGTGGAAGTAGTCGTAGAGCAGCCGGGGCCGGGTGGACAGCGGGGCGATCGGGGTGTCCGTGCCCATCGACCCGATCGGCTCCGCGCCGGTACGGGCCATCGGGGCGAGCAGGATCTTCAGCTCCTCCTCGGTGTAGCCGAAGGTCAGCTGACGACGGCGTACCGAGTCGTGGGTGTAGACCTGGTGTTCGCGGGCCGGCAGGTCGTCCAGCTCGATCAGCCCGGCGTGCAGCCAGTCGGCGTACGGCTGGGCGGCGGCCAGCTCGGTCTTGATCTCCTCGTCGTGCACGATCCGACCGGTCGTGGTGTCGACCAGGAACATCTTGCCGGGCTGGAGGCGACCCTTGGCTACCACGGTGGCCGGGTCGAGGTCGAGCACCCCGGCCTCGCTGCCCAGCACCACGAGCCCGTCGGCGGTCTGCCACCAGCGCCCCGGCCGCAGGCCGTTGCGGTCGAGCACCGCACCGACGATCTCGCCGTCGGTGAAGGCGACCGAGGCCGGGCCGTCCCAGGGCTCCATCAGGCTGGCGTGGAACCGGTAGAAAGCCCGCTTGTCGGCGGCCATGTCCGGGTCGTTCTCCCAGGCCTCCGGGATCATCATCAGCACCGCGTGCGGCAGGCTCCGCCCGGCCAGGTGCAGCAGCTCCAGGACCTCGTCGAAGTTGGCCGAGTCGGAGGCGGCCGGGGTGCAGATCGGGAAGACCCGGCGGATGTTGCCCGGCAGATCGGGGGTACGCAGCAGGGCCTCACGGGCCTGCATCCAGTTCCGGTTGCCCCGGATGGTGTTGATCTCACCGTTGTGGGCGATGAACCGGTACGGGTGGGCCAGCGGCCAGGAGGGGAAGGTGTTCGTGGAGAACCGGGAGTGCACCAGGGCGATGGCGCTGTCCACCCGCTCGTCGGTCAGATCCGGGTAGAAGGCCGGTAGCTGGTCCGGGGTGAGCATCCCCTTGTAGACCATGGTCCGCCCGGACAGCGAGGGGAAGTACGCCGGCACTCCCCGCTCGGCGGACTCCCGCTCGGCCTGCTTGCGTACGCAGAAGGCGACCCGCTCCAACTCCAGGCCGCTCAGTGGGGAACCGGCCGGACCGGCCGGGGTGTCGGTGAGCCGACGGGCGGCGAGGAACAACTGCCGCACCCGGGGCATCGCGGCCAACGCCGTGTCGCCCAGGTCGGAGGGATCGACCGGCACATCCCGCCAGCCGAGCAGCTCCGCCCCCTCGACCAGGGCGTACTTCTCGACCACCTGGCGGGCCCGCGCCGCACCGGCGTCGTCGTCCGGCAGGAAGACCAGACCGGTGGCGTACTCACCGTGCGGGGGAAGGGGGAAGTCCACCACCGCGCGCAGGAAGGCGTCCGGTACCTGGATCATGATGCCGGCGCCGTCGCCGGTGTTCGGCTCCGCGCCCCGGGCACCCCGGTGGTCCAGCCGGCAGAGCGCGCCCAGGCCGTTGGCGACCACCGTATGGGAGCGCCGTCCGTGCAGATCGGCCACGAAGGCGACCCCGCAGGCATCGTGCTCATGAGCGGCGTCGTACAGGCCGGCAGGAGACGTCACCTGGGGGTCCTGCGGTGCCGGCTGGGGGCGGTGTGGGTACGCAAAGGCCACCGGGCCTCCTGTCGTCACTCAGGCTAAAAAATGATCGGGACGACGTCGGCCCTATACGGACTATTAAGTCTACGTTAGGGCTCGTAGGGCAAGGCCAGTGCAGATTGATCACACCGTCCAGACTCTGAGACGGGTAATCTCGCCGGGTGGATTCCGAGCGTACCGACCTCCTCGACCGATTGGAACGGTTCTACGACGCGGTGCCCCGGGACGCGGCACATGTGGAAGATCACGGCGCTCTGGTCCTCTTCGTTCGGGAAGGCCGCGGATGGCCGTTCTACGCGCGACCGCGTCGGGGTGCCGGGCGGCCGCCGTCGCTGGCCGAGCTGACCGAGGTCCGCGCCCGGCAGCGGGAGTTGGGCCTGCCCGAGGCGCTGGAGTGGGTGCACGACCTCAACCCGGACCTGCTCCCGGTGGCCCGTGCGGCCGGCCTGGCCGTACTCGAAGCGCCGTTGATGGTCCTCGACCCGGCCGCCCTGCCCGACCCGGTGACCCTGCTCCACCCGGAGGCCGTCGCTGGCGTGTCGGTGCGGTTGCTAGGCCCGACGGACGATGATCTCGGTGCAGCGGTGGCCGCGCGGCGGGCGGTGGCGGCGGTCGGATTCGCCGCGCCCGGCACCGCGCGGGGCAGGTCCGGAGCGGCCGAGCGCGACGCGGCCATGATCGGCCTGGACGAGGCGGCGGTCGACGAGGAACGCGCCCGCATCGCCAACGGCAGCCACCTCTCGGTACTGGCCGGCACTGCCACCGAAGGCCCGCTGGCCAGCGGCATGGCCATGCGGGTCGGTGACGTCGCCGAGATCGCCGGGGTGGCCACCCTGCCCAGCGCCCGCCGTCGAGGACTCGGTGCGGCGGTCACCGCCACCCTGGCCCGTGCCCTGCTGGCCGACGGAACCGACCTGGTGTTCCTCTCCGCCGGTAGCGAGGAGATCGCCCGGGTCTACCTGCGGGCCGGTTTCCACCGCGTGGGCACCGCCTGCGTGGCCGAACCTGCCGCCGTCACCACCTGACCGGCCCGCACAACCTGATCCGACAGCCGCACAGGTGCACCGACTGCCGCTCTGGTCGAGCCAAGCGATCAACACCTACCATGTGTCGATGATCGATCAAGGTCAGACACGCGTCCCCATCCCGGTCGTCGCGGCCGCGATCATTTTCCCCCTGGCGAGCGTCATCCAGGCGATCCAGTTCAAGACGAGCACTGCTCCGGGGGTCACCGACACGAGGGCGACCGTGTTCGCCGTGGGGGTGGTCCTTCTCTCGCTGGCCTTCGCGTACGGCCTGTGGCGCCAGGTCGGGCGCGCCCGGATGCTGACCGCCGGCTTCGCCGCCTTCAACATCGCGTACGGCCTGACGGCACTGCCCGACATCGACGCGTTGACCGTGTTGCGGATGGTGGCGCTCGCTGCCGTCATCGGCCTGCTGCTGCTGCCCGCATCGTCTCGGCAGTGGTTCTCGCCCGCCGCCTGAGTCGCCGTTCGACGGGCCAGTGTCACCCAGCATGGTGTCGGGCCGCGCGGATGAAGATCATCCTCGCGGCCCGACACCTGACTCGACCCGGGTCGGTGAACCGGATCTACGCGGTCACTGCCTAGATGCCGCCGATTCGTCCCGGCGTCCAGTTGTACGTCGGCGTCCGCACCGGCGCGGACGGAGAGTTCTTCGCCGGGGTCGTCTTCGGCTGGTAGCCACCGCTGCCGTTACCTCTGACGCCGCTGCTCGCCTTGACGACATTGCGCTGCGCATGCTCCGGAAAGACCGTCGCATGCCGTGAGGACTCACAGCCGACGAACCACTTGCAGGCGTTGAAGTTGGCGTTCTCCAGCAACAGCACGTCACCCATGAAGTCCAACCCGGTCCTGGGCTGCTTGATCACCTGATCCACGGCCTCGCCCAGGATCCGGCGATGGACGCTGACGGCGTAGTCGGCGAACAACATCCCCTGGGTCTCCATCTGATACGCCAGCCTCCGGTAGCTCTCGTCCTGGCCGGGACGGCGGGCGTTCTGCTGGAACTTCTGGTTCTGCCAACTGAGCTTCGTGTGCTGCACCTTGGCCGCGGAGAGCTTCTTAGCCGGGCCTGCGGTGGATTTGAGCAACTTGCCGGTCTGCATCACGGCCTTGCCGCCGGGAATCAGGCCGGCCACTCCGATGGCGGCGTCGGTCCAGTCCCCATTCTTCGCACTCTTGCCCGCATCATAGGCACCGGCCAGCGCGGATCCCGCCGTGAGGACCGGCGCGAGCACCTGTAGCGGCGGAATGACCGCACAGGCCATTGCTGCCACCCCCAGCCCGAGTGAGATGTTCCCGGCATTGTCGGACAGGAATTTGCCGGTCGACACGGCGGCGTTCGCCGCCTTCTTCACGACACTGCGGAGAAACTCGCCGTCCGGATCGGTGAAACTCACCGGGTTGTTGTTGCTGTAGGCATAGCCGTGCATCTGCTGCGGGTCCGCGTAGTCGATCACGGGGTCGACGCTGATGAACCGGCCGATGAAGGGATCGTATTCTCGGGCACCTATGTGGGTCAGGCCGGTGGGATCCTTGGTGCCGCCGACGAATCCCTTGTCCATGGCTGCCGGCCAGATGCCGACCGCGTTGCCCCGGTTGTCGCCATAGGGCAGGGTGCGACGCTTGGCGATCGCCAGGGTGGCGGCGTTGATGGTCAGTTCGGCCGTGCCGTGATGGTCACCGAGAATCCAGTACAGTCCCTCGCCGGTCCGCATCGCGACGACTGCTTCCGCATGGGTGTAGTAGCGGGTGGCGGTCTTGGCGGCGGTGGCGTTGGTGTAGCGGACCTCCAAGCCGCCGGGCAGGTAGAGGGTCTTGCCGGTGGCGTCGGTACGGGTCAGCCGGTTGCCCTCGGTGTCGTAGCGGAAGCTGGTGGTGGTGCCGCCCTCGGTGACGCTCTCCAGGTCACCCTCCCGGTTCCACACCAGACTCTGGGTGGCGCCGCTGGCCGTGGGCCGGGCGACGGTGTTGCCGGCGTTGTCGTAGCCGTAGTTACGACTCCACGACACGCCTCCGGTCGCGGTGACGTTGGTGACGGTGTGCGGGCGGGCCGCACCCGCCGGCGGGTGGGTGTAATTGAAGGTGGTGTTCGTCGCCGCGTGCCGGGTCTCGGTCAGCCGGTTGCCGGTGACGTCGAAGGTCCAAGAGTGCCAGTAGGGCGCCGGTCCACCGAGCCCCGCCACGGTGGGACTCTGGGCACAGTCACCGGAGCCCGGGGTCCAGGCCCCGGTCAGTCGCCGCAGGTGGTCGTACGTGTAGCACTGGGTGTCCGCGGTCTGCCCCTGCGGCTGCTCCTTGATCTTGGTGACATTTCCGGCCGCGTCGTACTCGTAGGACCAGTTCGCCGCTTCCGGCTTGAGCTCCGGCACCACATTGGTGGCCTTCAGCCGGCGGGTCGGCTCGTCGAAATCGGAGGTGACCGCCACCCGCGAGCCGAAGGCGCCCAACTCCCGCCCGGTGAGCTGACCCAGCTTGTCGTAGGTCACCGCCCCGACGTAGATCTGTGCCGCCGACAGCAGCGAGCCGTCCTCGCTGAGGTCGTTGTAGCCGAAGGTCAACCGTTCCGACGGCAGGTCGGCTGCGGCCGGCAGGTCTACCTGGTGCGTCTGTCCGTTGACCCGGTAGCTGGTGGTCGTGGTGTAGACGCAGGGATCCGGTCCCGCCGCGGCACACAGTTGAGGCTCCGACGCGGGCACCACCAGGGAGGTGGAGGTGGTCCGCCCGAACGCGTCGTAGGAGTCGGTCCGGCTGGTCCACGCCTGACCACCGGTGTAGCGGGTGGTGGAGGTCAGCTTGCCCTTCCCGTTGGGCAGGGTGTCGAAAACCCAGTCGGCCCGTATCGCGCCGGTGGCGCTGTCGTCCCGCACGCTGGTCTTGCGGCCCAACTCGTCATAGGTGTAAGCGACGGTCGTGGTTCCGGTGCCCAACGGCGCCGTCACCGTGAGTACGTTGCCCTCGGCGTCGTAGGTCGAAGTGGTCGTGCCCTTGTCCGGGTCGACCGCCTGAATCTCCCGACCGCGCAGGTCGTAGCTGTACGACCAGGTGTTGCCGGCCGGGTCCTTGATCGTCTTCTGCTGCCCGAGCAGGGTGTAGGTGTACTGCGTCTCGTCGTACGTGGCGGGATCGGTCGAACCGACGTCGGACCGGTTCGCGTACTGCCGCAGTCGGGTGGTCTGTCCCTTGACGTCGGTGATGACGGTGCTGACGATGCCGCCCTGCGGGGCGGTGACGTGCATCCGGTCACCGTCGTGGCTGGTGCTGGTCCGCCACTTCTCCACCCCGAGGGCCTTGAAGATCTCGGCGGTACGTCGGCCGGCCCCGTCGTACACGTTCTGCGTGATCGACGGGATCTGGCCCTGCGGCGTGCCGAGGGTCGTCGAGGGTGCCGCGTTCGTGGTGTCGTAGTACGGCTCGGAGGTCCACTCCACCTCGCCACGGGCGTTGTGGAACGTCTCCGTCAGCAACCGCCCGCCGCCGGTGGCCTGGGTCTGGCTCTGCCGCTCACGCAGGAAGCCGTCGTACAGGGTGACCGACTTCTTGTACGTCGAACCGGTCACCAGCAGGCTCTCGGTGGAGACGGCGGTCGGACCACCGCTGTTGCGCATCTGATAGCTGATCTTCGTACTGGCGCTCTGGTTGGCCTTGTTCCGACCGGGCAGCCACACGTTCGTCAGCCGGCCCAGACCGTCGTAGGTCAGGTCGGTGAACGCCCCGTTCTCGTCGGTCACCCGGGTGGCCAGGTTCCAGGCCGGTTCCCGGGCGGTGGTCTTCGTGTGGCCGAGCGGATTGGTCTCCACCGTCTGGGTGAGCAGGCCACCGTTGGCCGTCGTGTAGTCGGTCGTGCTGCTGTAGCCCCTGGCGTCGGTCGTGGAGGTGACCCGGCCGTTGGCGTCGTAGCTCATCGACTGGGTGCGGACATATACCGGGTTGGCGCCGTCGAACCGGTCCAGTTCCTCGGTGCGCACCACATTGCCCTTGGTGGGGGCCGCGCCGAAGGACGAGTCGCCGGTGTAGCTGTCGTAGAAGGAACGATCCCGCTTCAGGACCGTGGCCGGCGTCGCCGTGCTCGGCGCGTCCGCGCACCTGATCGACAGCACCTCCGTCTGACTGACCCGGTCGATCATCCAGCTGCCCTCGTTACGGGCGTACCGGGTACGGGTGCAGGTCTCGTCCCCGGTGACGTTCTCGTCACCGGCGTCCTCCACCGCCGTCGGCAGACCGTCCGAGTTGTACGTGGTGGCGGTCTTCGTGATGCGGAACCCGCCGGCCGCGAGGGCGGTACGGGTCCGGGTCGAGGCGTTGTTCACCATCCAGGCGTTGGTGGTCACGCCGTTGCGCGTCCGGGTCGCGGTCGGGCCACGGCGCCACGGCTCGTTCAGGGTGGAGGAAACCTCGGCACCGTTGACGCCGCTGCTGCTGACCCCGTTGTAGGTGATCTCCTGGCGGAGGAAGCCCTGGAGCGCCTCGTGGTCGGTGATCGTTCCGCCCCAGGTGTCCGACACCTGCACGGAGCGGGTGCCGCTGGGCTGCTTGTCGCCGTGCATGCCGCGTAGGTAGCGGTATTCGACCGCGGTCTGTACCCCGTTGGTCGGGTCGCCCTGGCGGACCCGTACCCGGCCGTAGCCGCGCCAGTCGCCCCAGGTGCGGTGTTTGTCCTTGGTCAGCTCGTCGGTGTTGTACGCCCAGGCAGGGTTGTCGAGGTAGTCGTAGAAGGTGGTCTGGTTCGGCTGGTCGGTGACCAGGTCGTCCTGGTCGATGCGGGTCACGACGTACTTGTGGAACCAGTCCAGGGTCGGGTCCCCGCTGCCGGGCCAGGAGAAGTAGGCGGGCATACACCGTTTGGTGTTCGAGTGCGGCGTCGGCAGGCTGGTGCGGGTGCAGTCGTGGCCTGAGTAGGTGATCAGGATGTCGCCGCCGGTCTCGGTGCGGATCTGCTTGATCCGCCACCGGTTCAACTCGGTGCGCTGGTCCGAGGGCCCGTCGACCCGGTTGGCCAACGGCTCGGCTCCCGGGTTGAAGGTGATCTCCGGGTCGGAGACGGCGACACCACCGGCAGTGGTGACGTGCCCGGTACGGGTGATCCCCCGCAGCCACATCGGCGTACCCTCACCGGTGCCGGCGTTGATGAACTCGTGCCGCAACGCCCAGGACTCCACATCCCGGTACGACGAGGTGCCGTTGCGCAGCTGCGCGGTGACCTTGGTCAGCCGACGCGCCGACCAGAACGTCGGCGAGTTCTGCTCCACGCACGGGGACTCATCGCAGTACTGGTCCCACGGCGTGTCCGGCCAGGAATTCGGCCTCGGATCCGACGTCCACTCCGCGCCCGTCCAGCAGTTCGACAGACACCGCGGGCCGGTCTCGAACGTCACCCGCAACGGCGCGGCCGCGCTGTACTCGGCGCCCTTGCGCATGCCGTACTCGATGCGGTCCAGGTAACCGCCCCGGTCATAGGTGGTCCGCTGGGTCGGAGTGTTGTTCCGCCCGTACGCGCCGGTCTCCTTCTTGTAGAAGTAGGCCAGCGAGTTGTTGTTCGGATCGACCACGTAGTCGAGGTTCCACCGCCATCCCTGGTCGCAGCGGGCGTTCGCGAACGTGGAGTCGTAGCACGGCTCACCGGAGTTGTTGCCGTACACCGGAGTCGTCCACGTCGAGTTCGTCACCGGATCCCCCGACGACCAGCCCGGCAGCCGGTGGTAGCCGAAGTAGTACTGCACCCCGTCGGTGGTGGTCACCTTCCAGTACTCGTTGTCGTCGTCACCGTTATTGCGCGCCGAATCGGTGACCCGTTCGATCCTGGTGCCGTCGTCGTTCTTCAACCGCCACACCGAACCACTCCGGACCAGCTCACCCGCCCGACCGTTCAACGACAACGTCGCGTTGTCGCTGAACCAGCACAGGTCGCCGGTCTTGTGACCCGGATTGTCGTCCCCGCAGGAGGCGTACCGCCGCTCGATGAAACCCGGCCAGGACGACCAGCCGTCGCCGACCCAACCACCCTGGTTGTTCGTCATCGAGGTCATCCCGTCGACACTGCCCGACGAGTACGCCAGGCTCACCGACGGTGACGGCCCACCCAACGACGGTGGCATCCGCAGTTCGTAGGACCAGGAGAAGTCACCGGTCTGGGTCGACACCTCCCAGGCTCCGGCCGGCGACAGATCGGTCGCCTTGTAGTCACCGTTGTCACCGGCCGAGTCGGCCTGCACCGCGAGCAGCGTCATTGCCTCACCCGGCAGGCTTACTCGCGCCGACACCGTCGACGCGCGCGCGTCGTTCACCGACGGGATCGGCGTCGACGTCTGGCACTGCGCCACCTGCGGCGTGGTCACCGCGCACTCCGGCCGCTGCACCAGCCGCAACCGCGACGCCCAGTCACCACCGTAGGCGTGCGCGAACCCCGAGAAGTCCACCTCGACAGAGACCGGGCCGCTGCCTGTTCCCCCGTCCGCACGGCCCAGGCCCAGCAACACACCCTGCACGCCGGCTCGCGCCGTGGCCGCCCGGTCGAACACCCGCACCGACACCACGTCCGGCCCGGCCAGTCTCCGGGCGCCGAGGCCCTCCGACTCCACGGCGGACACCGTCACCGGCAGCTCACCGGCCCGACCCGCACCGGCCACCTTCGGCCGGGCCGTCGCCGTGCCGGCCGCCGGCCAGTTCACCGGGCGCGGCTGACGCACCGTCCGCGACTGCGCCGAGAAATCCGGCCGGGCGGCTTCCGGCCGGACGTCGGTCACCTTGAGCCCGGTGACCTCCTTCGGCTTCGGCGGTTCCCACTTCGGCGCGGCAACGGCAGCCGACGGCTGCTCGAACAACGTCACCGCCAGGACCAGCGCCATCGGGGCGGCCAGCCATCGTAAGCACCGATTGGTACGACCCATCGTTCTCGCCCGCTGTGGCGGGCCACCGACCTCAACGCTCATCGCAATGCTCCCCATGCATGTTCGACGGACAAACCGGAGGTGGAACGAGACGATCCGAAGATCAAAAGAGACCGGCTCGGGCAGCCTGACGTGACCGGTGTCGGACTGCCCGGAGCCGGTTGAGTTGCGGTTGCGTGGAACTACTGAGCGGCCTGCTGACAGATCTCCCAGGCCGACAGGGTGCGCTGGAACGCGTGCACGTCATCGATCTCGCCGCGCCAGTGGCTCGCGGCCGTACCCGACGACTGTCCACGGCCGATCGCGAACGATCCGGTCGCCGACCAGTCGCCGGTGAAGGACGTCTCGGCGGTCTCCCCACCGCAGCTGAGCAGATCACCCATCACATACGCGCGGATCTTGTCGGTGGCCGCGTCGTACACCCCGGCCAGGTGCACCCAGGTGCCGTCGGTCGGCGGCCCCCAGGCGAAGCCGTCCGCGCAGGCGGTCGTCGGGTTTCCGCCGTCGGTGGGACGCATGGCGAAGCACCAGCCGCCGGCGCCGCCGTTGGCGTCCTTGTCGTACATCAGCTGGAAGCGGCTGGCCGTCGTACCGTCCTGGCTCAGCACCACCTGGTGATCGTCGGCAGCGAGGTCGGACGCGCGGACCCAGGCCATCACCGTGAAACTCCTGGTGGTGTCGAGCACCGGCCCGGTGGTGGTGATCTGACCGCCCGTTCCGGTGAACGAGGCTGCGTTACCGAGATAGCCCGGCCCGAACGCCACCGAACCCGACAGCGTTCCCGGCAACAGCGCGCTGCCGCCCGAGCCCGAGTCCGCCGCCGTCGTGCCCGACGCCTCGTCGAACCTCCAGCGGGAGAACTTGTTCGGCGCCGGCGACACCCAGAACTGATGCAGATACGTCGGGCTGATGTTGCCGGCGATGTCCTTGGCCACCACGTTCAGCGTGTGGACCATGTCCGTGGCCGGGGTGTGGGTGACCGACATCGTCTTCGGATCCGTGCCTGATGCCGCGACCGTGGTCGTCGAGCCGTTGTCCACCCACCAGGTGAAGTCCGCCGTGTCCGGGCTGCCGTCGGCCGCGAAGATGCCCGGGGTGCCCACCTCGGCGCCCCATTCCCGCAGCGGGTACTGCGTCGAGGACACCGGGGCCAGCACTGGTGGTGCCGTGTCCACGGTCAGGGTCTGCCACCCCGACCAGTCGCCGGTCAGATTGTTCTCGTCGGAGGAGCGTGCCCGCCAGTGGTAGGTCTGCCCACTGGCCAGCCCGGACGGCACCCGCCACGTCGCGGTACCCGGTGCGGCGGTCGTCACCAGTGCCGAGGAGTTCCCGGCCACCAGCGTCGCCGACGCCGAGGCCGCGGTGCGGACCTCGAAGGCGGTCCGCAGGTTTCCGTTGTACGGGTCAGACACGTTCGCCCGCAGGGTCGGAGTCGTGGTACGCACCACCGCCGGCGAGGTGCACGCCTTGTAGCAGTCCGTCGTCGTGGAGAACGGCTGCGCGACCGGGGGGTTCGGCTTCTTGTCGTACGTCACGATCAGGTAGGTGTGACCGGTGAAGAACTTCTTCCACCGAGCCTGCGACGACTCGTGCTCGCCGGTGCGGGTGCACGCACACAAACCGACCGTGTAGGTCGTGGCATTCGCCGTCGCCCGCGCCTGCACGTCGGTCTTCACCTTGCTGTCATCGAACACCGCGTCCGCGTCCGGCTGAACGGACCCACAACCACCGGCCTCGTTCGCGTTACCCAACCAGGAGCCCAACCAGTACGACGACGGCAGCGGCCGGGTCGACCAGGCCATCCGGCCACCGCTGGACACCGTGATCCCATCCGTGTTGGTCCGGTACAGGTGCACCGCGGTCGGGTCGCAGGACCACGAGTGGTCGAGCTTCATGGTCACCTTCGCCGACAGGATCTGGGTCCCTCGCAACGTCGAGACGTTGAAGTCGAAAAACGACCGGTACAACACATCGTCGTACGGGTTGCGACCGACCCAGGCGCGGTTACCCACGTCCCAGGCCTTGTTCGCGTCGTTCGCGAACGCCCACTTCGACCGCAGGCCGTTGAACGGCGGATCCACGAACACCGGCCAGGTCACCTCTGGATCATCGAGCATGGATTCGTCCGCGATCACGACAAGCTCGTCCTCGTCCATGGTGATCGCCACGGTCGTACGCCTCGACGTGACTGCGGGTTCCGCACCGCTCGCCGGCTCGGCGGTGGTCCGGTCACCGCCTCGCATCGGCAGTACCTCGCCGGCAGCTGCCGGATCCACCGACGAGTCCCACATTGACGCCGAGTGCGTGACCGCCATGGTCTGCCCACTCGGGTCGGTCAGCCGCAACCCACCATCGGCCTGCGTCTCGACGCTGACATCCCCGCCCAGCACGTACCGCAGGTTGCGCACCTGAGGATTCGCCGCCGCCGCCGGAGACAGAATCTCCACCGCATGCGTGAACCCCTCCGACAAGGCGGTGACGTGCAGGTTGACCCCGGGCAGCACATCGTCGTACACCGCAGTTGCACCCACCAGCCGCGGCACCGGCAACGCCCCCAGCGGCCACGAAAGGATGAACGACGAGCCGCCCTCCCGCCATGTCACCAACGGCGCCGATCCACCGGCCGAGAACCGTACATCGGCCAGCGTCGCGGCCGGCACCACCGCACCGCCCGACACCGACAGGGTGGGGTCGATCGCCGTCCACGAACCGTCGGAGCGCCGGACCCGCTGCGGCACCGCCGACACCGTGAGCGTCCGCGTGCCAGTCGGATCGACAGCTACCTGCTCGGACTCGGTCCGCTCACTCAACACCTCCACCGACACACCGCACTGGGCGGCCAAGGCGGCGGCGGCAGTCTCGTTCGCCGCCTCCGCCACCGTGCAGTCTCGCTCCAATGTGGACTCTGCTAGCGCGGATGCGGGCCCACCGGCCACCACACCGAGCCCTGAACCAAGCAGTACGGCAACCAACGCGGTTGCCAGCCGACGCGGTCTCTGCGACCGAATTTGGGCAGGCTGAGACCATGATTGTTTGACCAATGTAGACACCCCCGTGACGATTGATCACCCACCCTTCCCTGCACGTTTCGATCTGTCAATATCATCCGGCCGTAGCTCTGCGGCATTTGTTCGACACTGCCAGAAAGATCATGTGTGCAATCCGTGATCAGCACGAGCACCGCCGGCCGGGGACGGCCGGGCGGTCGTCGGCGGTGGCAGCCGGCGGGGCGGGAGACTCCGCGGTCAGGCGGGCGGGCGCCACTGGGCGGCGATAGCGGCCGTGGTGCCGAGCAGCCGAGGGCTGATGGCGCCCAGGGCGGCGTCGCGGGCACGCAGGGCCAGCCGGCCCCGGGTCTGGAGAACCGCGGACATCCGGCGGGTCTGCCGAACCACGGCCGCCGTGCGGGGACGCCGTGCCCGGTCGTACGCCACCACCGCATCCGGCAGGGTCGACTCGCGCAGCAACGCGGCGAGTGTCGCCGCGTCCTCGAAGGCCAGGCACGCGCCCTGGCCGAGATGCGGCGGCATGGCGTGGGCCGCGTCGCCGAGCAGCACCACTCCGCCGGGCCCGGACGGGAACCCGTACGCCTTCGGCAGCGGGCGCAGCTCGCGGATCTCCTGCTGCACCAGGTCCTCGGGTTCGGTGGCGGACAGCAACTCGTCGACGGGTCCGGGCCAGCCAGCGTACCAGCGGCGCAGCAGGGCCAGCTGGGTCTGCGGCGGTTCGGGTCGGGCCGCACCCGCGGCGGTCGCCATCCAGTAGATGCCGCCCCGGCTGGAGGCACCGGAGGAACCCCGCTCTCCCAGGGAGGCGGCCACGAACCGGTAGCCGGCGCCGAGGATCTCCCCGCCCACCGAATCGGGCAGGCTCGGCGCCCGGTACCAGGGGATCACCGCCCGCCAGGCGGCACAGCCGGAGCTGACCACGCCGGCTTCCGGGGCGAGTTGACGACGGATGAGGCTGTCGACTCCGTCCGCGGCCACCACCAGGTCGGCTTCGAAGGTGTGCCGGCCGTCGCCGACCGCGGGACGCTCACCCGGGGCCACCCGTACGGTCCGCACGGTCACCCCGGTACGCAGTTCCACCCGCTCGCCCAGGCCGGCGATCAACGCGTCGTGCAGGTCCTCCCGGTGCACCACGACGGGCAGCCGCTCGACCGGGACCGGTCTCGGCTGCACCAGCCAGTGACCGTCCGGACGGCGTACCCCGCCGTCGGGCAACGGGGTGGCCACCGCGTCCAGGCCGGCGCCGAGGTCCAGGGCACGCAGGGCCCGGACCCCGTTCGGCCAGAGTACGACCGCGGTCGCCTCCGGGCGGATCCGGTCGGCCTGTTCCAGGAGGGTGACCTGCCAGCCGGACCGGGCTAGCGCACCGGATACGGCCAGGCCGCCCAGCCCGCCGCCGACCACCACCGCGGTCCGCATGGCCACCCCCTCGTTCAGCTGTCGCGTTCGGCGGGGCGGGCCGAGGCCCCCTCGCCGTCGACGGGCTCGTCGTCCGGCCGGTCCCCGGCAGCGCCCGCGTCGGGCTCTCCTGGGGCCGTACCGGTCGGGTCGGGTCCCTCGGGAGGCGCCTCGCCGGTCGCCTGCCAGTGCCGGAACTGCTCCTCGCTGACCGTCCGGTAGCCCTCCGGCGCGGCCGACTGCTCGGCGGCCTGCCGGGCGGACAGGTCCACCTGGGAGACGTCGGAGTCGGCCGTCGGGGCGGCGGCCGCGGCGCCGATCGGGATCAGGTACTGGCGCGGGCCACGGACCAGCAGGAAGTAGGCCAGGGCGCCGAGGAACACCAGCGCCGCGGTCCAGACGTTGAGGCGTACGCCGAAGATGGTGTTGGCCTCGTCGGTCCGCATCATCTCGATCCAGAACCGGCCGGCGGTGTAGCCCATCACGTACAGCGCGAAGGCCCTGCCCCGGCCGAGCCGCAGCTTACGGTCGAGGTAGAAGACCAGGGCGGCGACCCCGACGTTCCACAGCGCCTCATAGGCGAAGGTCGGGTGGTAGAGCCCCTCCTCCAGGATCGGCCGGCCGGCCTCGTCGCGCAGCGCCTGCCCACCCTCCATCCGGTGGATCTCCAGGCCCCAGGGCAGGTCCGTCCGGCTGCCGTACAACTCGTTGTTGAACCAGTTGCCGAGCCGACCGACCGCCTGGGCCAGGGGCAGACCGGGGGCCAGCGCGTCGGCCACCACCGCGAAGGGGATGCCCAACTGCCGGGCGGCGAACCAGGCCCCTACCGCGCCACCGGCGACCGCGCCCCAGATCCCCAGCCCACCCTCGTGGATGTAGAAGACCCTGATCGGGTCACCACCGGTGCCGAAGTACTGCGCCGGTGAGGTGATCACGTGGTAGATCCGGGCGCCGATGATGCCGGCGGGCACCGCCCACAGGGCGATGTCCAGCACCGCGCCGGGAGCTACCCCCCGCTGACGCAGTCGCCGGTCGGTGACCCAGCAGGCCACCACGATGCCGGCGAGAATGCAGAGGGCGTACGCCCGCAGGGGAATCGGCCCGAGATTCCACACGGCGGTACTCGGGCTGGGGATGGCGGCCAGGTAGGTCGGCGAGGCGAGACTCACGGGCGCACCCTACCGCTGCCCACCCCACCACCGTCACCCCGGCCACCCAACCTCCCACCCCCATCCCCCACTCAGCCCCCGCGATCTTGCACTTTCCGTCCCCGCATACCGCCCATTCCCGGCGAATCGGCGACCAAAAGTGCATGATCGACGCGGCTCAGGGGGCGGGGTGAGGGTGCGGGAGGGAGGGGGTGGGGTCAGGGGGTGGGGTGGCGGACGCCGGTGGCCAGGTCGGTGGCCAGGGTGGTGAGGGCGGTCAGGGCGGTGGGGGTGTCGGGGGCGTCCAGCAGGCAGCGGATCAGGGCGCTGCCGACGATCACCCCGTCGGCGTAGCCGGCGACCGTGGCGGCCTGGGCCCCGGTGCCGACGCCGAGCCCGACGCCGACCGGCAGATCGGTCACCGCGCGGACCCGGGAGACCAGCACGGGTGCCGCCTCGGAGGTCTGGCTACGGGCGCCGGTCACCCCCATCAGGGCGGTGGCGTAGATGAAGCCCCGGCAGTGGGCCGCCGTCATCGCCAGGCGCTCGTCCGTCGAGGAGGGCGCCACCAGGAAGGTACGGTCCAGCCCGTGGGCGTCCGAGGCGGCCAGCCACTCGTCCGCTTCGTCGGGAATCAGATCCGGGGTGATCAGCCCGGTACCACCGGCGGCGGCGAGATCCCGGGCGAAGGCGTCGACACCGTACTGCTCGATCGGGTTCCAGTAGGTCATCGTCACCACCGGCGCACCGGTGGCCGTGACCTCCTCGATGATCCGCAGGGCGTCCCGGGTGCGTACGCCCCCGGCCAGGGCGATGTCGCTGGCCCGCTGGATGACCGGACCGTCCATCACCGGATCGGAGTACGGGATCTCCAGCTCGATCACGTCGACCCCGGCGGCCACCATCGCCTTCATCGCCGCGATGCTGCCCTCGACCGTGGGGAAACCGGCCGGCATACAGCCGATCAGCACCGCCCGTCCGTCCGCCCGCGCCTTGTCGAAAACCACCCCGATGCGGCTCATGCCTAGTCTCCGTCCAGAACGCCGAAGTACTTGCCGGCGGTGTGCACGTCCTTGTCACCCCGGCCGGAGAGGTTGACCACGATGGTGGGCTCCCGGCCCAACTCGGCGGTGAGCTTCCCGGCGATGGCCAGGGTGCCGGCCAGGGCGTGCGAGCTCTCGATCGCCGGGATGATCCCCTCGGTACGGCAGAGCAGCTGGAAAGCCGCCATCGCCTCGTCGTCGGTGACCGGCAGATAGGTGGCCCGCCCGGTGTCGTGCAGCCAGGCGTGCTCCGGCCCGATCCCGGGATAGTCCAGGCCGGCGGAGATCGAGTGGGACTCGACCGTCTGACCGTCGGCGTCCTGGAGCACATAGGTGCGGGCGCCGTGCAGCACTCCGCTGGAACCACCGGTGATGCTGGCCGCGTGCCGACCGCTGAGCAGCCCCTCGCCGCCGGCCTCGAAGCCGTACAGCCGCACCTGGGGGTCGTCGACGAAGGCGTGGAAGATGCCGAGGGCGTTGGAGCCGCCCCCGACGCAGGCGGTGACCGCGTCCGGCAGGGCACCGGTGAGGTCCAGACACTGCTGCCGGGCCTCGTCGCCGATGCCCCGGACGAAGTCGCGGACCAGCGCCGGGAAGGGGTGCGGACCGGCTGCGGTACCGATCAGGTAGTGGGTGTCATCGACGTTGGCCACCCAGTCCCGCATCGCCTCGTTCATCGCGTCCTTGAGGGTCCGCGAGCCGGTGGTCACCGGGATCACCGTGGCGCCGAGCATCCGCATCCGGGCCACGTTCAGGGCCTGCCGTTCGGTGTCGACCTGGCCCATGTAGACCACGCAGTCCAGGTCGAACAGGGCGGCGGCGGTGGCCGCGGCGACACCGTGCTGACCGGCACCGGTCTCGGCGATCACCCGCTTCTTGCCCATCCGCCGGGTCAGCAGCGCCTGACCGAGCACGTTGCGGACCTTGTGCGCCCCGGTGTGGTTGAGGTCCTCCCGCTTGAGCAGCACCCGGGCACCGGCCTGGGCGGAGAAGCGGCGGGCCTCGTACAGCAGGGAGGGGGTGCCCGCGTAGTCGCGCATCAGGGCGGCCAACTCGGCACGGAAGCCCTCGTCGACCATCGCCGTACGGTGTGCGGCCTCCAGCTCGTCGAGGGCGGCGACCAGGGCCTCCGGCACGAACCGTCCGCCGAAACGACCGAAGCGGCCGGCGCCGTCCGGGACCTGTGCCGCCGGGCCGACCGACGCCGGGGTGCTCATGCCGTGACCTGCGCGCTCATCGGGGATCCTCTCCCTCGGAATCGATCGGTACGACCTCAGCGCACCGGGCGGGGGGTGGCCGGGTGGTTCCCGGCGTTGACCAGTTCGGCGACCGCCTCGCGGGGGCTCTTCTTGGTGACCAGCCCCTCGCCGACGAGCACCGCGTCGGCACCCGCGGAGGCGTACCGGATCAGGTCGTGCGGACCCCGTACCCCGGACTCGGCGATCTTGACGACGCTGCTCGGCAGGCCCGGGGCGATCCGTTCGAACACCGATCGGTCGACCTCCAAGGTACGCAGGTCGCGGGCGTTGACCCCGATCACCTGCGCCCCGGCCTCCAGGGCCCGGTCGGCCTCCTCCTCATCGTGCACCTCGACCAGTGCGGTCATGCCCAGCGACTCGATCCGCTCCAGCAGGCCGACCAGCACGTTCTGCTCCAGGGCGGCGACGATCAGCAGCACCAGGTCGGCGCCGTGGGCCCGGGCCTCGTGCACCTGGTAGCTGGAGACCACGAAGTCCTTGCGCAGCACCGGGATGTTCACCGCGGCCCGCACCGAGGCCAGGTCCTCCAGCGAGCCACCGAACCAGCGTCCCTCGGTGAGCACGCTGATCGCCCGGGCACCCCCGGCGGCGTACTCACCGGCCAGGTCGGCCGGGTCGGCGATCTCGGCCAGTTGGCCCTTGGACGGTGATGAGCGTTTCACCTCGGCGATGACGGCGACGCCCGGCCGCCGCAGGGCCGCGTACGCGTCCAGCGGTGGTGGAGCGGCGGCGGCGAGTTCACGGATCCGCTCCAGCGGAACCTGCTCCTGCCGCCGGGCCACGTCCTCTCGGACGCCGGCCAGGATCTCGTCGAGCACGCTGGTCGGGGCGGCCGACGAACCGGCTTCGTCCCCCTCCGCGTGCGCATGCTCAGCAGTCACCAACGGACTCCCCTCTCCGGGTGTCATGGGCCGATGCTAGGTGGCCCGGCCTGGAACCGCCCGCCGGGGGTATGGCGCTCCTCACGAGATGGGCTGGGGCATAATGGCCGACTTGCGCGCACACGTGGTAACTCTACGTCACCAGTAGATCGACAGTCACCCATGCGAGCGCTCATCGGAAGTGATCGACGCCTCATCACGATCACCCTCGATGCTGTGAGCTACCTCAAGGACCAAGGACTCTTTGCCTGGTCAGGGGGGCTACCTCAGTGTTGACGTTGCAGTCATCACTACGAAACGTGAACCGCGCAGCATCGTTCTCGGGCAGACTCAGGTTCGCGCCTGCCCCTTCACCACGACGATCCTCCCGGGGTGCTTCATGAGTTCCTCCGCGCCGCACCAGACCATCGGACTCACCACCATCTCCCGCACCGTCGCGTCGCTCGCCGTCGGTGTCGTCCACACGGTCGAGCGCGCGGTGGGCGACCCCACCCGGATCCGGACCGCCCGGGGCAACGCCTGGGAGGCCGTCTGCGCCGACCGGGCCCGCGCAGACCAACGGGCCGCCCTGGACCAACTGGTCGCCGAACTCGCCGCCACCCGGGTCCGCGACCGGGAACCGGTCAGCTGACCAACCCGCCACACCGACCGGCCGCAGCCACCTAGCTCAGCCGCCACGCGGCCGGACGTCCACGCAGCTCGGCCGTCGCGCGGCGCGGCGGTTTCAGCGCACCGTGGGGTCCTCGCCCCGGTCCAAGGCCTCCCAGGCGTCCCTCGTACCGGCGCCCTCGATCGGGCCGCCGCTGTCGACGGCCTGCCCGGAGCGGCGTTCGTACCGGGCACCCATCGCCGGCCACCGGTCACCCCGCAGCGCGGTCAACACCCCACCGGCCGCGGCGATCAGGCCACCGAGCAGGGTGAGGGCCGGCCACTGCCGGCTGACCTGGTCGCCCAGGTCGGCCACCAGCCCGTAGCCGCCACCGGCGGCCATGGCCAGGCCGAGCAGCGCCAACAGCCCGCCGACCCCCCGGCGCAGCCAGCCGCCGGTGGCCAGCATCGCGCCACCCCCGGCCAGCCCCACCAGGGCCAGCGCCGGCAACCACGGCAGCAGACCGGCGCCGCTGCCCTCCTCGTCGAGGGCCGAGCCGGTGGCCTGCACCGTCCAGGTGCGGGTCACCGCCCAGAGGGCCAGCCCCGCGCCGGCCAGGCAGGCCAGCACGGCGTACGCCAACTCACGCCGCGCCGAAGGTCGCGCCGCCACCTGCGGCTCGCTCAGCTCGCTCACCGGATCGACCTGCCCGCCACGACATCCACCCGCGATCGTCGGGCCGGGATCACCATGCGTACGGTCATCGGGCCGGCCTCAGGGTCTCCGCCGCGGCGATGGCCGCCAGGACGGCGGCGGCCTTGTTCCGGGTCTCCTGGTCCTCGGCGGCCGGGTCGGAGTCGGCCACCACCCCGGCCCCGGCCTGCACGTAGGCCCTACCGGCGCGCATCAGAGCGGTCCGGATCGCGATCGCCATGTCCAGGTCGCCACCGAAGCCGAAGTAGCCGACCGTACCGCCGTAGAGACCACGGCGTACCGGTTCCAACTCCTCGATGATCTCCATGGCGCGCACCTTCGGGGCCCCGGAGAGGGTGCCCGCCGGGAAGGTCGCGGCGAGGGCGTCGAAGGCCGTGCGGTCCTCGCGCAGGGTGCCGACGACCGTGGAGACGATGTGCATCACATGGCTGTACCGCTCGATGGTGGCGAACTCCGGCACCTCGACCGTGCCGGGCCGGCAGACCCTACCCAGGTCGTTGCGTCCCAGGTCGACCAGCATCACATGCTCGGCCCGCTCCTTGGGGTCGGCCAGCAGTTCGGCGGCCAGACGGGCGTCGGCCTCCGGGGTGACCCCGCGCGGACGGGTGCCCGCGATCGGGTGCAGCAGGGCCCGCCGCTCACCACCCTCCTCGATGGTCACCTTGAGGTGCGCCTCCGGGGAGGAGCCGACGATGTCGAAGTCGTCGAAGCGCAGCAGGTACATGTAGGGGCTGGGGTTGGTGGTGCGCAGCACCCGGTAGACGTCCAGCGGGTCGGCCTCGGTGTCGCGTTCGAACCGTTGGGCCAGCACGATCTGGAAGCACTCGCCGGCCCGGATGGCCTCCTTGGCCGCCTCGACCGCCTTGGGGTAGCCCCCGTCGGGGGTACGGCTGCGTACCTCACCGACCGGCTGGCGGTGCACCGTGGAGACCATCGGGGGGATCGGCCGGGACAGGGCGGTCGTCATCGCGTCCAGCCTGCCCACCGCGTGGTGGTAGGCGGCGGCGACCAGGGCCTCCCGGCCCGGCTCGTCCAGCGGGGGCAGGACCGCGTTGGCCACCAGGATCGCCGAGCCGTCGAAGTGGTCCAGCACCACCAGGTCGGTGGCGAGCATCATGCCCAACTCGGGTACGCCCAGGTCGTCCTCGGTCAGGTCGGGCAGCCGCTCGAACCGCCGGATCAGGTCGTAGCCGAGGTAGCCGACCATCCCCCCGGTCAGCGGGGGCAGCCCGGCCTGCGGATCACCCGGGGGCCCGGCCAGCGCGCTCACGGTCGCCCGCAGCACCTCGACCGGGTCACCGCTGGTCGGCAGGCCGGTCGGTGGGGTGCCGAGCCAGGTGGCCGCACCGTCGCGCTCGATCAGGGTGGCGCTGCTGCGTACCCCGACGAAGGAGTACCGGGACCAGGACAGTCCCGCCGAGCCGACCCCCTGCTCGGCGGACTCCAACAGGAAGGTTCCCGGGCCACCGGCTAACTTGCGGTAGACCCCCACCGGAGTCTCCGCGTCGGCGAGCAGCCGACGGGTCACCGGCACCACCCGCCACCGGGCGGCCAACTCGGTGAAGGTGGCCTCGTCCGGGCTGACCCGACCGTCCGTCACGAGGTCACCTCCCCGGTGACCGGAAGCTCCGTGTGAAAGCAGGTGCGCTCCCCGGTGTGGCAGGCCGCACCCACCTGGTCGACACTGACCAGCAGGGCGTCGCCGTCACAGTCCAGGGCCACCGACCGGACGTACTGGTGGTGGCCGGAGGTGGCGCCCTTGACCCAGTACTCCCGGCGGCTGCGCGACCAGTAGGTGGCCCGGCCGGTGGTCAGGGTGCGGTGCAGGGCCTCGTCGTCCATCCAGGCGACCATCAGCACCTCACCGCTGTCGTGCTGCCGGACCACGGCGGCCACCAGACCCTCCGGGGTACGGCGCAGCCGGGCGGCGATCGCCGGGTCCAGCCGGGAGGGCCGGTCCGGGCCGCCGGAGGGTGGCGCTTCGTGGTGGGCGCCGGTCACCGGCGCGTCAGGTACGGACACAGTTAGCCATTGTTCCGCACGCGGCGCGGGTACCCCACCGGACTCCCGCCCGCCAGACACAGGTGGCTCGTCGGCAGCCTTGGGCGGGACGGCGGGCGCAGCCGGAGCACTGGTGGCGTTGGGCGGGCCGGCGGGTCGGGCCAGTTGGGTGATGTAGCGGTCCAGGCGGCCGTCGAGCAGGGCCTCGGCGAGGTCCGGGCCGCCCGCCTCGGCCACCTCGGCGGCGTACGGGCGGATCAGCGGCAGGATGCCGGCCACCAGTCGGGCGGCGGCGGCCCACAGGGGGCCGGTCGAGCCGGGCCACAGCCCCAGGCAGCGCAGCATGTCGTCGCGGTACCCGGCCGGGGCCACCGGCAGGTCCAGGGCGGCCGTGAAGGCCGACCGGCGGGACGCCACCCGGACGGTGGGATTGGCCAGTCGCAGCACCGACGGGCAGAGCCGGGCCAGGTCGGCGGCGGCCAACCGCAGGCCGAGCCGATCGGTGGCGTCCCGGGCCGAGGCCACCTTGCCGAGGGTGGCGATCAACTCCTCCAGCCGTGGCTCGTCGGCCGGCTGGCAGAGCACCGGCAGATCGATCCGGGCCCGCCAGCGCGGATCGGCCCACAGCAGCCGGGCGGGGGCCGTCACGGGCAGACCGAAGGCCCAGTCGGCCGGCTCGCCCAGCCGGGTGACCCAGGAGCGGATGTCCCGAGCGGCGACGGAGACATGGGTGAGTCGGCCGGAGTGCTCCGCGAAGTAGGCCCGACAGGCCGCGTACGGGGCACCTCCGACCAGCAGGTCGACATCCACGTCGCTGTGCGCGGTGGCGGCCCGGCGGGCGTGACTGCCGCGCAGCAGGATGCCCACCACGGGTCGGTCGGCGCTCGCCCGCAGCCGTGCGGTCCAGTCGGCGAAGAAACGACTGTCCGGTGACGGAGCGTGATCCACCGCGCCATCCTGCCGCATGTCCGATCTAAGGTGCAATGCCCGATGACAGACCCGTTGTACCTTACGGAGCTCTCCGCCATGTCGTCGGCAGGCGCGCATCGAGGGACGCAGGCGTCGCCATTGCTCCGCCGAAACTGATTCCCCCAGCGCCGATCGCCACAGATGATGAGTTTCTCGGAGGTGGCCGATGGTCGACGCGATCGTCGTCCGTGGCCTGGTCGTGGACCGGGGCGGGCGGCGAGTTCTGGACGGCATCGACGCCGTCGTTCCCGGCGGCACGGTCACCGGGCTGCTCGGGCCGAGCGGAAGCGGCAAGACCACCCTGATGCGGGCGATCGTCGGGGTGCAGGTGATCACGGCTGGCGCGGTGACCGTGCTGGGTCAGCCGGCCGGCTCGGCAGGTCTACGCCACCGGGTCGGCTACCTGACCCAGGCCCCGAGCGTCTACGCCGACCTCACCGTCCGGGAGAACGCCCGCTACTTCGCCGCCCTGCACGGCCGAGGCGCGGCCGAGGCGGACCGGGCCGTGGCCGATGTGGGGCTGGCCCCGGCGGCAGGGCAGTTGGTGGGCAACCTCTCCGGTGGGCAGCGCAGCCGGGCGTCACTGGCCTGCACCCTGGTCGGTGACCCGGAGTTGGTCGTGCTCGACGAACCGACGGTCGGCCAGGACCCGGTGTTGCGCGCCGACCTCTGGGCCCGTTTCCACGAGCTGGCCGCGACCGGGACGACCCTGCTGGTGTCCAGTCACGTCATGGACGAGGCGGCCCGCTGCGACCGGCTGCTGCTGATCCGCGCCGGACGGCTGATCGCCGACGACACCCCGGACGCCGTCCGGGCCGCCGCCGGGGTGGACGACCTCGACGAGGCGTTCCTGCGACTGATCCGAGCGGGCGAGACCAAGCCGACCGGGGAGGCGGGATGAACCCCCGAATCCTGTTCGCCACCGTCGGGCGCATCCTGCGCCAACTGCGTCACGACCGGCGGACGGTGGCCCTGCTGGTGGTCGTGCCCACCGTGCTGCTGACCCTGATCTACTACATGTACGCCGACCAGCCCACCGTGCCGGGAAGGCCGTCCGCCTTCGACCGGATCGCCCTGGTCATGCTCGGCTTCTTCCCGTTCATCATCATGTTCCTGGTGACCAGCATCGCCATGCTCCGCGAGCGGACCACCGGCACGCTGGAACGACTGCTCACCACCCCGCTGGCCAAGGCCGACCTGCTCTTCGGGTACGGCATCGCCTTCGGATTGGCCGGCGCGGTGCAGGCCACCATCGCCTCGGCCGTGACGTACTGGGTCTTCGGCCTGCACACCGCCGGCAGCAGCGGACTGGTGATCATGATCGCCGCGTTGAACGCGGTGCTGGCCGTCGCGCTCGGGCTGCTGTGCAGCGCCTTCGCCCGCACCGAATTCCAGGCCGTACAGTTCATGCCGGTCGTGGTCGCGCCGCAGATGCTGCTCTGTGGGCTGTTCGTGCCGCGGGAGCAGATGGCGGGCTGGCTGCAGGCGGTCAGCGACGTGCTGCCCCTGACGTACGCCGTCGAGGCCCTGCAAGAGGTCGGCGCGCACGCCGAGCCGACGGCGACCATGTGGCGTGACGTGGCCGTGGTCGCCGCCGTGACGGTGCTGGCGTTGCTGCTCGCCGCGGCCACCCTGCGACGACGCAGCGGCTGACGCCGGGCCTCCGGGCCCCGGGATCAGCCTGGGCCCGCTACCTCACCGCCCCGCTGCCCGACCAAGATCAGCGGGTCTGTTCCAGCCAGGAGGCGTAGAGCAGGGCGTAGACGGAATCGGGGTCGGCTACCAACTCGTCGTGCGGGCCCCGCTGCACGATCCGACCCCGGTCCACCACGATCACCTCGTCGGCGTTCTGGGCGGTGGAGAGCCGGTGCGCGATGGCCAGGGTGGTGCGCCCCCGGGTCACCGCGTCCAGGGTCCGTTGCAGCCGGACCTCCGTGGCCGGGTCGACCGCGCTGGTCGCCTCGTCCAGCACCAGCAGGTCCGGGTCGGCCACGTACGCCCGGGCCAGGGCGACCAACTGCCGCTCCCCCACGCTGAGCGCCTCACCTCGCTCACCGACGCCGGTGGCCAACCCGGCCGGCAGGCCCTCCAGCCAGTCACTCAACCCCAGCTCGGTGAAGGCGGCGGTGAGTTGCTCGTCGGTCAACTCCGGACGGCCGAAGCGGACGTTGTCGGCCACGGTGGCGTCGAACAGGAAGCCGTCCTGCGGCACCATCACCACCCGGGAGCGCAGCGACTCGAACCGTACGTCCGTCAGCGGCACCCCGGAGAGCAGCACCTGGCCCTGCGAGGGATCCATCAGTCGGGTGAGCAGTTTGGCGAAGGTGGTCTTGCCGCTACCGGTCTCCCCGACCACGGCCACCCGACTCTTCGCCGGGATCTCCAGGCTGACCTCGTGCAGCACGGTGGGACCGTTCGGATAGGCGAAACTCACCCCGGCGAAGCGGATGTCCAGCGGGCCGGGTGGCAGGTCCCGCCCCTGCTCGCCCGGGTCGGCCACGTCGGGAGTCAGGTCCAGCACATCCAGCACCCGACGCCAACCGGCGATCGCGTTCTGCGCCTCGTTGAGCACCTCGGTGGCGATCTGCACCGGCTGGATGAACAGGGTGACCAGGAACAGGAAGGCGGTGACCTCACCGATGCTCAGGGTCTGGTCGGCCCCGAGCAGCACCCCGACGACCACCACCCCGGCCAACGCCACCCCGGCCGCCAACTCCCCGACGGAGCTGCCCAGGATGCTGATCCGGATCGCCTTCTGCTGGGCCAGCCGTTGGGAGTCGATCGCCTGGTCCAGCCGCCGGGCGGTCCGCCCGGCGATACCGTACGCCCGGATCACCGGCGCCCCCACCACGCTCTCGCCGACCGCGCCGAGCAGGGCGCCGGTGCGTTGCCGCACCACCCCGTAGGCGGCGGCCAGTCGGCGCTGAAGCAGCCGGATCACCACGACCGCGGGCACGAAGGCGGCATAGACCACAAGGGTCAGTTGCCAGGAGTACGCCAGCATCACCGCGGTGGTGACCGCCAACTGCCCCAGGTTGACCAGCAGGATCACCCCGCCCCACTGGAGGAACTGGGTGATCTGGTCGACGTCGCTGGTCACCCGGGAGACCAACGAACCACGCCGCTCGGACTGCTGGTGCAGCATCGACAGGTCGTGCACGTGCCGGAAGGCCCGCACCCGCACGTTGGCCAGGGCGGTCTCGCTGACGGTGAACAGCCGCCGCATCATCAGGTAACCGCAGACGGTGGTCACCACCAGCACCGCCCCGGTCACGGCCACCACGCTGAACAGCGCGTTCAGGTCCAGCCCGCCGACGATGCCCCGGTCGATGCCCTGCTGCACGGCCACCGGCACGGCCACCCGCCCGACCATGTAGACCAGGGCCAGGCCGAGAGTGCCGGCCAGCCCGACCCGCAACTCCGGCGAGAGAGCCAGCCCACGGCGCATCGTCTGCCAGGTCGACTCGGCCCGCTCCGCCGCCTCTGCGTTGCTCGCGCTCACCGGATCACCTTCCGTTCCCGACTGCGGGACTCCGCTGCGCTGCGTTCCTCGCGCTCACCGGGCCTGCCTTCCGTTCCCGACTGCGGGACTCCGCTGCGCTGCGTTCCTCGCGCTCACCGGTCCACCTCCAGGCCGGTGGGCAGGGGGGTGACCTCGTCGTACTCCGCCGCGCTCTGCTGCTCGACCTCGGCCTGCTCGTAGGCCGTCACCAGGTCGACGTAGCCGGGCACGGTGGCCAGCAGGGTCGAGTGGGGGCCGCGCGCGATCACCCGGCCCTGCTCCAGGTAGATGACCTCGTCGGCCAGGGCGATGGTGGCCCGGCGGTAGGCCACCACCAGGATCGAGGCGCCGGGACCACCCCCGGTCGAGGAGCGCAGCCCGGCCAGGATGGCCGCCTCCACCCGGGGATCCACCGCGCTGGTCGCGTCGTCGAGCACCAGCAGGCGGGGCCGCCCGGCCAGCGCCCGGGCCAGGGTCAGTCGCTGCCGCTGCCCACCGGAGAGGGAGGTGCCCCGCTCACCGACCATGGTGTCCAGCCCGTCGGGCAGGGCGGCGACGAACCCGTCGGCCTCGGCCAGCCGCAACGCGGCCCAGACCGCCTCGTCGTCGATACCCGGCCGGTCCAGGGAGACGTTGGCCCGGATGGTGTCGTCGAAGACAAACGGCACCTGGGCCACCAGCGCCGCGTTGGCGGCCAGGGAGTCCGCGGTCAACTCCCGGACGTCCACCCCGTCCAGGCAGACCGTGCCGGACAGCGGATCCACCAGTCGTACGGCCAGCGAGGCGATGGTGGACTTGCCGGCCCCGGTCGGCCCGACCAGGGCCACCGTCTTGCCGGCCTCGACCGTGAAGGAGACCTCGCCGAGCACCTGCGTACCGGGCAGATGCGCCTCGGCGGGTTCGTAGGCGAAGCCGACCTCGGTGAAGGTGAGCGAGGCCGGCGCGGTCGTGGAGGGCAGCCGGGTGTCGCCGTACGGCATCTCGCCGGTGGCCTGCAGGACCCGGTTGACCCGGTCCCACCCGGCGACACTGCGCGGCAACTCGGCCAGCACCCAGCCGATCGCCCGCACCGGGAAGGCCAGCACGGTGAACAGGAAGGCCACGCTGACCAGGTCCGCGACGTCGATGGCCCCCTGACGCAGGCGGTACGCCCCGACCACCAGCACCGCCAGGGTGCCGAGGCTGGGCAGGGTCTCCAACATCGGGTCGAAGATGCCGCGCAGCCGCCCGACGGAGATCAGGGCGTCGCGCAGTTGCCCGGCCCGGTCGGCGAACCGGGCGGTCTCCTGGCTCTCCCGTCCCATGGTCTTGACCACCAGGGCACCGTCGAAGCTCTCGTGGGCGATCCCGCTGACCTCGGCCCGCAGCCGCTGGGCACGGGCCTGACGCGGGGCCATCCGCCGGGAGTAGGCCACGTTGAGCGCGAACAGGGCCGGGAAGACCGCCAGCCCGACCAGCGCCAGCGCCCAGTCGGTGAAGAAGAGTGAGGACACCGCCCCGACCAGCATCACCAGGGTGCCGACCGCGAAGGGCAGCGGCGCGATCGGCTGCCAGGCCGCCTCCACGTCGGAGTTGGCGTTGGACAGCAGGGTGCCGGTGGCGTTGCGGTGGTGCCAGGACAGCGGCAGCTCCAGGTAGCGACGGGTGACCCGGCGCCGATAGGCGGCCTGGAGTCGGTACTGCATGTAGCCGGCGCCGAGTCGTCGGCCGAAGATGCCGACCACCCGCAGCACACTGAGCCCGAACAGGGCGGTGGCCGCGATGGCCAGGGCGCTGACCCCCACCGAGCCGCTCTCGATCGCCGGGACCACCACCTCGCCGACCACCCGGCCGACGATGAAGGCGCTGGCCACCACCATCGCGCCGAACAGCACACTGCCGCTGACCGCGACCGCGAAAATCCTCGGCTGCTCGCGGATGGCCCGCCCCAGGACGGCCAGACCACGACCCAGCACATCCCGACTAGTCCCGCTCGCCACTGTCTCCCCCGCCGTAAGCCGCCAATATCCTCTCTCATCCTTACCGTTGTCCGCTCCCCCCGCCGACCCCCCGGTGATATGTCCGACGTCACCCTCCGGGGACAACCAGGCACGACGGCCCATCCGGCGAGGTCGGTGAAATGGGCCTAGCATCGCTGTCATGTCGCGGTACGCCCGATCGGAGCGCAAGGCGCTCGCCGACCTGATGTCCACGCTGGGACCGCAGGCCCCTACCGTCAACGAGGGTTGGACGGTGCGTGACCTCGCCGCCCACCTGGTGATCCGCGAACGTCGGCCGGACGCCGCCGCCGGCATCCTGTTGCCCCCGCTGCGGGATCGCGGCGAACGGGTCCGCCGGCAGGTCGCGGCCGGCGACTGGGCCGACCTGCTCGACCAGGTGCGAAACCCTCCGGTGTGGAGCCCGATGAGCAACCCCCTGACCGACGAGCTGGCCAACACCCTGGAGTTCTTCATCCACCACGAGGATGTCCGCCGGGCCCAGCCGCAGTGGCAGCCGCGCGAGTTGCCGGCCGGGCTGGACCAGACCCTGTGGCGGCGCACCTCGACGATGGCCCGCCTGCGGCTGCGTCGTTTCCCCGCCCGACTGGTCGTGCAGGCACCGGGGCACGGTGAGGTCGTCACCGGCCAGGGCGGCGAAACGGTGCGTCTGGTCGGCCCCCCGGGCGAATTGACCCTGTTCCTGTCCGGTCGGCAGCGGGTGGCCCGGGTGGAGATCGAGGGCCCGACGGCCCTGGCGGACCGGCTGCGCGGGGCCAAGCTGGGCTTTTAGCTAGGTGTGCAGAACCGGCCACCGACCACACCCGAATAGTTATCTGGTGCGTACCGTGAGTTGATCGAGCCTCCCGTACGCTTGCCGCGCCGCTCCGCCCGGGGCGACAGGAACAGGGAAACTCGATGCGAAGCTTTGCGCTGTCCGTCCTGCGAGAACCGCCCTTCACCGCGGATCAGCACCAGGACACCGAGGCGCTGGCGCAGGAGAGCGAGAGCTGGGCGCAGCGGCTGGGACTGATCAGTAACGGACAGCGGTTGCGTCGCGCGGACGCTGCCGGGCTGGCCGGCCGGGCCTGCCCGCAGGCACCCCGTGATCGCCTGCGCCTGCTGTCCGACCTGATCTCCTGGCTGTTCGTGATGGACGACGCCTGCGACGAGGACGGTCTGGGGGCCGATCCGACCCGCCTGGCCCCCACCCTGGCGGCCCTGCTGGACGTACTGGATCAGCAGGGTGGCCGGGACGCCGACCCGGCCGCCGGCGCGTTGGGGGCGGCGCTGGCCGACCTGTGCCGCCGGGTACGCGCCCACGACCGGCCGGCCGTGTTGCTGCGGTTCACCTCGGCCATGCGGGAGTACCTGCTGGCCCTGCTCTGGGAGGCGGCCAACCGGGAGCACGACCGGGTGCCCCCGGTGCACGAGTACGTGCAGATGCGTCGGCACACCGGCGGGGTCTTCCCCAGCCTCACCCTGACCGACCTGGCCCTGGACGGCTTCCCCTCGGCCGAGCACCGGGCCGACCCGCAGTGGGCCGCCCTGGATCAACTCGCGGCCAACCTGATCTGCTGGTGCAACGACGTCTTCTCGTACCGCAAGGAGCATCGGGCCGGGCCGGACGCGCATAACCTGGTCACCGTCCTGAGCCGGGAGACCGGCGACGAGACCGCGGCGATCCGAGCCGCGGCGGCCCGCTTCAACGAGGAACTCGGCACCTACCTGACCACGGAGAGCGACCTGCTGGCGCAGCACGGCGAGGCGGTCCGGCCGGCGTTGGCGACCCGCCGGAACTGGATCCGGGCGACCTACGACTGGTCCCTGGCAGCGCAGCGCTACGCCTGAACGGGCCGACCGGAGCGGAAACCGGCCGGTGGATGATCGACGGGGCTAGCCGACTCCCCGCACAGGCAATACCCTTCGGTAACGAACACTCGACGTGACGATGGTCACGCCTCCACCCCCGAAGGCGGCTACAGCGATGGCTCTCGATGTACCGTACCGTTCCATTCCTGACATGTTCCTCAAGCGCGTGGCGGCCACCCCCGACCGCCAGGCTTTCGGTCGTCCCGGCCCGGACAACTCCCCGGTATGGCTGACCTGGGCGCAGGTCGCCGAGCGGGCCAAGGCGGTCGCCGCCGGTCTGCACGGCCTGGGCGTCGGCCAGGAGGACCCGGTGGCGATCCTGGCGAACACCCGGCTCGACTGGGTCATCGCCGATTTCGGCATCATGTGTGCCGGCGGTGCCACCACCACGGTCTACCCCACCACGGAGCCCGACGACGCGACCTACATCATCGCCGACTCCGGTTCCAAGGTGCTGTTCGCCGAGGACCCCAGCCAGGCGGCGAAGATCGCCGGGGCCCAGCTGCCCGCGCTGACCCACGTGATCCTCATCGACGGGGAGCCCGACCCCTCGGCTGCCGTACCCCAGCTCACCCTCGCCCAGCTGGAGAAGCAGGGCGCCGAGCGGCTGGCCGAGGATCCGGAGCTGGTCGACCGCCTGGTCTCCGAGATCGGCCCGGACCACCTGGCCACCCTGATCTACACCTCCGGCACCACCGGCCGCCCCAAGGGGGTCGAACTGCTGCACGGTGGCTGGTGCTGGGAGGGTGTAGCCCAGGAGGCGGTCGGTCTGCTGCGCAATGACGACCTCCAGTACCTCTGGCTGCCGCTGTCGCACTCCTTCGGCAAGACCCTGCTCTGCGGGGCCACCCACGTCGGCCTGCCGACGTATGTCGACGGCCGGGTCGACAAGCTGGTCGAGCTGCTCTCGGTGGTCCGACCGACCCTGATGTGCGGTGCCCCCCGGGTGTTCGAGAAGGTCTACAACAAGTCGGTGACCACCGCCCAGGACGCCGGTGGCGCCAAGGCGAAGATCTTCGCCTGGGCGGTCGGGGTCGGCAAGGAGAAGGTCGCCCTGGAGCAGGCCGGCAAGCCCCTGCCCGGCGGCCTGAAGTTCAAGTACTCGCTGGCCGAGAAGCTGGTCTTCAGCAAGCTCCAGGCCCGCCTCGGTGGCCGGATCCGGGTACTGGTGTCCGGTGCCGCCCCGCTCAGCCCGGAGATCGCCACCTTCTTCGCCGCCGCCAACCTGCCCATCTCCGAGGGGTACGGGCTGACCGAGTCCAGCGCCGGCAACTTCGTCAACCCGCCCAACGGGCTGCGCATCGGCACGGTCGGCAAGGCGATGGGTGACCTGGAGTGCCGCATCGACACCGACGGGGAGATCCTGATCAAGGGTCGTCCGGTGATGCGCGGCTACCACAACCTGCCCGAGGAGACCGCCGCCGCCTTCACCGAAGACGGCTTCTTCCGCACCGGTGACATCGGCGAGCTCGACGCCGACGGCTACCTGCGGATCACCGACCGGAAGAAGGACCTGGTCAAGACCTCCGGCGGCAAGTACATCGCCCCCTCGTACATCGAGGGCATGTTCAAGGCGACCTGCCCGTACACCTCGCAGGCGGTGGTCATCGGCCAGGCCCGCAACTACTGCACCATGCTGGTCACCCTGGACCCGGACGCCATCGTCGGCTGGGCGGCCGGCACCCCCCTGGAGGGTCGGCCGTACGCCGAGATCGTCGCCTCGCCGGAGGCCAAGGCGATGGTCGAGGAGTACGTCGCCCAGCTCAACAGCAAGCTCAACCGCTGGGAGACCATCAAGCAGGTCACCATCCTGCCGCGCGACCTGACCATCGAGGACGGCGAGATCACCCCGTCCCTGAAGATCAAGCGTCGCGGGGTGGAGAGCAACTTCTCCACCGAGATCGACAAGATGTACACCGGCACGGTCGCCGAACTCTGACGGCGATCCGCTCCGAGCCGGCCCCGCACCCCACCCAGGGCGCGGGGCCGGCTCGTTGCCTCCCGACCGCTCAGGCGATGACGCTGGGTTCCCGCCAGCGGGGCGCCCCGCCCCGGTCCAGGTCGTAGCGGACCGCGGCGAGCCGCCCGACCGCCTCGACCAGGTCGGCCGAGGGCAGGGTGAAGGGCAGTCGCAGGAAACGCTCCAGGGTGCCGTCCAGGCCGAACCGGGGACCGGGGGCCAGGCGTACCCCGACCTCCTCGGCCGCCCGCGCCAGGGCGCTGGAGATCGGCCCGTCCAGCTCGGCCCAGAGGGTCACCCCACCCCGGGGCACGGTGACCCGCCACTCCGGCAGCCGCGCCGCCAGGGCCCCGAGCAGGGCGTCGCGCTGGGCGGTCAACTGGGCCCGCCGGGCGGCCACGATGGTCGGCGCGGCGGCCATCAGGTGTACGGCGACCAGTTGGTCCAGGACCGGGCTGGCCATGTCCACCCCCACCCGGGCTGCGGCCAGCCGCTGCACCTGTGGGGCGGAGGCGCGGATCCAGCCGATCCGCAGCCCACCCCAGAAGGGCTTGCTCATCCCGCCGATGCTGACCACCCGGGAGTGCCGGTCGAAGCTGGCGGTAGGCGGCGGCAGGGGGGAGTCGTCCAGCGACAGGTCCACGAAGGACTCGTCGATGACGAGGTCGGTGCCGACCGCGTGGGCGGTGGCCACCAGCCGCTCCCGCAGGTCGGCCGACATCAGGTGACCGGTCGGATTCTGGAAGTCGGGGATCAGGTACGCGACCCGGGGACGCACCTGCCGCAGCGAGCCGAGCAGGAGGTCGGCGTCCCAGCCGTTCAGCTCGGCGGCCAGGCCGTGGGTGGTGATCCGGGCCCGCCGGGCGGCCAGGGCGGCCAGGGCGTTGGGGTAGCTCGGCGACTCCACCAGCACGCTGCCACCCGGGGCCAGGGCCAGACGCAGCACCAGATCCAGCGCGTGCTGGGTGCCGTTGGTGACCATGATCTGATCCGGTGAGGTGGGCAGGCCCCGGTCGGCGTAGGCCTGGGCCACCGCCTCCCGCAGCTCGATGATGCCGATCGGGTGGTACCCGGCACCCCCGAGGTAGCGCGGCAGGTCCTCGGCCGCCGCGCGGGCGGCCGGCAGCAGCTCCGGTGGGGCGGCCAGGGCCGCCACCCCGAGATCGAGCATGTCCCGGTCGTCCAGCGGGATCCACAGGCCGTTGCTGGCCACCCGGTGGGTTCCGGGCAGCATGGTCCAGCTGCCCGCACCGCGCCGACTGGCCAGGTGTCCGCTGTCGCGCAGTTCGCGGTAGGCGGCCGTGACGGTGGTCCGGCTGATCTGCAGCGCCTCGGCCAGGTCCCGCTCGGCCGGCAGCCGTACCCCCAGCGGTAGCCGACCGTCCGCGAGCAGGCCGCGTACCGCACCGGCCAGGGCGGCGTAGTCCGGTCTGCGTCGGCGGCCCGGCAACGCATGCCACTGCCCTAGCAGGCGGGCCAATTGGGCTCCGCGTACCTGACTGGTCATGGCCGCTCCCCCGATATTGGCTCTTTCTGACCCTCAATTGGCCACTAGGGTGGCAGGAGTGACTTTGATTGGCAACCTGCGGCATCGTCCGGTGCGACGGCTGGTGCAACTGTTCGTCGGCCTGCTGCTGTACGGAGCCAGCATGGCGATGATGCTCCGTTCCGAACTCGGCCTGAACCCCTGGGACGTGTTCCACCAGGGGGTTTCCCGGCTCACCGGGCTGAGCATGGGCACGGTGGTCATCCTCGTGGGGGCGGTGGTCCTGCTGGCCTGGATCCCCCTGCGGGAACGTCCCGGCCTCGGCACGGTGGCCAATGTGCTCGTGGTCGGCCTGACGGTCGACCTGACCCTGGCCCTGCTGCCGCCGGTGGAGAACCTCGCCGTCCAGATCGTCCTGCTGACCGCCGGGATCGTGGGTAACGGGCTGGCCACCGCCCTCTACCTCGGGGCCCGCCTCGGGCCCGGTCCCCGGGACGGGCTGATGACCGGTTTCGTCGCCCGCCGGCCGGGACTCTCGTTGCGCCTGGTCCGCACCGTCCTGGAGATCGGGGTACTGGCCGTGGGCGCGCTGCTCGGCGGGAAACTCGGCATCGGCACGGTCGCCTACGCCCTGGCCATCGGGCCGCTGACGCAACTCTTCCTGCCCCACTGCGACGTGCCGGAGCCGCAACGGGAGGCCCCAGCACGGGTCGAGACGGCATCGACCGTCTGACGGTCACTCAGAGCAATCACCCTGCTCGACGGCCGGCCGTGACCACCGAGGTCACGGCCCTGCCTTCCGGCCCGCATATAACCGCCCGTAACTCTTGGGTGGGTGGTGTTTTCTTGACCCCGGATGGGACGGCAGAATCCTCACATGGGGGAGAACGCCTGGCGCCGGACGGATGCATGGATCTTCGTCTCGCTGGTGATCGCCAGCGGTGCGGGACGGCACCGGCGGTCCCCGACCACCCGCCGCCCGGAGGGCGTACGCCTGGCCGATGTGCTGTCCACGGCCGACCATCTTGACCAGAGCATCCCGGAGCGGCACGACATCGAGGAGGCGATCCGGCGGCTGCTCGGTGCCGGCCTGGTCGATGTCGCCGACGGCTGGTTCCGGATCACCCCGGACGGCGAACGGCTGTGGCGGTCCCGGCCCACCGCCGGGCTGGCCACCACGGTCGACACCGTGCAGAGTGTGCTCAGCCGCCGGCACGCGCCGGGGTCGGCCGAATGGCACCTGGACGAGGCCGAGCACGCCGCCGCCGTACAGGAGTATCTGGTCCGGACCATCCCGATGCCCCGCCGTTCCCCGGAGGGGCATTCCGGCCGCAACTGAGCCCGCGAGGGCTCAGCGGGCCGGGTGCCTGAGCCCCGCGAGGGCCAGCGGCCGGGGTGCCTGAGCCGCGGCGAGGGTCAGCGGACCGGGTGACCGGCCGTGCGCAGGGCGTCCTTGACCTGGCCTACGGTCAGCTCCCCGAAGTGGAAGACACTGGCCGCCAGCACCGCGTCGGCGCCGGCACCGATCGCCGGTGGGAAGTGGGCCACCTCGCCCGCGCCGCCGCTGGCCACCACGGGAACCTCGACCACCCGGCGGACCGCCCCGATGAGTTCCAGGTCGAAGCCCGCCTTGGTGCCGTCGGCGTCCATGGAGTTGAGCAGGATCTCCCCGGCGCCCAGCTCCGCGCCGCGCTGCGCCCACTGCACGGCGTCCAGCCCGGTGCCCCGTCGGCCGCCGTGGGTGGTGACCTCGAAGCCGCTGGGGGTGGTGCCGGCCGGGGCCCGTCGTACGTCCAGGGAGAGCACCAGCACCTGCCGACCGAACCGGTCGGCGATCTCGGCGATCAACTCGGGTCGGGCGATCGCTGCCGTGTTCACCCCGACCTTGTCGGCTCCGGCGCGCAGCAGGGTGTCCACGTCGGCGACCGCGCGTACCCCACCGCCGACGGTCAACGGGATGAAGACCGACTCGGCCGTACGCCGCACCACGTCCAGCATGGTGCCCCGGTCACTGGAGGAGGCGGTCACGTCCAGGAAGGTCAACTCGTCCGCGCCCGCCCGGTCGTAGGCCGCCGCCAACTCGACCGGATCACCGGCGTCGCGCAGGTCGA
The DNA here is from genome assembly GCF_035920385.1 of Micromonospora sp. NBC_01739. Lineage (GTDB taxonomy): Bacteria > Actinomycetota > Actinomycetes > Mycobacteriales > Micromonosporaceae > Micromonospora. Next base: position 472,365 of record NZ_CP109151.1, on the reverse strand, counting down.
GGAAGTTCACCCCCTTGACCACCCGACCCGCGTCCACGTCGAGACAGGGGATCACCCGTACCGCCACCGTCATGACATCAGCCTTTCGTCGCGCCTCGGACCCGCTGCGCCCCCGTCCGAGGCCGCCGGCGGTGTTAACCGGGGTCCCCTGCTCTACCGCAGGCGTTAACAAGGGGCCCTTCCTTACTGCTCGCCCTACTGCTCGGCCAGGGTCTGGAGGGCCTGGGCGACCGTGAAGGCACCGGCGTAGAGGGCCTTTCCGGCGATCACACCCTCGACTCCGATGGGTTCCAGGGTGGCCAGGGCCCGCAGGTCGTCCAGGGTCGAGACACCCCCGGAGGCGATCACCGGGGCGTCGGTACGGGAGCAGACCTCCCGCAGCAGGTCCAGGTTCGGCCCCCGCATGGTGCCGTCCTTGGTGATGTCGGTGACCACGTACCGGGCGGCACCGGCCTTGTCCAGGCGCTCCAGCACCTCGTACAGGTCACCGCCGTCGCGGGTCCAGCCCCGGGCCGCCAGGGTGCGTCCCCGCACGTCCAGCCCGATCGCCACCCGGTCGCCGTACTCGCCGCAGATCCGGTCGCACCACTGCGGGTCCTCCAGGGCGGCGGTGCCGATGTTCACCCGGGCCGCACCGGTGGCCAGGGCGGCCCGCAGTGAGGCGTCGTCGCGGATGCCACCGGACAACTCCACCTGCACGTCGAGCCGACGCACCACCTCGGCCAGCAGTCCGGCGTTGGAGCCCCGGCCGAAGGCCGCGTCCAGGTCGACCAGGTGGATCCACTCGGCGCCGTCCCGCTGCCAGGCCAGGGCGGCCTCCAACGGGTCACCGTAGGTGGTCTCGCTGCCTGCGGCGCCCTGCACGAGCCGGACGGCCTGGCCGTCGGCGACGTCCACGGCGGGCAACAGAGTGAGGCTCACGTGTCTTTGTCCTTCCAGAGTCAGGAACGGCGGTCCAGGGCGATCACCACGATCACCGGCAGTACGAGCAGCAACAGCACGATCAACACGACACGCAGCGCCAGGTCCGGTACGAGCACCCAGATCAGGGTGATCATCGCCAGGGTCAGCGCCGCGATGGTGGCCCGTTCCCTCCGGGAGTAGCGCAGCAGGCGTCCCGTACGCCCACGTCGCACCGTGGGCACCATCCGCCGGACCAGCGCCCGGCGGCGGGCCCGGCGGGCCATGGCCCGTTCCCGGGCCACCCGTCTGCGCGCCGCCTCGGCCTCCCGGGCCGCCCGGCGACGGGCCCGCTCCTTGCTCACCGGGCCCCCCGCCGCACCCGGCCGCCCGGCCACGCCGGGCCGTTCGGTTCAGCCATCGGTGGGGAGTGTGGCCAGCCAGTTGCGCAGCAACATGGCGCCGGTGTCGGCGGATTTCTCCGGGTGGAACTGGGCGGCCGACAGCGGCCCCCGCTCCACCGCGGCGACGAAGTCGGCCTCGTGGTGGGCGATGGTCACCCGAGCGCCGGCGGCGGTCAGGGCGGCCGGGTCGCAGACGGCGTACGAGTGGACGAAGTAGAACCGACTGTCCGTCGGCAACCCGGCGAACAGCACCGAACCGGCCGGCGGCTCGACCGTGTTCCAGCCCATGTGCGGCAGCCGGGCGGCCGGCAACCGGCTGACGTTGCCGGGCAGCAGGCCCAGTCCCTTGGTGACGACCCCGTGTTCGTCACCGGACTCGAAGAGGATCTGCATGCCCACGCAGATGCCCAGCACCGGACGGCCGGCGGCTACCCGTCCGGCGATCACCGGACCGGCACCCAGGGCCTCGATGCCGGCCATGCAGGCGGCGAAGGCACCGACCCCGGGCACCACCAGACCTTCGGCGTCGGCCGCGGCGGCCAGGTCGTCGGTGACGGTGACCTCGGCACCGGCGGCGGCCAGGGCCCGCTCGGCGGAGCGCAGGTTGCCCGAGCCGTAGTCGAGCACCACCACCCGGGGCCGGGGGGTGTCGCGGTCCGTCACGATCCCTCCCCGGGCAGCAGCCACAACACCCCGGCCACGGTGGCCAGCACCGCCAGCAGGGCGGTGACCACGACGGCCCCGCGCGGGGCGCCCTGCCGGTGCAGGGACCAGGTCCCGCCCACCAGCACCCCGGCGAAGATCAGCAGCAGGGTCGGCAGGATCCCGCTCATCGACGCCACCCCCGCCCGTACCGCCCGGCGGCCATCACAGGGCACCCTTCGTGCTGGGGATGACCCCGGCCGAGCGCGGATCGATCGCGGTGGCCTCCCGCAGGGCCCGGGACACCGCCTTGAACTGCGCCTCCACCACGTGGTGGGCGTCCGGGTGGCCCCCCGGACGGGCCGCCCGCAGCACGTCCACGTGCAGGGTGATCCGGGCCGCCTGGCCGAAGGACTCCCAGATGTGCCGGGTCATGCTGGTCGGGTAGACCGGCCCGATGTACGGGGTCAGCAGCGGCTCGTCGTGCACCACGTACGGCCGACCGGACAGGTCGACGGCGGCCCGGACCAGCACCTCGTCCATCGGGACGGTGGCCGAGCCGTACCGGCGGATGCCGGCCTTGTCCCCCAGCGCCTGATCGAACGCGGCGCCGAGCGCCAACGCGGTGTCCTCCATCGTGTGGTGAGCGTCGATCTCCAGGTCACCCACGGTCTGGACGGTCAGGTCGAAGCCGCCGTGCCGGGCGATCTGGTGCAGCATGTGGTCGTAGAAGCCGACCCCGGTGCTGATCTCCGCCGCTCCGGTGCCGTCCAGGTCGATCTCGACCAGGACCTTGGTCTCCTTGGTGATCCGCTCCACCCGGGCGGTCCGGCTCATCATGTGCCTTTCGGTCGCGGCGGGGCCGACAGGCCCGCCCGCTGGATCTGATCGATGGCTGCCAGGAAGGCGTCGGTCTCGGCGGGGGTGCCCGCGGTCACCCGCAGCCAGCCGGGCAGGCCGACGTCGCGGACCAGCACACCATGATCGAGCATCGCCTGCCAGGCCAGGGTCTGGTCACCGTCGACGGCGTACAACACGAAGTTGGCGTCACTGTCGGCCACCCGCAGGCCACGGCGACGCAGCTCGGTGACGATCCGGTCGCGCTGCTGCATGATCGCGGCGACCGTGCCGAGCAGGGCGTCCCGGTGGGCCAGGGCGGCCCGGGCCGCGGCCTGGGTGAGCGCGGAGAGGTGGTACGGCAGGCGGACCAGTTGCACCGCCTCCACCACGGCCGGATCGGCCGCCAGGTAGCCCAACCGGCCACCGGCGAACCCGAAGGCCTTGCTCATCGTGCGGGTGACCACCAGCCGGGGGTGACCGGGCAGCACCGCCAGGGCGCTGACCGTACCCGGGCGGGCGAACTCCGCGTACGCCTCGTCGACCACGACCATCCCGGGGGCGACCTCCAGCACCGCGGAGATCACCGCCGGGTCCAGGGCCGTGCCGGTGGGGTTGTTCGGCGAGCAGAGGAAGACCACGTCCGGTCGGTGTTCCCGGACCTGGGCCACGGCCTCCTCGACGGTCAGCCCGAAATCGACCCCCCGGCGGGCCGGCACCCACCGGGTGCCGGTGCCCAAGGCCAGGAGCGGATGCATCGAGTACGCCGGGACGAACCCCAGGGCGGTACGCCCCGGACCCCCGAAGGCCTGGAGCAGTTGCTGCTGGATCTCGTTGGAGCCGTTGGCCGCCCACACCCCCTCGGTGGTCAGCCCGTGACCTAGGTAGGCGGCCAGGTCGGCGCGCAACGCCACCGCGTCCCGATCCGGATAGCGGTTGAGGTCCCGCACCTCGGCCGCGACGGCCTTGGTGATCGCCTCGGCCACCTCCTCGGGCACCGGGTAGGAGTTCTCGTTGGTGTTCAGCCGCACCGGCACGTCCAGCTGCGGGGCGCCGTACGGCGACCGGCCGCGCAGGTCGTCCCGGATCGGCAGGTCCTTTAGCCGGGTCATGACATCTCCGGGAAGCGGAGGCTGACCGCCTGGCCGTGCGCCGGCAGATCCTCGACGGTGGCCAGGGTGACCACGTGCGGGGCGACCTCCCGCAGCGCCGCCTCGGTGTACTCCACCAGGTGGATGCCGCGCAGGAAGGACTGCACGGACAGCCCCGAGGAGTGCCGGGCACAGCCGCCGGTGGGCAGCACGTGGTTGGAGCCGGCGCAGTAGTCACCCAGGGACACCGGCGAGTACGCCCCGACGAAGATCGCCCCGGCGTTGCGTACCCGCATCGCCCACTCCCGGGCGTCGACCGTCTGGATCTCCAGGTGCTCCGCCGCGTACGCGTCGACCACCCGCAGCCCGGCCGCCAGGTCGTCGACCAGCACGATGCCGCTCTGCGGACCGCGCAGGGCGGTGCCGACCCGCTCGGCGTGCTTGGTGGCCGGCACCTGCCGGGTCAGTTCCCGGTCCACCGCGTCGGCCAGGGCCACCGAGGGGGTGACCAGCACGCTGGCCGCCAGGGGGTCGTGCTCGGCCTGGCTGATCAGGTCGGCGGCGACATGCACCGGGTCGGCGCTGTCGTCGGCCAGGATGGCGATCTCGGTCGGGCCCGCCTCGGCGTCGATGCCGACCACACCCCGCAGCAGCCGCTTGGCCGCGGTGACCCAGATGTTGCCCGGCCCGGTGATCATGTCGACCGGTGCGCAGTGCGCGCTGCCGGCGGCGTCGACCGCGCAGCCGTACGCCAGCATGGCCACCGCCTGGGCGCCGCCGACGGCATAGACCTCGTCGACCCCCAGCAGGGCGCAGGCGGCCAGCACCCGCGCATCGGGCAGCCCGTCGTTGTCCTTCTGCGGCGGGCTGGCCACCACCAGGGACCGGACTCCGGCTTCCTGGGCCGGTACCACGTTCATCACCACGGTCGAGGGGTACATGGCCAGCCCGCCGGGGACGTACAGGCCGACCCGGTCGACCGGAACCCAGCGTTCGGTGACCGTGCCCCCCGGCACCACCGTGGTGGTGTGATCGGTGCGGCGCTGGTCGGCGTGCACCTTGCGAACCCGGGCGATCGCCTCCAGCAACGCGGCCCGTACCTGCGGATCCAGGGTGCTCTCCGCCGCCGCGATGGCCTCGACGGGCACCCGCAGCACCTCCGGGGCCACCCCGTCGAACCGTTCGCTGGCCTCGCGGACCGCCGAGTAACCATGCTCACGGACCGCCGTCACGAGCGGACGGATCTGCTCGACCGCCACGGAGACGTCGAGCTGGGCACGAGGCAGCAGGTCACGCGGGTCGGACAGGCCGCCGCGCAGGTCGATGCGGTTCAACACCCCTGCGAGTCTAGGCGGCCCGTCAGGGCGGCGACCCGCGCCGCCCGTAGGCCGGGACGGTGAGCCGGGACACTCGTCACCCCGCCGGTGCGGCTACCCTCGATTCCGTGAACGCACGGCTGCCGGTGTTCCCGCTCGCCACGGTGCTCTTTCCCGGGCTGGTGCTGCCACTGCACATCTTCGAGGAACGCTACCGGGCCCTGGTCCGACGCCTGATGGCCCAGCCCGAGGGCACCCCACGCGAGTTCGGGGTGGTGGCCATCCGCAGCGGCTGGGAGGTGGCCCCCGCCCCCGGCCGGGTCCTCGCGGGCAGGGGGGAGTTGACCCTGCACGAGGTGGGTTGCAGCGCGGAGCTACGACAGGTCACCGAGTTGGCCGACGGTGGTTTCGACATCGTCACCGTGGGACGGCGCCGGTTCCGGATCGAGCAGCTCGACAACGCGGCCGAGCCCTACCTGACCGCCGAGGTGAGCTGGCTGCCCGAGCCGACCGGCCCGGACGAGGCGGCGAATCTGCTGGCCTCCCGGGTGATCGCGGTCTTCCGGGAATACCTCGGCCTGATGCGCACCGAGGCCGGTCAGCTGACCGAGCAGCTGCCGGAGGACCCGACCGTGCTCTCCCATCTGGTGGCCGCGACGGCCGCACTGACCGTGGCGGACCGGCAGCGACTGCTCGCGATCGATGACACGACCGCCCGGCTGCGCGCCGAGCTGACCCTGCTCAACCGCGAGGCGGCTCTGCTGCGCCAGGTGCGGGCGGTTCCGGTGCCGCTGGCGGAGTTGGCCAAGCCCCCGCCGGCCCCGAACTGACCCCACCGGCCGCCGGCGCCCCCGGCGCGAACCCGCCGGAGGGCGGTGGCGGGCCGCCCGGGGCAGGCGGTGGCGGGTAGGCGCCCGGAGCGGGCGGTGGCGGATAGCCGCCCACCGCGCCCGGCCCGGCCGGCCAGGGGCCGGGTCCACCGGGCGGGTAGCCGGGCGGCAGGGTCAGGTCGGGCTCCGGCTCCGGCTCCGGCTCCGGGCGCAGCGAGGGCCACTGGGACCAGCCCGCCAGCATGGTGTACGTCACGACGGCGCCGAAGGCCGGCAGGAGCAGGTTGCCGTACGGCAGGGGTAGCACCCCGAGGACCATCTCGATTCCACCGGCCCGCAGATCGGCCGGCTTGGTGAAGGCGGTGCCCTCCGGTGCGGTGGCCAGCAGACGTTCGTAGCTGCCCAGCCCGATGCGGCGGCCGACCTGCCAGGCGACCAGCGCCGCGGCCAACGCCCCGGCCACCGCCACGACCAGCCCGAAGGGGCCCCGGCGGCGGCGCAGCACGATCCACAGGGCCAGCCCGGCGAGCACCCCGAAGGCCAGGCCGAGCAGGCTGAACCAGCCGTCGGCGGCGACCGGCTGCTCCGGCTGAGGCTCGCCGTAGACGGCGCCGTTGGCGGTCTTGACCACCGGGGTGGCCGGGGAGATCACCGCCCACAGCAGCCCCAACGGCACCCCGAGCAGGGCCAGTACGAACACGGCCACCAGTCCCACCCGTACGCCGCGGCGGGGTGGGTCGGCCGGTGCCTGGGGGGCAGCCGAGGCGGCCGGTACGGGCGGTTCGACGGCGGGTGTCTCCGGACTCACCCGATGATCCTCGCAGCTTCCTTCGCGCGCTGTACACGGTGTGGTCGCCTCAGCGGGCGAAGGGCTCCAACATCACCGAGGCGGCCTGCATCCACGCCTGCCGGGTCTCTGCCTGGAGCTGGTGATACTCGATCGAGGAGCCGGTCTCCAGGGCCGGGTCGTAGGGCACCACGGCCACCGCCCGGGTACGGGTGGCGAAGTGCTTCTCCAGATCGTTCTGCAACGGCAGTCGGCCCGGGGTGGGACAGGAGATCAGGGTGACCGCGTTGTCGGCCAGCTCGCCCATGCCCTCGGAGTGCAGCAGGTCGAGCATCCAGTCCGCGCTGAAGGCGGCGTCCTCCCGGGGCACCGTGGTGACCACCAACTGGTCGGCGGCGTGCATCACCGTACGCCAGTTCGGGCTCTCCACGTTGTTGCCGGTGTCCACGCAGATCACCTCGTGGGTACGCCGCAGCAGCTCCAGCACCCGTTTGACGGTGAACTGGTCCAGCCGCTGGGCGAACCGGGGACTCTCCTCACCGGCCAGCACGTCGTAGGACCCGTCGGAGGCGTGTCGCAGGTAGTCGTCCAACGCCTCCAGCAGCTCGTTGCCCTCCCGGATCTCGATCTGGACGAGATCGGCCACCAGGTGCCGGATGGTCCGGGCGTGTCGGGCGCTGCCGGCGCGTAACCCGAGGGTGCCGCGTAACTCGTTGTCGTCCCAGGCCAGCACCCCCCGGCCGCGTACGCTGCCGATGGTCGCCGCCGCCAGCACGGTGGCGGTGGTCTTGTGCACCCCGCCCTTGGGGTTGGCGAAGGCGACCACCCGTGGGGTGCCCAGGTCCTTGCGCAGCACCGCGGCGGCGCGTTCCAACTCGCTCTCGATGCTCTGCGCCCGCCACTCGATCCGCCCGGGACGCCCGGCCACCGCGGCCGAGGCGACCGCCGCGACAGGCCCGGGCGGGGCGGGCGGGGCGGGGAGCCCGGCCGGGGGTGCGGGAGGTGCGCCGAGGCCGGCAGGCGGCCCCTGGGGCCGGCCGGGCGGCTGGTAGCCGCCGTTGTCCAGCAGGGCGTAGCGGGAGTCCATCGGCGGGGCGGCGTGCCGGTACCCGTTGTCCAGCAGGGTGTACCGGGACTCCACCGGCTCCGGTCGACGTGGCTCCGGCACCTGGGGGTAGGCCGGTTCCGGCGGATGGGCCACCGGCTCCGGCGGATATCCGGGGTGGCCGCGGTACCTGGGTGCCGGTCCAGGGGCGTCGAACCGGTAGCCGGGCTCCGGGCGGTAACCCGGGTCGGCGCCGTACGCCCGATCCGGCGGCTGGGCGGTGGCCGAGGCCCGCCCCGAGTAGCCGGAGCCCGACGCCCGACGCGGCAGCGGCTCGGTCGGCGGCGGTGGCTCGTCGGCCTGTCGCTCGTTGGGTGCCTGCTCAGCGCCGCGGCCGCCGAGGCGGGCTCGGTCGAGCAGGGCCCGCCACCGCGGTGCCGGCTCGGCGGGCCGTCCCCAACCGGTCTCGCTGCCGTCCACGGCTCGCCTCCCCAGCGCCTCGGTCTCCGTCTGACAGGCTACGAACGAAACCGTCCTGAGGCCACACCGGGACACCCACCGATATGGCCTCAACTGTCACGGTGTCGGCTCCGGACCGTCCACCACCTGTAGGTCCGTCTCACCCTCGCGGAAGGAATCCGTCGAGGTGGGAGTGGCCGAGGGGGGCGCGTACACCGGCGGGGTCCGGGAGGGCGTCGGCGATGGTGACGAATCCGTCACTTCCGGCGTCACCGGTGCCTCCTCGGGCACCGGCGTCCAGGACGGCAGCGGGTACTTCGGGTTGGGCGTGGGGCTGGACAGCAGCTCCCGATCGACCGGGGGTCGGGCCACGTCGCGCTGCTCGGGCAGCGGCGGGGTGAACACCGTCCGTTCCAGTCGCCGGACCTCCGGGGCGGGATCGACCACCCGTACCCCTGGGCGGGTCGCCACCCCCCGCAGCACGGACGGCTTGGCCCGGACCACGACGGCGTAGACGCAGGCGCAGCTCTCCCGGTAGGCGGCCGCCTCCCGTTCCGCCAGGCGCGCCCCACTGACGTAGAGCTGCCGCAGCTCCCGTTCCTGCGGCCCGCCGCCACCCAGGGCGGCAGCCCGCGACCGGTAGTCCGCGGCCTCCCGTTCCTTGCGTTCGGCCAGGTCCGCCATCCCGGCCGTGACGTCCTCGGGCAGCCGCTGGGCGGGAATGCGCACGATCTCGGTCTGCCGGTCCGGCAGCGGCACCCGGCCGAACACCACGGAGACCCCGACATCGCCGACCACCGTCGCCAGCGACTGCGGGGTGACGTACTCCGACAGGGAGACCAGGGCGTAGGTGCCGTCGGCCAGGGGCGTGCGGCGGGCCAGGCCGGCCAGGTCCGCCGCGGCCGTCCGCTCGTAGCTGGGGATCGAGTCGCCGTCGGCGATGCCCACCCGGGTCACCTCGCCGACCGTGCGGTCGGACAACGGCGGGCCCCCGGTGGCGAACACCGCGGTGAACAGCACGGCGCCGCAGGACAGCACCGCCACCCAGCTGAGCAGCGAGTTGCGGGCCGGCCCCTGGTCCAGCCGTCTCAACATGGCGGCGAGGCGGGGCAGCAGCCGCTGGTCCAGCTGCCGCAGCAGATCGCCGGCACGCACAGGCGGTCCCCTCGTCGGATCGGTCGGGACGGGCGGGACGTGTCAGTCGCGGAGAATCTCCAGCGCGCGCCCCAGATCGTCAGGGTAGTCGCTGACGAAGCGGACCTCGTCCCCCGTACGGGGGTGCTCGAAACTCAACTCTCTGGCGTGCAACCACTGCCGATCCAGCTTGAGCCGGGCGGAAAGAGTCGGGTCCGCGCCGTACGTCAGGTCACCCACGCAGGGGTGCCGCAGGGTGGAGAAGTGCACCCGGATCTGGTGGGTACGACCGGTTTCCAACTGCACGTCGACCAGGCTGGCCGAGGGAAACGCCTCGATGGTGTCGTAGTGGGTGATGCTCGGCTTGCCGCCGGAGACCACCGCCCAGCGGTAGTCGTGATGGGGGTGGCGGTCGATCGGGGCGTCGATGGTGCCGCGCAGCGGATCCAGGTGCCCCTGCACCACGGCGTGGTAGCGCTTCTCCACCTCGCGGTACTTGAAGGCCCGTTTGAGGAAGCTGTACGCCTGCTCGCTCTTGGCCACCACCATGATCCCGGTCGTGCCGACGTCGAGCCGGTGCACCACCCCCTGGCGCTCGGCGGCGCCGCTGGTGGCGATGGTGTGGCCGATGGCGGCCAGTCCGCCGATCACGGTCGGGCCCCGCCAGCCGGGGCTGGGGTGGGCGGCCACCCCGACCGGCTTGTCGACCACCACGATGTCGTCGTCGGCGTAGACCACCCGCAGGCCCGGTACCGCCTGCGGCACCACGATCGGCGCCGCGACCGGCGCGGGCAGGGTCACCTCGAGCCAGGCCCCGGCCCGGACCTTGTGCGAGTTGGGGCGTACCGCGCCGTCGACCAAGGCCTCCCCGGCGTCGACGAGGGCGGCGGCGGTCGTCCGGGACAGCCCGAACAGCCGGGCCACCGCCTGGTCCAGTCGCATTCCGTCCAGGCCGTCCGGGACGGGCAGGCTGCGGTGGTCGCCACCGGCGGAGAAGGTCGTCGTCATGCCGGCTCCCGCCGCTCGTCGTCCGTGGTCTGCGCCGTCGGTTCCGGCGCGCGTTCGGCAGCCTTGCGGTCGTCGCCGACCAGCCGGGTGCCGTCACGCTGGCGGCCGGTGAACTCCAGCCAGACGGCCAGGACCACGCCGCAGACCAGGGCACTGTCCGCGATGTTGAAGATCGGAAAGACCCGGCCGTACGGGTCGAACACGCTGATCATGTCGACCACGTGGCCGACGAACCAGCCCGGGGCCCGGAAGATCCGGTCGATCAGGTTACCGGTGACGCCGCCGACCACCAGGCCGAGGGAGATGGCCCAGGGCACCGACCGCAGGGTCTTCCCCATCCAGCCGATCCAGGCCAGCACCCCGATCGCGATCAGCGGGAAGACCCAGGTGTAGTCCTTGCCGATGCTCCACGCGGCCCCGCTGTTGCGGGTCAGGGAGAGATAGAGGGCACCACCGAGCAGCCGCACCGGCTCCCGGTCGCTCAGCTCGGCCAGCGCCAGGTGCTTGGTGAGCAGGTCGACCGCGAACGCGAAGGTCGCCAGGCCGAGCAGGATCGCTACGGGTCTACGCCGCGATCTCGTGGCGGTGCCCGGCTCGGCGGTGCCGGATCCTGCGGACGGTACTGCGCTCATCTGCTCCCCATCGACGTATCACGGCGGTGCCGTGGCACCGCCGTGCACCAGCGCCGGGGAGCCCGCCGTCAGCGTCGCTCCGCCAGCTGTTTGCAGGTCACACAGAGGGTGGCCGACGGGAAGGCGGCGAGCCGCTCCACCGGGATGGGGTTGCCGCACCGCTCGCACCAGCCGTAACCACCTTCGTCGAGGCGCTCCAGAGCCCGCTCGACCTGCGTGATCCGTTCCAAGATGCTGTTGGCGAGAGAGATCTCCTGCTCCCGCTCGAACGTCTTCGTGCCGGTGTCGGCCTGGTCGTCCCCGGCCGAGTCGGTGAGGCGGTCGCGCTGCAGCTCGGTGATCTCGCTCAGCGTCTGATCGTACTCGGCGCGCAGCTCGTCGTGCCGTGCTGCCAGGGCGGCGCGGATCTTCTCGGTCTCCGCGGCACTGCGGGTGGACGTCATCGCGGGCTTACGACCGGCGGTCCTGGTGTCGGCTGGTTTGGCCATCATCACTCCCTATGCCACGGAACCGCGGAGGTCCGCGGCGCCCCTGGACTGAGGCCGCCGGCATCGGCCACCCCAGGTACAAAACGGGCGCGCGGCCCACTGGCCGCGCACTCCGGAGATTCGCAAGGATACGGAACGTAAGGTCGTCCGACAACGTGCCGCACCGAATTGCCCGTTCCACCCCGATCCGTACGGGAACGAAGCACAGCGAACGCTAGCAGACCCCCACCCCCAACCCCCGCCTCCCGCAAAGTTGATCAAGAAGTTCGCGTCTGGATCCGGCGATTCCGCGACGCAAACCTCTTGATCAACACGGGTGGCCGGGGTGGTCAGTGAGGCGGGGGGTTGAGGAGGCGGTGGAGGTTGGCCGGGAGGTCGGTGGGGGCGGGGTCGATCACGAAGAGTTTGTCGCGGCTGGCCGCGCCGGTGCGTAGGGATACCGCGGCCGGGCGGACACCGAGGGCCTCGGCCAGGGCACGACGGGCGGCCTCGGTGGCCCGGCCGTCGACCGCGGGAGCGTTGACCGCGATCACCAGAGCGGGCCCGTGGGGGCCGTCGTAGCGGCCACCCACCCGGGCCCGGGAGGCCCCCGGCTTGACCCGGACGGCGACCGTCAGCGCCTCGGCGGTCATCGGCTCGGATCAGTACCGTTCGGACTGCGCCAGCAGGATGGTGTCCGGGGTGCAGTCGGCGCACGGGGTGAAACCCAACGAGACCGCCTCGGCCACCACCAGGGGCTCGTGGTCCCGCCCGACCAGGTGCGTGCACTCGTCGAGGTGATAGCGGGGCCGGCCGTCGACCACCCGGACCTCGTCCAGCAGTCGGGACACCCGGGCAGCCTGCTCGGGGGTGACCTCCTGCGCGCCGGGCTCGTCGTCGTACGGCTCTCCCGCTCCGGCGGTCGCCACGGACACCCCCGCGTCCGCGGCGGCCATCGACTCGGCGGCGGTGGTCGTCGGCGCGGTCAGGTCAGCGGCCGTCGGCGTGGTCGCCTCGGCGGTGCCCATCGTGGTCGTCACCGGCGACCCGGGTGGTTGCCGCCACCCGGGCACACCGGCATCCGAGGTTGATGGGACATGCTGGGTCGGGATGGTGGCCGAACGACCCCCGGCACCCTCCCGCTGGGTCGCGGCCCGGCCGGCGGCAGCCTGGCGGGCCCCCGCGACCAGTGCCACCGCAGCCAGCAGGCTGGCGCCGATGGAGACGACCAGCAGGGCACTGGACCCACTGGCCAACCCGAACACAAGAAGCGCCACCGCGACGAGGATGAGCGCGAGACTGATGACTATCACGGCTCACCCCCGCCGCGTCGTAGAAGTTGAGGCAGGGCAGGCGGCCGTCAGGACGGCCGCCGCCCGGTTCAGCGACCGGCCTCGAGTGCCCCGGAGCGACCCCCGCCGTAGGAACCGGCGAGACCTGCGGCGGCCAGGCCGTTGCCCGCCGCGCGGGTGCCCTCTCCGCCACGGGTCATCTCCGCCTCCAGGCCCTGACCACGACCGTCGAGGTCGCGCAGCTGGCTCTCCAGGTAGGCCTTGAGACGGGTACGGTACTCGCGCTCGAACTGCTTGAGCTCCTCGATGTGCTTCTGCAGCGCGGTGCGCTTGGCGTCCAGGCCGCCCATGGCCTCCTGGTGACGCTGGCGGGCGTCCCGCTCCAGCGCGTCGGCCTTGGCGCGGGCCTCGCGGGTGACCTCCTCGGCCTTGGAACGGGCCTCGGAGAGCAGCTGGTCGGCCTCACGACGGGCGTCGGAGACGTGGTCGTCGGCGGTCCGCTGGGCCATCATCAGCACCCGCAGCGCCTGCTGCTCGCCGTCACCGCCCGGCACCGCGCCACCGGCGGCGGCGCGTACCTGCTCCAGCTCGGCCTGCATCGCGCGGGCGGCCTGCTCGGCGGCGGCCTTGTCGCGCTGCACCCGGTCGAGCTGGGCCTTGACGTCGTTGAGCTCGGCCGCCAGGCGGGCGTCGCCACCGGGGCCGGCGGGTGCGCCGCCCCGCCCACCGCGCTCCACCTGGGCGCGCAGTTCGTTGTTCTCCTCGATCAGACGGGCGAGTTCGCGCTCGACCTCGTCCAGGAAGGCGTCGACCTCCTCCTCGTCGTAGCCCCGCTTACCGATCGGCGGCTTCTTGAAGGCGACGTTGTGGACGTCGGCCGGGGTCAGCGGCATCGAAACTCCTCGGGTCAGTTGCGGCCGCGATAGCGCGTCGGTCATCAGGCGGTCCTGAAGATCGCCGGCTCTAACACAAACCTCATCAGCACGAACAGGATAACCAGGAGCACAAGGGAGGCCAGGTCGATGCTCACGGTACCAATTCGCAGCGGAGGGATCACACGCCTCAACGCCCAGAGCGGGGGATCAGTGACGCTCCACACGGATTCCAGTCCGGCTGATGCACCGCGACCAGGCTGCCAGCGCCGCCCGTACTGAAGGACCGCACTCAGTACGAACCGGGCCAGCAGGATGATCAGGAACAGATAGGTGATCAGGTAGAGGACCTGTAGCAAGATCGACAACACGGTAGGCGACGTCCCTCGGGTCGGGCGGGTCAACTCAGGCTGAAGAACCCGCCCTCGGCGATCTTGGCCTTGTCCTCCGCGGTGACCTGGACATTGGCCGGCGAGAGCAGGAACACCCGGTTGGTCACGCGCTCGATCGTACCGCGCAGGCCGAACGCCAGCCCGGCAGCGAAGTCCACCAGTCGGCGGGCATCGGCCTCATCCATCTCGGTGAGGTTGATGATCACGGGCACCCCGTCGCGGAAGTGCTCGCCGATGGTGCGGGCCTCCCGGTAGGTGGTCGGGTGCAGGGTGGTGATCTGGTAGCGCTGCTCCTCCTCCTGGACCACCGCACGCTCGCGGGGCTGCGCCTGCGGCGCCAGGGCCAGGTTGTCCCGGGTGTGGTACGTCAACGCGCCGGACTGCTCCCCCGAGGACCGGGTGATCGAGCGTACGCTGGACCGATCCACCCGCTCGGGGCGGTCGGAGTCCAGTCGCTCGGACTCGCCCAGCCGACTGCTGGAGCGCTCGCCGAGCCGACCCCGGTCGCCGAGCCGGGGACGAGGCGCCGGAGGCTCGTCCATCTCGTCGTCCGCCTCGTCGGCGAACTCCTCGGCGTACCGGCTCTGCCGGTAGCGCGACTCGCGGTACCCACCCTTGTCGTACCCACCGTCGTCATAGGCCCGCTCGTCGTCCTCTTCGACAAGTCCGAGCCAGACCCCCGCCTTGCGCAGTGCACCCATCCCCGCGCCCTTCCCGTCCGCCGTGCGGCACACGCCCCCGTACGTGTCGCCTGTCGCGAGTGGACCATTCCTGCCCACCGGACCGGAACGGCAATCCCCTGACGCACAATTCGCGTTGCACGTCACGCCCCCCGGTCGCCGGTAAGGCCGCTCCCACAAACAACACTGATGTAATTTGCTTCTCTCGCGGCCAGGCTACCGCAGCGTGGGACGCATTCCGAGCAACGCGCTGCCGACGCGGACATGTGTCGCGCCGTGGCCGATCGCCGCCTCCAGATCCCCGCTCATCCCGGCCGACAGGACGACGGCCTGCGGATGCTCCGCCCGCAACCCCTCGGCGATGGTGGCCAGCCGGGCGAAGGCCCGCTCCGGCTCCCACCCCAGGGGCGCCACCGCCATCAGCCCGGCCAACCGCAGTCCCGCCGAGTCGGCCACCGCGGCGGCCACCGACCCCAGGCCGATGTCCGGATCGGCCGAGTCGGCCACCGCCCCGCCACGGGACGGGTCGCCGTCGACACTCACCTGCACCAGCACCTCCAGCGGCCGGTCCCGTCGGGCGGTCGCGGCGGCGTCCAGGGCGGCGGCCAACCGGACGCTGTCGACCGACTGGACCACGTCGGCGTACTGGACCACGGACTTCACCTTGTTGCGCTGCAGGCGCCCGATGAAGTGCCAGCAGGGGGTGACCCCGGCCGCCGCCACCTGGGCGGCCTTCGGGGCCGCCTCCTGGTCGCGGTTCTCACCGACGTCGGTCACCCCGAGCCCGGCCAGGGCGATCACGTCGGAGGCGGGGTAGGTCTTGGTGACCGCGATCATGGTCACCTCGGTCCGATCCCGGCCCACCGCCGCGCAGGCGTCGGCGATCCGGGACCGGACCCGCGCCAGCCCGGCGGCCAGTTCGGCACGTCGGTCCGGGCGTACCAGAGCGGGGCTGTCCGTCATGGCCGGTACTCAGGAACCGTTCTTGAGAAAGTCGGGCACGTCCACGTCGTCGAAGAGCACCCGGCGCGGCGACTGGGGTGCCACCGGGGTGGCCGGCGAGGGTACGACCGGGGTGCTCGGCTGGGCGGGCTGGTTCTGATTGGTCTTGCGGGCCGGCTCGGCCGCCTTGTAGGCCGGGGTGCCGCCGTCGAAGCCCGCCGCGATCACGGTCACCCGCACCTCGTCGCCGAGCGCGTCGTCGATGACCGCACCGAAGATGATGTTGGCGTCCGGGTGGGCCGCGTCCGTGACCAGCTGCGCCGCGTCGTTGATCTCGAACAGACCCAGGTCGGAGCCACCGGCGATGGAGAGCAGCACCCCGCGCGCGCCGTCCATGCTCTGCTCCAGCAGCGGGCTGGAGATGGCCGCCTCGGCCGCCTCGACCGCGCGGTTCTCGCCCCGGGCGCTGCCGATGCCCATCAGCGCGCTGCCCGCGCCGCTCATCACGCTCTTGACGTCGGCGAAGTCCAGGTTGATCAGACCCGGGGTGGTGATCAGGTCGGTGATGCCCTGGACACCGGAGAGGAGCACCTGGTCCGCGGTACGGAAGGCGTCCATCATGCTGATGTTGCGGTCCCCGAGGGCCAGCAGCCGGTCGTTCGGGATGACGATCAGGGTGTCGCACTGGTTGCGCAGCTCGTCGATGCCGGCCTCGGCCTGCACCTGGCGACGCTTGCCCTCGAAGGAGAACGGGCGGGTCACCACACCGATGGTCAGGGCGCCCAGCTTCCGGGCGATGTTGGCCACCACGGGCGCGCCGCCGGTGCCGGTGCCGCCACCCTCACCGCAGGTCACGAAGACCATGTCGGCGCCCTTGAGGACCTCCTCGATCTCGTCGCGGTGATCCTCGGCGGCGTTCTTGCCGACGTCCGGGTTGGCGCCGGCGCCCAGACCCCGGGTCAGTTCACGGCCGACGTCCAGCTTGACGTCGGCGTCGCTCATCAGCAGCGCCTGGGCGTCTGTGTTGATCGCGATGAACTCGACGCCTTTGAGCCCAACCTCGATCATCCGGTTGACGGCGTTCACGCCGCCGCCCCCGATGCCGACGACCTTGATGACCGCCAGGTAGTTGTGCGGAGGTGTCATCTCCGGTCCTTCCCTTCGAGATTGGCTACTCCCCGACCGGTTACGGCGCGGCCAGACCCATGGTCGACCCGACTGTCACCAGCGAGGCCGAGGGGGTAAACCCTCACCCTCTACTAGAGGGTTACAGTTATGTCAACCACTGATCCTCTTTCCGGCAACGTAGGCGCAGCCGAGCGAGGAACCAAGGACCCTTTCGGCGTGTCGCCGGTCAAGCGGGAGGGTTCACGCCCCTGATCGGTCGCTCACCGGAAGGTGACCACCTCCGGGGCGCTGACGTCGATCCGGGTGGCGTCCTGATCCAGCAGGGCGGTGGCCACCCGGGCCTTGTCCGTCCCCCGGGTGGAGTCTCCCCAGAAAACGGTCAAGTCGTCCCGCAGCCGGACGCTGATCCGGGCCAGGCCCTCGACCGTGATCTCCACCAGGTCCGCCCGCAACTGCGGGGTGAGGGCATCGAGCACCTCCAGGGCGGCATGGGTCGCCGGATTCTCCGCACCCGGGTCGGTCATCCGGATCAGCGGAAGGCCCGCCGGGCGCTGCGGCAGGGTACGGAAGGCCACCCCGGCGGCGTCGACCACCACGAACTGTTCCCCGCTCGGCACCACCGCCACCGGGGTGCGCTCGGTGAGTCGTACGACCAGGGCGTCCGGCCAGTCCCGGTGCACCGACACCCGCTCCACCGGCGGCAGGGCGCCGATCCGGTCCGCCAGCTCGGTCAGGTCCACCCGGGCCAGGGGAGCCCCGTCGAGCACCCCGGCGGCGTTGCGTACCTGCACGTCGGTGACCAACTCGGCGCCCTCCACCCGCACCTCGCGTACGCCGAACAGTCCGGTGCCCAGCAGCACCCAGGCCACCAGGCCGGCCACGGCCAGCACCCCGCCGGCCACCGCCCACGGCAGTGCGGCCCGCATCCGACGGCGCCGGGCCCGGGCCATGAACCGGCGGGTGGAGGCGGGCACCGCGTCCCGACCGGCACGGACCAGCTGCCACTGGCGGACCGGACGCCACCCTCCGCCACCGTCCACCCCGCCACCGCGTCGGCGGGCCGGTCCGGGACTCATTCCACCCCGGGGGCCGCGCCGTTGCGCGCGGCGGCGTCGGGCACCGTACCGCCGATGCTCGCCGAACCCCCGGCCAGGCCACCGGCCACCGTGCCGGCGTCCGGATCGGCGGTACGCGCAGTCAAGGCGGCCAGCAGTTCGTCACCCATCAGCGAGATCGGCGGGGCGCCCATGGTCACCACCACGTCGCCGGGGCGGGCCCGACGGGCCACCTCCGTCGGGGCGTCCTCCCAGGAGTCGACGAAGACCTTCCGTTCCGCCGGCAACCCGACCGCCTCGATCAGGGCCGCCGACCCCTCCCCCGGGCCGCGCTGCTCACCCGGGCCGAAGACCTCCAGCAGCACCAACTCGTCCGCGATCGCCAGCGCCTCGGCGATCTCCGACTGCAGGTCCCGGGTCCGGTACAGCCGGTAGGGCTGGAAGACCACCAGCAACCGGCCCTCGCCGGCCACCTCACGCAGGGTCCGCAGCGCCAGGGTTATCGAGGTCGGGTGGTAGGCGTACTCGTCGTACACCAGGACACCGTCGGCGACCCCCTTGCGTTCGAAGCGCCGCCGTACCCCGGGGAACGACCCCAGCGCGGCCTCCGCGGCCGTCAACGGCAACTCCAACAGGTACGCGGCCAGCACCGCCGAGGCGCTGTTGAGGGCCATGTGCCGGCCGGGCACCGGCATCCGGAACTCCCCCAGCGGGCGTCCGTCGATGTGGGCCAGGTAGCGCACCCCCTGAGCCGAGGAGGCCATCTCGCTGAGCCGCAGATCGGCCTCGGCGGACTCGCCGTAGGTGTACACCCGGCGTCCCTCCGCCCGCAGGATGGCCGCCAGCCGCTGCCCACCCGGATCGTCCGCGCAGGTGATGATGAAGCCGTCCGGGTCGGTGAGCCGGGCGAACTCGGCGAAGGTGGCCTCCAGATTGGCCAGGTCGCCGTAGGTGTTCAGGTGATCCGCCTCGATGTTCGTGACGATCGAGACGAACGGGCGGTAGATCAGGAAGGACCGGTCGCTCTCGTCGGCCTCGACCACGAAGTACTCGCCGGTGCCGTGGTGGGCGCCCGAGCCCACCTCGGAGATCTCGCCACCGATCACGAAGGAGGGATCGGCGCCGGCCCGCTGGAACACCATGGTGACCATGGAGGTGGTGCTGGTCTTGCCGTGGGTGCCGGCGACCGCCACCGTACGCCGGCCGGTCATCGCAGCGGCCAGGGCCTCGGAACGGTGCAGGATCCGTAGGCCACGCCGCCGGGCCTCGACCATCTCCAGGTGGTCGGCCGGGATGGCCGAGGAGTAGACCACGGTGTCGACACCGTCCAGGTTGGCCGGCTCGTGGGTCATGTGGATGGTCCCGCCGAGGGCCCGCAGGCCGGCCAGCGACGGCCACTCGCGCAACTCGCTGCCGGAGACCGGCAGGCCCCGGGTGAGGAACAGCCGGGCCAGGCCGCTCATGCCGACCCCGCCCACCCCGATCAGGTGGATGTGACCCAGATCCTCGGCGGTCACCGTACCGGCCGGGCTGAACGTTCTCATCGGGCCGCACCTTCTTTCGTTCGCGACTGCGGGGCTCGCAGGCCCGGCTCACTCCTCGCGCTCACTGAGCCGATCTTCGTTCGCGACTGCGGGGCTCGCAGGCCCGGCTCACTCCTCGCGCTCACCGGGAAACCGCCTCGTAGACGAAGTTGAGCAGGGCCTCGTCACCGTCGCGGCGGCCGTAGGCCGCGGCGGCATTGCCCATCGCGTGCAGCCGCTGCGGGTCCCGGATCAGCGGGATGACGGTACGTTCCAGCCAGTCCGGGGTCAGTTCGCCGTCGTCGACCAGCAGGCCACCGCCGGCCTCGACCACCGGCAGGGCGTTGCGCTTCTGCTCCTGGTTGCTGTGCGGGTACGGCACATAGATGGTCGGCAGACCGATGGCCGCCACCTCCGCGCAGGTCATCGCACCCCCCCGGCCCAACATCAGGTCGGCGGCGGCGTACCCGGCATCCATGTCGGACAGGTACGGCAGGGTCACGTACGGCACCGGCAGGTCGGTGGGGATCGACACCGGCTCGTTGCGGGCCCCCATCACGTGCAGCACCTGGATGCCGTTGCGGGCCAACTCCTTGGCCGCCCCGGCCACCGCCAGGTTGATCGACCGGGCCCCCTGGGAACCACCCGCCACGAAGAGCACCGGCAGGTCCGGACGGAGCCCGAAGTGGGCCCGGGCCGCGCCGCGCATGGCCACCCGGTCCAACCCGGCGATGTTGCGCCGCAGGGGTACCCCGACCACCCGGGCCTCCCGCAGCGCCTCGGCCTGGGCGGGTTGGTGGGGGAAACCCACCGCCACGTTCTTGGTGAACTTCATGCCCAGCCGGTTGGCCACCCCCGGCGGCACGTTGACCTCGTGGATGACGATCGGCAGCTCCCGCCGCCAGGCGGCCAGGTACGCCGGCACGGAGACGTACCCGCCGAAGCCGACGACCACCTCGGCGCCCACCTCGTCGATGACCTTGCCTGCGGCGCGGGCCGCGGTCCACATCCGGCCCGGGGTACGGACCAGGTTCAGGTTGATCGACCGGGGGAGCTGGTACGCCGGGATGTTGCGCAGGTCGTAGCCGGCGGGCGGGATCAGCTGGTTCTCCAGGCCCTTCGGTGTGCCGAGACAGGTGATCCGGACGCCGGGGTCGTGACGGCGCAGGCAGTCGGCGAAGGCGAGCAGCGGGTAGATGTGTCCCCCGGTGCCACCGCCTGCGAGTACCACCGAACGCAGCGGACCCATCAACGTCTCCTCTCGTTCGCCGACCCGCCGCGGCCCCGGCTGTCCCGGGCACCACGCGATGCGGCCTGGTCGTCCTCACGCCGATTACGGGCCCGGGGTACGGACCTGCGGGCAGCCGGCGGCGACGCCGCACGGCGACGCCGGCCGGGAATCGGCGGCAACGGAGCCCACACTAGTCGGACCCATCGGGCGGGCGGACGGGCATGCAGGGCCCGGGCCGCATCGGGTTCCGCCCGGGCGAAGGAGGCCAACATGCCGACCGCCGCGAGGGTGACGACCAGGGCGCTGCCGCCGACCGAGATGAACGGCAGGGGTACCCCGGTCAGCGGCAGCAGACCGATCACCCCGCCGATGTTGATGAAGGCCTGCCCGATCAGCCAGGCGGTGGCGCCGGCCGCCGCCAGCCGCCGGAAGGGATCGTCGACCCGGCGGGCGATGCGCAGGCCGGTGTAGGCCAACACGGCGAACAGGGTGACCACCACCGCGCAGCCGACCACCCCTAGTTCCTCGGCGATCACCGCGAAGATGAAGTCGTTCTCGGCCGCCGGCAGCCAGTCCCACTTGCTGCGCCCCTGACCCAGCCCGGTGCCGAACCAGCCCCCGTTGGCGATGGCGTACCGGGCCTGCACCATCTGGTAGCAGAGTTCCTCTCGGCACTGCTCCAGCGGCGGCGGGCTGACGAACATGGTCAGTCGCTGCAGCCGGTAGTTCTCCTCACCCACGACCCCGGAACCGGCGCCGAGGGAGGCCACCGCCACCAGCAGGCCGATGCCGGCCAGGCCGATCGCGCTGAGGGTGGCGAAGACCCGCAGCCGCACCCCGGCCGCCCAGAGCAGGCCGACGACCAGCGCCACCAGGCAGAGCATGCTGCCCAGGTCGTTGTAGCCGACCAGCACGAACATCAGGCCCACCACCGGGAACAGCGGGGTGGCCAGCTCCCGCCACCAGCCCAGCGCGGCACCCTTGCGGGCCAGCACGTACGCCCCCCACAACACCAGCGCGAACTTCGCCAGCTCGGAGGGCTGCAACCCGAGACCACCGACGTACAGCCCGAGCAGCTCGGCCTCCAGCGGCCCGATCCTCGCCGGGGAGCCGGTCAACCGCCCGTACGCCACCAGCGCGTTCAGCAGCAACAGCAGTCCCACCGCGACGGCCAGCACCGGCCGCCCCAGGGCCCGGAAGGTCCGGGCCGGCAGACGCTGGCAGACCCAGAAGGCCACGATGCCGATGACCGCGAAGAGCGCCTGCTTGACCAGGGAGGCGGAGGCGTTGCCCCCGGCGGCGTAGTCGCGCACGCTGGTGGCCGAGAAGACCATGGTGAGGCCGATCAGCAGCAGCAGCCCCGAGCTGGCCAGCAGCAGATGGTACGAGGCCAGGGGCCGGGACAGCAGGCCACGCAGGGCGGCCAGGGCGGCGAATCCGCCCATCGGGTCCAGGCCACGCCACGGACCACCCTCCGCTACCGGAGCGGACGAACCCGCCCCACCGGCCCGGGCGGCGCTACCCGTGGCGGACCCGGCACCCCGCCCCGCAGCACCCTCCCCGCCAGCGGTCCCACCACCCGCCGTGACCGCCGTACCACTCTTGGCCGCAGCACCCTCTCCGCCCGCGGCACGACCACGCCGCCGACCCACCGACTCCCCGCCACTGTCTTCCCAGGCCTCCCCCACAGCGCCATCATCGCCGCTGCCACCACCCCACGCCCCCGGTATCCCCCACTCGGCGTGTCGCACCCCCGGCCCCCCGCCGTGGTTGATCAAGAGGTTTGCGTCTGAATCCGGCCTTCCGGTGACGCAAACCTGTTGATCAACGCCGCTGAACGGGGGTCAGCCCATGTTGGCCAGGAAGTCGCTGTAGAAGAGGCCCAGGGCGATGGCCACCCCGATGCCGGCGATGATCCAGAAGCGGACCACGATGTTGACCTCGCTCCAGCCGGCCAGTTCGAAGTGGTGCTGGAGGGGGGACATCCGGAAGACCCGCTTGCCGGTGGTCTTGAAGGAGATGATCTGGATGACCACCGACATGGTGATGATCACGAACAGGCCGCCGATGATCGGCAGGAGCAGGATCGTCCGGGTGGACATCGCCATGCCGGCGATCAGGCCGCCCAGGCCCAGGGCCCCGGTGTCCCCCATGAAGATGCGGGCCGGTGAGGTGTTCCACCACAGGAAGCCCACACAGGCCCCGGCCGCCGCCCCGGCGATCAAGGCGATCTCCAACGGGTCCCGCACGGCGTAGCAGTAGTTGTTCGGGTTGGCGGTGTACGCCGGGTCGGCGCACCAGTGCCGGTACTGCCAGAAGGCGATCACCGCGTACGCCCCGAGCACCATCACCGAGGCCCCGGTGGCCAGGCCGTCCAGGCCGTCGGTGAGGTTCACCCCGTTGGTCGCCGCCATCACCACGAAGATGAAGATGATCACCGCGCCGATCTTGGTGACCTCCAGGGCCGGGATGTCCCGGATGAAGCTCAACGTCGTACTGCCGACGGTCTCGGTGTTGGTCTGGGCGCCGTCGGCGTCCGTCATGGTGGAGGGGAACCAGAGGGCGACCACCCCGAACACCGCGCCGACCAGGATCTGCCCGAGCAGCTTGCCCTTGGCGCTCAGGCCACCGCTGTGCCGCTTGCGCACCTTGAGGAAGTCGTCGATGAAGCCGACCGCGCCGCAGAAGACCATCAACCCGAGCAGCACCAGCGCGGTGATGGTCGGCTCCACCTGGGCGATCTGCGCGTCCGGCAGGGTGGTCAGGGCCAGGTGACCGGCCACGTACGCGATCACGGTGGCGAGGATGAACACCACCCCGCCCATGGTCGGGGTGCCCTTCTTGCCCTGGTGCATCTGCGGGCCCTCGGCCCGGATGGGCTGACCCGCCTTGAGCCGGGTGAACACCTTGATCGCGATCGGGGTGCAGAACAGCGAGACCAGGAAGGCCACCCCGATGGCGACGATGACGGCCCTCACGCGGCGCCACCCCCGGTGGCCGGATCAGCCTCGGCACGCAGCGCGTCGGCCACCTCCCAGGTCCGGTACCGGGACCCCTTCACCAGGACCACGTCCCCCGGCCGTAGCTCGCTGCGCAGCACCTGAACGGCCGCCGCCTGATCGGTGAGCAGCACCGATTCTCCTCCCCAGTCACCTACCGATGTCGCCCCGTGGTGGATCGGCGCCGCCGTCTCGCCGACCACGAGCAGCCGGTCGACACCCAACTCGGCCGCCAGCCGACCCACCTCGGTGTGCCCCTGCTCCTCGTACTCGCCCAGTTCGGCCATGTAGCCGAGGACCGCCAGGGTTCGCCGGCCCGCGCCCACGCCGGCCAGCGCCCGCAACGCCACCGCCATCGAGGCCGGGTTGGCGTTGTACGAGTCGTCGATCACGGTCACCCCGTCGGGACGCTCGAAGACGTCCATCCGGCGGGTGGAGACCAGGCCCAGCTCGCCCAGGGCGACCGCGATCTCGGCCAACGGCATACCCAGCTCCCGGGCCACCGCCGCGGCGGCGAGAGTGTTCCAGACCTGGTGCCGCCCGGTCAGACCGAGCCGCACGGAGGCGCTCCCCTCCGGGGTCACCAGGGTGTACGCGGCCCGCCCCCGCTCGTCCAGGGTCACCTCCGCCGCCCGCACCTCGGCGTGCGCCGCCTCGCCGTAGCGGACCACCCGGGCGGTCGTACGCTCGGCCATCGCGTCGACCAACGGGTCGTCGGCGTTGAGCACCGCCAGGCCCTCGGCCGGCAGGGCCTCGACCAGTTCACCCTTGGCCAGGGCGATGTTCTCCTGCGAGCCGAACTCGCCGATGTGCGAGACCCCGACGTTGAGCACCACGGAGATGCGCGGCGGGGCCACCTCGCACAGGTACCGCACGTGCCCGATGCCCCGGGCCCCCTTCTCCAGCACCAGGTAGCGCGTCGAGGGCCCGGCCTGCAGGGCGGTGTACGGGTGACCCAGCTCGTTGTTGAACGACCCGGGGGGCGCCACGGTCTCCCCCAGCCGCGCGGTCAGCTGGGCGACCAGATCCTTGGTGGTGGTCTTGCCGGAGGAACCGGTCAACCCGATCACGGTCAGCTCGGGCAGCCGGTCCACCACGGCACGCGCCAGTCGGGCCATCGCGGCCAGCGGATCGGCGACGATGATCATCGGTACGCCGGGCACCTCACGGCTACCCAGCACGGCCACCGCCCCGGCCTGCACCGCCGAGTCGGCGAAGTCGTGCCCGTCCACCTTCTCCCCGTCGAAGGCGACGAAGAGGCCGCCGGGGGTGACCTTGCGGGAGTCGAACTCCACACTGCCGGTGACCTGCCCGACCGGGTCGGCGGCGACCAGCCGCCCGTCGACGGCCGAGGCGATCTCGGCCAGGCTCAAGGCGATCATCGCTGGCCTCCCAGGCTGCCGAAGCGGGCCCGCAGCGCGTCGGCCAGTTCGGTCACGTCATCGAACGGATATACCTCACCGGCGATCTCCTGACCACGTTCGTGGCCCTTGCCGAGCACCGCGACCACATCCCCGGGCTCGGCCAGCCGGACCGCCTCGTCGATCGCCGCCCGCCGCCCAGCCACCTCGAGAACCCGGGCCGAAGTCCCGGCCCCGGTCGCCCCGGCCAGCACCTCGGCGCGGATCGCCGCGGGATCCTCGGTGCGGGGATTGTCGTCGGTCACCAGCACCACGTCGGCTCCCTGGGCGGCGGCGGCACCCATCGTCGGCCGTTTGCCCCGATCCCGGTCACCGCCCGCGCCGATCACGCAGATCAGTCGGCCGCTGCTCATCTCCCGCAGGGCGGCCAGCACCGCCACCACCGCGTCGGTCTTGTGGGCGTAGTCGACGACCCCGCGTACCCCGCCGGCCACCCCCACCGACTCCAGCCGCCCGGGTACCCCGCCGCAGGCGGCCACCCCGGCCGCCGCTACGGCCGGCTGCACCCCGGCGGCCACCAGTACGGCGACGGCCAGCAGGGCGTTCGCCACGTTGTGCCGCCCGGGCAGCGCCACCCCGGCGTCGAGCACCAGATCGTCCGGGCCGTGCAGGGTGAACCGCTGGGCGTACCCCTCGCCGTCGATGTGCTCCGCCCACCAGGTGGCCGACCGGTCACCGGCTGCGGAGAAGCTGACCGTGGCGGGCCGGAACAGGCCCTTCAGCGCCGGATCGTCATGGTTGAGCACCTCGACCCGGCAGCGGCCGTCGAACAGCCGCGCCTTGGCCGCGAAGTAGTCGTCGGCGTCGGCGTGGAAGTCGAGGTGGTCGGAGCCGAAGTTGGTCCAGCCCCCCACGTCGAAGCGCACCCCGCCGACCCGCCCCATCACCAGGGCGTGGCTGGACACCTCCATGACCACCGCGGTGACCCCGCGTTCGAGGGCGGCGGCGAGCATCGCGTGCAGGTCGGTGGCCTCCGGGGTGGTCCGGACGCTGTCGAGAACCAGGTCGCCGAGGCGGGTCTCCACGGTGCCGATCAGGCCGGTGGTGTGGCCGGCGGCCCGCAGCCCCGACTCGACCAGGTAGGCCGTGGAGGTCTTGCCAGCGGTGCCGGTGACCCCGATCACGGTCAACTTCTCGGTCGGGTTGCCGTAGACGGCCGAGGCCAGGGTGCCGAGCACCGCACGTGGGTCGGGCACCACCAGGATGGGCAGCCCGTGCTCGGCGGCCAGTTCGGCACCGGCCGGGTCGGTGAGCACCGCCAGGGCACCGGCCGCCGCCGCCTCGGCGACGAACTCCGCGCCGTGACGCCGGGCACCGGGCAGGGCCGCGTACAGATCGCCGGGGTGGACCTCACGGCTGGCGTGGGTCACCCCGGTCACCACCGGATCGACGGTGATAGGGGGCGCCACGGCGAGCCGGGCGGCTAGGTCACCGAGCCGGATTCCGGTCACGGTACGGGGACGAGGATTGCCGCGCACGGCGTCAGACCCTACCCGGTCGCCCGCTCGTGGCCGCACGGCGCGCCTGAATCTCCGCCACAGGGAGTCGAACCGCAGGTCGGACGGCGACTGGCCAGCCGGGCAGCCCGGATCGACCCGCCGGCACGGCCTGCCGGCGGGTCGATGCGGACCGGACCGTCCTACGGGAAGACGGTGAACTTCGGCGCGGGCTCACTGGAGGGGGGCACCTTGAAGTGCCGCAGAGTGAAGGTCATCATGTCCCGGAAGGCCGGCGCCGCCACCTTCCCGCCGCCACCGCTCGGGCTGTGCACGAAGACCGCGATCACGTACCGGGGGTTCTCCGCCGGTGCCATCCCGATGAACGAGGCGACATCCCCGGGCTGCTTCTTGCCGTCGACCAGCCGCCACCCGGTGCCGGTCTTACCGGCCACCCGGTAGCCGGGGACCGCCGCGGCCAACCCGGTGGCGTTCTCCACCGTGGTGACCGCCTCCAGCAGGGTACGCAGGGCCTTGGCGTTCTCCGGGCTGAGCACCGCACGGGTCGCCGGCGCCTCGGCCGGGGTCCGGTTACCCTGCGGGTCGATGGTCTCCTTGACCAGGTGCGGCTGGATGTAGGTGCCGTCGTTGGCGATGGCGGCGTAGGCGGCGGCCATCTGCAGGGGGGTGGCATCCACGCTGTGCCCGATCGGCACCGACCCGTGCGACGAGTCGCTCCACTCCGACAACGGCAGCAACCGGCCGCCGGCCTCACCGGGCATACCTACCCCGGTCGGCTTCCCCAGACCGAACCGGCGCTGGTAGTCGATCAGCCGTTCCGGGCCCAGCTTGTCGGCGATCTGGATGGTGCCGACATTCGAGGAGTACGCCATCATCCCGGCCACACTCATCCGCCGTCCGTTGGCGAAGTGGGTGTCCGGGAACCAGGTGTCGCCCTTGCGGATCGCGTTGGACACCGGAAACGAGGTGTCCGGGGTGATCACCCCCTCCTGGAGGGCCGCCCCGAAGGTGATCGCCTTGTGCACCGAGCCCGGGTCGACCACGAAGCTGGTGGCCGCGTCCTCCCGGTCGGTCGGCTCGCTGGCCTGCGGTCGCGCCGCGTTGTAGGTCGGCTGGCTGGCCTGGGCCAGCACCTCCCCGGTACGCACGTCCAGCACCACCGCGGCGGCCGTGCTGGCCTGGGCCGCCTTGGCCTGCTCGCTGAGGATCCGCTGCGTCATGAACTGGAGGTCCCGGTCGATGGTCAGCACCATCGAACTGCCCGGCTTGGCCGGGGTGGTGCGGCTGTAGCCGGTGGGGATGGGCGCGCCGAGGCCGATCTCGAAGGTCCGCTCGCCGTCCTCGCCGTGCAGCAGGTCGTCGTAGCGGGCCTCCAGCCCCTCCAACCCGGTCATGTCGAGGCTGGTGAAGCCGATCAGGTTGGCGGCCAGGTCACCGCCGGGCACCTCGCGCCGCTCGTCACGCTGGGTGTAGATGCCGGGCAGTTCGAGCTTCATGATCTCGCGGGCCCGGTCGATGTCCACCCCCCGGGCCAGGTACTCGAACCGCGAGTCGACCCCGTTGATCCGCTTGCGGGGCTGCATCTTCTCGGCCAGCTCGGAGGCGGGGATGCCGAGCAGCGGGGAGAGGGTCCGGGCGGTCGCCGGGATGTCCTGCACCCGGGTGGGATCGGCGTAGACGTAGCGGGCCTCGACGCTGTGCGCCAGGGCGGCCCCGTCCCGGTCGTAGATCGCCCCCCGCGGCGCGGGTAGCTGCACGGTCCGCAGCCGGTCGGCCACCCCTCCGTCGGCGTACGCCGGGGTGTCCACGGTCTGGAGCACGACCAGCCGGATGCCGATGGCGACGAACATGGCCATCACCAGCGCCGTACCCAGCCGCAGGCGACGGGCCGGATCGGCGAGCCTGGGCGGGCGGGGTGGCTTGCGGGCGGGACGGCGGGGGGCCCCGCGCTCCTGGCGCCGGGGGTCGGTCACCCGCCGACGGGGCGGCTCGGCCTCCTCGCCACCGGGGGTGCGGGGCGTGACGGTACGCACCACCGAGGTGCGACCGGTGGCACCGTCCCTGCGGGCCGCGGCGCCCGACCGGCCCCCACCCCGGGCCGCCGCCGCCCGACCCCCGTCGAGCACCTGGAGGGCCGGCCGGAAGGGATCCTGGGACCGGTTGCTGCGGGGGGTACGCCGCTGCTCGGCCCGCCCGGCCGCCGGGGTGGCGCCGCCTTCACGGATGGTGCGACCCCGAGGGGTGTACGCCCGGGCGTCGGAGATGCCGCCGATGCCCGGTTCGCCGCCGCGTTCCCCGGCGGCGCGCTCTCCATTGCCGCGGGGTGGCACCTGCCGATCGGAGGCACCACGTGACGAACCGCGCCGGGAGCCTGTGGCGTCCCGGCGCGGTTCCTCCGACCTCGGTGGCACGGTCTTACCCCTCCGCGCCCTGGGTGCTCGTGATCGACGCCTGCCCACCGGCCGGCTGCGGCACCCCGATCAGCTTGCCGTCGGGCAGCCGGATCAGGGCCGGCTCCCCCGACTCGACCAGCCCCAGCTTGCGGGCCTGGGCGGCCAGGTTGCCCGGCGCCTCGGCGTCGGCGATCTGCTTGGTCAGCTGCTGCTGCTCCACGTCGAGCTTGGCCTGCTGCTCCTGAAGCTCCAGCAGCCGGAAGGCGTTCTCGTTGATCTTCGTGTTGACCGCCAGGATGCCCAGCACCCCGCCGACGACCAGCATCACGACCAGCGCCGCGAACGGCGCCCGCGGCACCCGTACCGGCGGCGGCGGGGCGACCCGCAGCTGCGGCGTCACCGCCCGCTGCGGCTCGGTGACCCCGGCCCGCTCGACCGGCCGCAAGGCGGCGTTGCCCTCGGTGCGGAACTCGCGCGCCCCCCGGGCGCGAGTCTGCTCCAGCGGGCTCATCCGCTCCGTACGCCGGGTGGTGTCCCCGGTCCCCCGAACCCGCTCTGCCGCGATCCGGCCCCCCGACCGCGGTACGCGCTGCCCGGCGCCGGCGATGTTCCGGCGCTTGTCCACGTTCATGTTCCCTCCCCCTCTTCGTCCGTCGTCTCCCCCGGGCCCGGCTGCGGACCCGTTGCGGATCCGGTGGCCGATCCCGTCCCCGGTTGGTGCATCGCCTTGACCCGGCGGCGGTACCGTTCGCGGTCGGTACCCCCCTGCTGCCGGGCCTGCGGGTCGATCCGTTCCGCCGCCCGCAGCCGCACCGAAGCGGCCCTCGGGTTGGCGGCGACCTCCGCCTCCCCGGGCAGCTCCGCGCCCCGGCTGAGCAGCCGGAACGTCGGCTCCGACCCGGGCAGTTCGACCGGGAGGTCGACCGGGCCGGTGCTACGGACCCGATCGGCGAGCGCCTGTTTGGTGAGCCGGTCCTCCAACGAGTGGTAGGACATGACCACCAGACGACCACCGACCGAAAGCCTGTCCAGGGCCGCCGGCAGCGCCGTCTCCAGCGCCGCCAGTTCCCTGTTTACCTCGATCCTTAAAGCCTGAAACGTTCTCTTAGCCGGGTGTCCACCGGTTCGTCGGGCTGGTGCGGGTATGGACTCCCGAACCAGCTCGGCCAGTCGGGCCGAGGAGGTGATCCGGTTGCGCTCCCGCTCCCGGATGATCGCCGAGGCGATCCGTCCGGCGAACTTCTCCTCGCCGTACACCCGCAGCACCCGGGCCAGGTCCGGATGGGCGTACGTGTTGACCACCTCTTCGGCGGTCACCCCCCGGGTCTGGTCCATCCGCATGTCCAGCGGCGCATCCTGCGCGTACGCGAACCCGCGGTCGGGCGCGTCGAGTTGCAGCGAGGAGACCCCCAGGTCGAACAGCACCCCGTCGACACGCGGATAACCCAGCCGGTCCAGCACCTCGGGCAGCTCGTCGTAGACGGCGTGCTCCAGGTGGATCCGATCGGCGAAGCGGGCCAGCCGCACCCGAGCGTGGGCCAGTGCCTCGGTGTCCCGGTCCAGGCCCACCAGGATGGTCTCCGGATGGGCCAGCAACACCGCCTCGGCGTGGCCGGCCAACCCCAGGGTCGCGTCGACGTGCACGGTGCGACCGCCTCGGCCCAGTGCGGGGGCCAGCAGCTCGAGACACCGCTCAAGCAGCACCGGCACATGCGTGCCGCGTAGCTCCCCCATGTCGACCCCCACTGGCTTGACCTTGTTGTCTTCTGCGTTCTGCTCGTCGGACGACGCCGTGCCGTCATACCGCCAGATCCCCATCCGCTCCCCGCCCGGCCGTCGGGCCACAGCCCTCCGTGTCGGATCGTGCCCCTGGCACCGGGGAAGGGATGCCAGGAACTCGAAAGCGGCTGGAGATCTCGCAGTACGTCGGGCGTCGTCACGCCCTACAGACCGCCGGGCAGCACCCCTTCCTCGATGTCGGCGAAGTCGTCTTCGCTCTCGGCGAGGTAGGTCTCCCAGGCGACCTTGTCCCAGATCTCCACCCGGGTGCTCGCGCCGATGACCACCAGGTCCCGGTCGAGCCCCGCGTAGCTGCGCAGGTGCGCCGGGATGGTCACCCGGCCCTGCTTGTCGGGCACTTCGTCGTGTGCACTGGCGAAGAAGACACGGCTGTAGGCCCGGGCCGCCTTGTGTGTCATCGGCTGTGCACGCAACTGCTCCGCGATGCGCTGGAACTCCGGCGTCGGGAAGACGTAGAGGCAGCGTTCCTGCCCTTTGGTGATCACGACACCCCCCGCCAGCTCATCCCGGAACTTCGCCGGAAGGATCAACCGGCCCTTGTCGTCCAGACGAGGAGTGTGGGTGCCGAGAAACATCGGCCCAACCCCCTCGCCCTTTAGCGGCGTTCGCGCGCCGCTGACCCCCCGGGCCGGTGGGCCCTCCCGGCCTCACCAATGCGCCCCACTCTACTCCACTTCCCTCCACCCGCAACCAGATTGGACCGCGTGGCGCGCCATTCTGGACGACAAAACCGCACGTCAGTCGGGGTGGAGGGGAGTGGAGGGCGCAGCGGGGTGCGCGACCGGGTCCGCTATCCGACATAGATCCACTCCGGTCGGCCGAACGGCACCGGCCGCATCGCCGACAAACCCCACCCGAACGGATCGGCAATCTGACCCATGCCATGGTCCGGTAACCTCGCTCGCGTGACGGACGCGAAAATGCCCCTACGGGCGAAGGTGGCCAGTTCGGTGTCACGAACCGCCGCGGCGCTGTCCCGGGCGGCGGGCCGCGGCGACGGCTCGGTGATCGGCGGTTGGATCGGATTGAAGATCGATCCGGACCTGCTGGCCCACCTCTCCGCCGGACGGGCCATCGCGCTGATCTCCGGCACCAACGGCAAGACAACCACCACCCGACTGGCCGCCGCGGCCGTCGGGGTGCTGGGCCGGGTGGCCACCAACTCCTTCGGCGCCAACATGCCCACCGGCCACACCTCCGCCCTGGCCAAGGCCGGCAGCACCCCGTACGCGGTGCTGGAGGTCGACGAGCACTACCTGGCCCAGGTGATCGAGGCGACCGACCCGCACGTGGTGGCGCTGCTCAACCTCTCCCGCGACCAGCTGGACCGCGCCAAGGAGGTCGCCATGATGGCGCAGCTCTGGCGCGCGGCACTGGTCCGGCACCCGGACATCCGCATCGTCGCCAACGCCGACGACCCGATGGTGGTCTGGGCGGCCACCCCACCGGCCACCCACGACCAGCGGATCAACCCGCCGCACGTCACCTGGTTCTCCGCCGGGCAGCGCTGGCACGACGACTCCTGGGTCTGCCCCGAGTGCGGGTCCACCATCCAGCGCTCCGGGGAGCAGTGGTGGTGCACCGGATGCCCGCTGCGCCGGCCCCAGCCGCAGTGGACGGTCGACGAGGAAGGCGTCCTGGACCCGACCGGCGCCTGGTACAAGGTCAAGCTCCAGCTTCCCGGCAAGGTCAACGTCGGCAACGCGGCCACCGCCCTGGCCGTCGCCGCCGAGTTCGGCGTCCGCCCCTTCGACGCGGTTCCCCGCCTGGCCGACGTCACCTCGGTAGCCGGGCGGTACGCCCAGGTCGTCCGGGACGGGCGTACGGTCCGGCTGCTGCTGGCCAAGAACCCGGCCAGCTGGCTGGAGGCCTTCGACATGGCCGAGCTGGCGCCGACACTGCTGTCCATCAACGCGCGGGACCCCGACGGGTTGGACACCTCCTGGCTGTTCGATGTCGACTTCGCCCCGCTGCGGGGACGCCAGGTGCTGATCACCGGCGACCGGGCGTACGACCTGGCCGTCCGGCTCGACGTCAACGACGTGCCCTTCCAGCACGTACGCACCTTCGACGACGCCGTCCGGGCGGTGCCACCCGGGCGGTTGGAGGTCATCGCGAACTACACCGCGTTCCAGGACATCCGAGCGGAGTTGGACCGTGTCAACTGAGACCCTGCGCATCGTCTGGATCTATCCCGACCTGCTGTCCACCTACGGCGACCGGGGCAACGTGCTGATCCTGGCCCGGCGGGCGCGCCAGCGCGGGTTCCCGGTCGAGGTGCTGGAGGTCCGCTCCGACCAGCCGTTGCCGAACACGGCCGACATCTACCTCATCGGTGGTGGCGAGGACGGTCCGCAGGCCCTCGGGGCCCAGCGGCTGCTCGCCGACGGTGGGCTGCACCGGGCCGTGGCCCAGGGTTCGGTGGTGTTCGGGGTCTGCGCCGGCTACCAACTGCTCGGCACCTCCTTCTTCGCCAAGGGCACCCAGTACCGCGGTCTGGAGCTGCTCGACCTCAGCTCGGACCGGGGCGCCAGCCGGGCGGTAGGCGAGCTGGCCGGGGAGATCGACGCCCGGCTGGGCCTGCCGCCGCTGACCGGCTTCGAGAACCACGGCGGGCGTACCCAACTGGGCCCCGGGGTCTCCCCG
Organism: Micromonospora sp. NBC_01739; assembly: GCF_035920385.1. Lineage (GTDB taxonomy): Bacteria > Actinomycetota > Actinomycetes > Mycobacteriales > Micromonosporaceae > Micromonospora. The sequence goes on along the minus strand of NZ_CP109151.1, from coordinate 438,982 downwards.
CTGGCCCGGGTCACCGCCGGGGTCGGCAACGACGGCGCCACCGAGGGGGCCTGGCGGGGCAAGCTGCTCGGCACGTACTCCCACGGGCCGGCGCTGGCCCGCAACCCGGCCCTGGCCGACCTGCTGCTGCGCTGGGCCACCGGCGCCCAGCAGTTGCCGCCGCTGGACGACACCTGGGCCGACCGGTTGCGCGCCGAGCGTCGGGCTGCGGTGGCGGCTGCCGCCCGGCCATGATCCCGGACGGGCGGCGGCCCGGACGAGGTGTGCTGCGGGCCGTCGTGGCGTCGTCGAAGCTGCGGTTCGGGACGCTGGTGTTCCTGCTGGCCGGGTTCGGGGTGATCCTGCTGCTGACCCCGCTGCCCGACCCGGCCACCCTGCCCCACCTGGCCGATCGGCTGGGTGGGTTCGCCCCGGTCGCGGCCGTCCTCGGCGGGGCACTGCTGCTGGTGGCGCTGGTGCCGCGTACCTTCATCACCCTCGCCGCCGGCGCGATCTTCGGGATGCTGCCCGGTGCCCTGTACGCCCTGGGGGCCGCCCTGGTCGCGGCGGCGGCCGGCTTCGCGGTCGGCCGGCTGCTCGGGCGGGACTTCGTCGCCGAACGGGTACGCGGCCGGCTGGCCCGGCTGGATCGCTGGTTCACCCGGCAGAGCGTGTTCGGGGTGATCACCGTACGGCTGCTGCCCATCTCCGGGTTCGGCCTGGTCAGCTACGGCTACGGCACCACCGGCGCCCGGCTGCTGCCCTTCCTCACCGGCAGCGTGCTCGCCTCCGCGCCCACCGCCTTCGGATATGCGGCCCTCGGCGCCGCCGTCACCAGCCCCGGCGGGATCAACTGGTACGCCGCCGCCCCGGCCGCCCTGGGCTTCATCGCCAGCGCGATCCTGGTCGCCCGGTGGTGGCGCGCCGAACGCCGCCCTCGATCCGACGTCCGCTGACCGCCGCGCACAGCTCGGCAACTTCAGGGATAGTGCTGCCTCCGGAGGCGCTGAGGCAGCACTATCCCTGAAACTGTCGCCCGCACCCGGGGTCGACGGCGGGTCAGCCCGGCGGGGTGATCAGGCCGGTTTCGTAGGCGGCGATGACCAGGTGTACCCGGTCCCGGGCGCCGAGCTTGCTGAACAGCCGAGCCACGTGCGCCTTCGCGGTCGCCACACTGATCACGAGTTGCTCGGCGATCTCGGCGTTGGACAGGCCCCGACCGACCAGGGCGAGCACCTCGCGCTCCCGGTCGGTGATCCCGGCCAACGACCGCGAGCGGGACGCCGCTGCCGGCTGGCGGACGAACTCGGCGATGAGCCGGCGGGTCACCCCGGGGGCGATCAACGCGTCCCCGGCGGCCACCACCCGGATCGCGGCGAGGATGTCCTCCAGCGCCATGTCCTTGACCAGAAAACCGCTCGCCCCTGCGCGTAACGCGCCGTGCACGTGCTCGTCGTCGTCGAAGGTGGTGAGCACCAGCACCCGGGTGGGACCACCAGCAGCGATGATCTGGCGGGTCGCCTGGATGCCGTCCGTGCCCGGCATCCGCAGGTCCATCAACACCACGTCGGGCACCACCTCGCGGGTCAGGCGCACCGCCTCGGCGCCGGTACCGGCCTCCCCGACCACCTCCATGTCCGGCACGTCGGCGATCAGCACCCGCAACCCGGCCCGGACCAGCGGCTGGTCGTCGACGAGCAGCACCCGAACACTCACCGCCGCACCGCCGCACCCGGCAACTCGCCGCCGGTCGTGTGATCACCGCTGGTCGGGGCTGTGTCGATCGGTCGGGCAGGGTCCGGCGGCTCGCCGCCGTCGGTCGGTACGGAGAGCGGCAGCTGGGTGGTCACCCGGAAGCCGCCCTCGGGTCGGGGGCCGGCGTGAAACCGGCCGCCGAGGGCCTGGACCCGCTCCCGCATCCCGATCAACCCATGCCCCTCGACGCCGATCGGGCCACCCCGGCCGTCATCGACGACCTCCACCGCGACCAGGCCGGGAACACACCGCACGGTGACCCGGCAGAAGTCGACGCCCGCGTGGCGTACCACGTTTGTCAGCCCTTCCTGAACGATGCGGAACGCGGCGAGGTCGACCTCCGGCGGCACCGGGCACTCGCCGTACCGACGCAACTCGACCCGGACCCCGGCGTCGGCCGCCGCCGCGACCAGCCGGTCCAGGTCCGCCAGGCCGGGGGTCGGAGCCAACGCCGCCGCCTCCCCCGCGCCGCGACGGAGCGTGCCGAGGGTACGCCGCAGCCCGGCCAGAGTCTCCCGGCTGGCCGCCTCGATGGTGGCCAGCGCGGCCCGGGCCTGCTCCGGCTGGGTGTCGATCACCCGGGCGCCCACGCCCGCCTGGATGGCGATCACCCCGATGCTGTGCGCCACCACGTCGTGCAGTTCGCGGGCGATGCGCAGCCGTTCGGCGGTGACCGCCTCGGCGGCGGCGTGCGCCCGCAGCGCGGTCGCGTGCTCGCGCCGCGACCGCACCGAGTTGCCGAGTGTCCACGCCGTCGCGACGGCCAGCCCGGAGAGCAGGGCCTGATCCACCGGTTCCACGCCGCTGTTGACGAAGGCCACCAGGATCTGCGTCCCGAGCACCACGACGGCGGCGAGCCCGGACATCCGGCGGGACCGGTTCGCGGCGATCACGCCGAGCGCCGCGTCCACCGCGAGGAACTGCACGGTGAAGAGCCGGCCGAGATATCCCTGGTCCCCGCCGTGCACCGTGACGCTGGTAAGGGTCGCCCCGACCAGCATCAGCCCCAGTCCGGTGAGCGGCCGACGGCGCAGCAACGCCGCCGGCAGGGCCACGATCAGCAGCGGCACCAGGTACCGCTCGGGCAGCCACCAGCCCAGCACGCCGATCCCGTTGCCGGTCGTCGCCGCCGGCGGCGCCATCACCCAGAGCAGCGGCAGGATGGCCACCCCGGCCCAGACCAGCACCACCCGCACCGCCGACAGGGCGGTACGCGACCGGATCCGGGCGGTGGCCTCCACGCGCACACGGTATCCAGCCAGGCACGGTGTGGGCATCGGCCCACGGGCGTACGCCCGTGGGACAGTGCCCGGCGCGGCGGTGTGGCCCGCGAGCCGATGCCGCGCGACCCGGTCTTCGGGAGGGTAGGCATCATGATCGAGCTTGATGGCCTGACCAGGCGGTACGGGCGCACCACCGCCGTCGACGACCTGACCCTGACCGTACGGCCGGGTCAGGTGACCGGCTTCCTGGGCCCCAACGGCGCCGGCAAGTCCACCACCCTGCGCATGGTCCTCGGGCTGACCGAGCCGAGCAGCGGCACCGCCACGGTGGGCGGCGTCCGGTTCCGGGACCTTCCCCGCGGGTTGCGGCACGTCGGTGCGCTGCTGGACGCGGGCGACGTGCACCCTGGGCGCAGTGCCCGGGCCCACCTGGCGGCGCTGGCCCGTAGCAACGGCATCGGGGGCGGGCGGGTCGACGAGGTGCTGGGCCGGGTCGGCCTCGACAGCGTGGCCGACCGCCGGATCGGCCGATTCTCCCTCGGCATGCGGCAACGCCTCGGCATCGCCGCCGCCCTGCTCGGGGACCCGCCGGTGCTGCTGTTCGACGAGCCGTTCAACGGGCTGGACCCGGAGGGGGTGCGCTGGGTACGGAAGCTTTTCCGGCGGCTCGCCGCCGAGGAACGTACCGTCTTCGTCTCCAGCCACCTGATGAGCGAGATGGAGCACTGTGTCGACCGGCTCGTGGTGATCGGCCGGGGCCGGTTGATCGCCGAGGAGTCCCTGGCCGAGTTCGCCGCCCGCGCCGGTCGGTCGGAGGTGGCCGTGCGTACCCCCGATCCGGCGTCGCTGGTGACGGCGCTGACCGCCGAGGGTGCGGCCGTACGGTCCGATCCGGACGGGACGCTGGCGGTGACCGGGGTGACCGCCGAGCGGATCGGCGAGCTGGCTCTGGGCCTGCGGATCCCGCTGCACGAACTGACCACCCGCACCGCCTCGCTGGAGGAGGCCTTCATGGCGCTCACCGCCGCCGACGTCGAGTACGCCGCAGGGGAGGGCCGATGACCACCGGGGCCCCGACCCGCACCGCGCCGGCACGGACCCGGCAGCCGGCCCGCTTCCGTGACCTGCTCGCCGCCGAATGGATCAAGCTTTGGTCGTTGCGCTCGACCTGGGGCGCGTTCGCCCTGATCCTGCTCGCCATGGTCGGCCTGGCCGTGCACGCCGCGCTGGCCACCCAGGCGGGCTGGCCGGACTGGCCGGCCGAGCGGCGGGCGGTCCGCTCCCCGCTCTGGGACGCCTTCCCCACCGAGGCACAGATGTTCGTCGTCCTGGCGGCCAGTGGCGTCGGCGCGGTCTCGATCGGCGGCGAGTACGCCACCGGGCTGATGCGTACCACCTTCGCGGCCGTTCCCCGGCGCGGCGCCGTGGCCGCCGCGAAGCTGACCGTGTTGCCCGGGGTGCTGACCCTGCTCGGGCTGCTCGGCGCGGCGGCGGCCTTCACGGTGTCGCAGGCGATCCTCGCCGACGTCGGCGCGAACATGTCGATCGGCGACCACGGCGCGCTGCGCGGTCTCGCCGCCTCCGCGCTGCTGGTGCCGCTCTGCGCACTGGTCGGCATGGCCCTGGCGGCGCTGACCCGGCACACCGCGCCCGCGATCGTCACCGCCGCCACAGTGCTGCTCCTGCTGCCCACCGCCGTCAGTGCCGACGAACGCTGGAGCGCGCTGCTCCGGCAGGCCATGCCGATGCCGGCCTGGCAGCGGCTGATGGAACCGACCGGTCCCCCGCCGTGGATCAACGACCCCTACCCGGCCACCGTCGCCTGGTCCTGGACCACGTACGCCGTCTGGGCAGCGGTGGCCGCCATGGTCACCGTGCTCGCGCTGCACCGCCGCGAGCCGTAACGCCGCGCGTCGGTTCGCTCGGTGTTTGTTAAGAAGGGGCCCTTCCTCTACACGAGGCGTTAGGAAGGGCCCCTTCCTTTCACAGCACCACGGAGACCATCCGGCCGGCGATCACGATGACCTTGCGGGGGTCCTTGCCGGCCAGCACGGCGGACACCGCCTCCAGTGCCTGCTCCCGCACCGCTTCCTCGGTCGCGTCGGCGGGGACCTCGATGCGGCCCCGGACCTTGCCGTTGACCTGCACCGGGTAGGTCACCGACTCGGCGACCAGCAGGGCCGGGTCGGCTACCGGGAAGTCCGCGTAGGTCAGGGAGGTGTCGTGGCCCAGTCGCCGCCACAGTTCCTCGGCGATGTGCGGGGCGACCGGCGCCAGCATCAGCACCAGCGGCTCGGCCACCTCACGGGGGGTGGCCGGCAGCCGGGTCACCGCGTTGGTCAGCTCGATCAGCTTGGCGATCGCGGTGTTGAACCGGATCGACTCCATGTCGCCCCGGACCCCGTCGATCACCTTGTGCAGCAGCCGTCGGGTCGCCTCGTCGGCCGGGGTGTCGACCACCCGGGAGGCCCCGGTCTGCTCGTCGACGATGGCCCGCCAGACCCGTTGCAGGAACCGGTACGAGCCGATGACCGCCCGGGTCTCCCAGGGGCGGGACACCTCCAGCGGCCCCATCGACATCTCGTACACCCGGAAGGTGTCGGCGCCGTAGGCGGCGCACATCTCGTCCGGGGTGACGATGTTCTTCAGGGACTTGCCCATCTTGCCGTACTCGCGGTTGACCTGGACGTCACCCAGGTAGAAGCCGCCGTCGCGTTCGACGACCTCCTCGGCGGGCACGTAGGCACCCCGGGCGTCGGTGTACGCGTACGCCTGGATGTAGCCCTGGTTGAACAGCTTGCGGAAGGGCTCGAAGCTGGACACGTGGCCCAGGTCGTACAGCACCTTGTGCCAGAACCGGGCGTACAGCAGGTGCAGCACGGCGTGCTCGGCCCCGCCGACGTACAGGTCCACCCCACCGCAGTCGCCCTCGCTGCGCGGGCCCATCCAGTACCGCTCGTTGTCGGCGTCGACGAACCGCCCGTCGTTGGTGGGATCCAGGTAGCGCAGTTCGTACCAGCAGGAGCCGGCCCACTGCGGCATCACGTTGGTCTCCCGGGTGTACCGCTTGGGCCCGTCACCCAGGTCCAGCTCCACCTCCACCCAGTCCCGGCGGCGCGACAGGGGGGTCTCCGGGTCGGTGTCGGCGTCCTCCGGGTCGAAGGTACGCGGGGAGAAGTCGTCCACCTCGGGCAGCTCTACCGGCAGCATCTCCTCCGGCAGGGCGATGGCGGTGCCCTCGGCGTCGTACACGATCGGGAAGGGCTCGCCCCAGTAGCGCTGCCGGCTGAACAGCCAGTCCCGCAGCCGGTAGGTGGTAGCGCCCTGACCGTTGCCGGTCTCCTCCAGCCAGGCGATGATCCGGGCCTTGGCGTCGGCCACCCCCAGCCCGTCCAGGTCCAGGCCGCGGTCGGGCGCGGCGCTGTTGATGGCCGGCCCCTCCCCGGTGTACGCCTTGCCCTCGAAGCCCTCCGGCGGGGCGACCGTACGCACGATCGGCAGTTCGAAGACCTCGGCGAAGTCCCAGTCCCGCTCGTCCTGGGCGGGCACCGCCATGATCGCGCCGGTGCCGTAGCCGGCCAGCACGTAGTCCGCGATGAAGATCGGGATCTGCTTGCCGGTGACCGGGTTGGTGGCGTACGCCCCGGTGAAGACCCCGGTCTTCTCCTTCGTGTCGGCCTGCCGCTCGACATCGGTCTTGGCCGCCGCCGCCTTGCGGTACGCCTCGACCGCGCCCCGGGGGTTGGCGTGCCCCCCGGTCCAGGCCTCCCGGGTCCCCTCCGGCCAGGCGGCCGGCACCAGGGCGTCGACCAGCTCGTGCTCCGGGGCCAGCACCATGTAGGTGGCCCCGAAGACGGTGTCCGGCCGGGTGGTGAAAACAGTGATGCGGGCTTCGCCCGCAGAATCGGAATCACGGGTCGCGGCCGGGAAGGAGATGTGGGCGCCGGTGGAGCGGCCGATCCAGTTGCGCTGCATCAGCTTGATCGGCTCGGGCCAGTCCAGCTTGTCCAGGTCGTCCAGCAGCCGGTCACCGTAGGCGGTGATCCGCATCATCCACTGCTTCAGATTGCGCTTGTAGACCGGGAAGTTGCCCCGCTCGGAGCGCCCGTCGGCGGTGACCTCCTCGTTGGCCAGCACGGTGCCCAGGCCGGGGCACCAGTTCACCGGCGCCTGCGAGATGTACGCCAGGCGGTGGTCGTCGATGATCGACCGCTGCTCGGCGGCGGACAGCTCACCCCACCCACGCCCGTCCGGGGTACGCCGGGTGCCGCCGGCGAACTCGGCGGTCAGCTCGCTGATCGGGCGGGCCCGATTGGCGTCCCGGTCGTACCAGGAGTTGAAGATCTGCAGGAAGATCCACTGGGTCCAGCGGTAGAAGTCGGTGTCGATGGTGGCCACCGACCGCCGCTGGTCGTGGGCCAGGCCCAGCCGACGCAACTGCTCCCGGTACCGCTCGATGTTGGCCTCGGTGGTGGTCCGGGGGTGGGTGCCGGTCTGCACCGCGTACTGCTCGGCGGGCAGGCCGAAGGCGTCGAAGCCCATCGCGTGCAGCACGTTGCGCCCGGCCATCCGCTGGTAGCGGGCGAAGCAGTCGGTGCCGATGTAGCCCAGCGGGTGCCCGACGTGCAGGCCGGCGCCCGAGGGATAGGGGAACATGTCCAGCACGTACAGCTTCTCCGCGCCGGACCGCGGGTGGGCCGCATCGGCCAGCGGGCCGGAGGGGTTCGGCGCGTGGAAGGTGCCCTCGCGTTCCCAGACGTCCTGCCAGCGGCGTTCGATGTCGTCGGCCAGGGTGGCGGTGTACCGGAACGGTGGCGTGTCGCTGGTCGGGGTGGCTGCCTCGGTCATGCCGCCCCACCTTGATGAATCGCTCGCTGCCGCTCGCTCATGGCCTTCTCCTCGCATCGCTCGGCGGAGTCTGTCGGAGTGCTGGCTGGTCTCGGGTCTGTCTCGCCGGGCCCACCCCCGAGGGCCGGCGGCGGGCACGAAAAAGCCCCTCACGCAGGAGGGGCCGCCGTGCTGTCGCGCGTTCAGCGCATCAGCACGGCTGGGTAAGCAGGAAGACTCCGGCCATGTCCGGCAGTGTACCGCCAACCGGTACGAGCGCGTCGTGCGCCACCCACCCGGCCCCCCATCACCCGAGAAGAACCAGCGATATGCGCTGCGTGAGTGACAAACGTTGCGTAAGCCCTCAAACACCTGCGCAGGTCGGCGTCGGCGACAAACATGGTTAGCCTGAGAGGCCAGTGAGATTGTTGCGGCAGACGAGGCTTGCACGTCGCGAACCCAACGGCGGGGCCAGGTGCTCTATTCAGAGCTGCCGTGATGGCGACGAGGAGGAGGCCCGTGACACAGCAGACCTGGGACGAGGTTGGCGGCCTGTTGCCGTTCGACGAGTTCCGCGCCGCCAGCGACGCCATCGTGGCCAACATCGAACAGGTCATCGAGGGCAAGACCGCCACCGTGCGACTCGCCCTGGCCGTCCTGCTCGCCGAGGGTCACCTGCTCATCGAGGACGTACCGGGAGTCGGCAAGACCAAGCTGGCCAAGGCGCTGGCCCGGTCCATCGACTGTTCGGTACGCCGCATCCAGTTCACCCCCGACCTGCTGCCCAGCGACGTCACCGGGGTCAGCGTCTACAACCAGGAGACCCACGACTTCGAGTTCCGCCCGGGTGCCGTCTTCGCCAACCTGGTCGTCGGCGACGAGATCAACCGGGCCTCCCCGAAGACCCAGTCCGCCCTGCTGGAGTGCATGGAGGAACGGCAGGTCACGGTCGACGGGGTGACCTACCAGCTGCAGACCCCCTTCATGGTGATCGCCACCCAGAACCCGATCGAGATGGAGGGGACATACCCCCTGCCGGAGGCGCAGCGGGACCGCTTCACCGCCCGGATCGCGATGGGTTACCCGGATCCGGCCGCCGAGCTGGCCATGCTCGACGCGCACGGTGCGGTGGATCCGCTGGCGGCCCTGCGGCCGGTCTCCGACGCCGAGACGGTACGCCGACTGATCGGGCACGTCCGGCAGGTGCACGTCGCCGACGCGGTCAAGCAGTACGCCGTCGACCTGGTCACCGCCACCCGTGAGTCGCCCGACCTGCGGCTCGGCGCCTCCCCCCGGTGCACCCTGCAGATGCTGCGCACCGCCCGGGCCGTGGCCGCCCTGGACGGGCGGGACTACGTGCTTCCGGACGACCTTCAGGCGCTGGCCGTGCCCGTACTGGCGCACCGGCTCATCCCCACCGCGGACGCCCAGCTGGCCCGGCGCACCACCGACGCGATCATCGCCGAGCTGGTGCACCGGCTGCCCCTGCCGCACGACCGCAAGCGCTCGCCGTACGACAACCGGCCGCCGACCGGCAACGGCCGGGCCCCCTTCGAGCCGCGGAGGCCGTGACGTGCGTGACGGTCTGCGCGGACTGACCACCCGTGGCCGCTCGTTCCTGGCCGCCGCGGTGGCGGCGGCCATCTCCGCCGGCATACTCGGCGAGAAGGATCTGCTCCGGGTGGCCGTGCTGCTGGCCGTCCTGCCCCTGCTAGCCGCCCTCTACGTCGGTCGGAGCCGGTACAAGTTGGCCTGTCACCGGTCGCTGGAGCCGCACCGGATGCCGGTCGGGGCCAACGCCCGGGTGGTGCTGCGGTTGCAGAACATGTCCCGGCTGCCCACCGGCACCCTGCTGCTGGAGGATCGCCTGCCGTACGCCCTGGGCAGTCGTCCCAGGGTCGTGCTGGAACGGCTCGGCGCCCACCAGGCCAGCTCGGTGGCGTACACCGTGCGGGCCGACGTCCGCGGCCGGTACGAGGTGGGTCCGCTGATGGTGCGGATGACCGACCCCTTCGGGTTGTGCGAACTCACCCGGGCCTTCCCGGGTACCGACCGGCTGACGGTCGTCCCGCAGGTGGTGCCGCTGCCGTCGGTGCGGCTGCCCGGGGAGTACGCCGGCAGTGGTGAGAGCCGGGCCCGTTCGGTGGCGGTGCACGGCGAGGACGACGCGGCGACCCGTGAGTACCGGCGCGGCGACGACCTGCGCCGGGTGCACTGGAAGTCGACCGCCCGCACGGGTGAGCTGATGGTGCGCCGGGAGGAACAGCCCTGGGAGAGCCGGGCCACCGTGCTGCTGGACACCCGGGCGTACGGCCATCACGGTGACGGGCCGACGGCCAGTTTCGAGTGGGCCGTCTCGGCGGCGGCCAGCATCGCCGTACACCTGCGTCAGGCCGGCTACAAGCTGCGCCTGGTCACCGGCGCCGGGGTGGACATCGACGCGGGAGAGGGCGGCGACGGGCAGCTGCTCGACCATCTCGCGGAGGTCCGGCTGGACCAGCGGGTCGAGATCACCACCCTGATGCAGCACGTCCGGCAACGCTCCGACGGTGGTCTGATCATCGGCCTGTTCGGGTCGCTGAGCACGGCCGAGGCGGAGTTGCTGGCCGGGCTGCGGGCCAACAACGCCACCTGTGTGAGTTTCCTGCTGGACAGCTCCGCCTGGCTTAACCTGCCGGCCCAGGCCCGGGCCGAGGCCGACCAGGCCCACGACGCCGCCGCCCTGGCCCTGCTCCAGTCCGGTTGGCGGGTCATCGGGGTCGACCACGGTGGTCGACTGCCGGCCCTCTGGCCACAGGCCGGGCGGGGTTCGCAAGGGTTCGCCCTGCGTGCGGCGATGGCCGAGACGGTGGCCGGCGGCGTGCGATGAACGGAAGGTCCCCCTCATGATCGCCCACCGGAACCTGGGCCTGGTGGCCGCCGCGGCTACCCTGCTCGCCTCCGCGCCGCTGTCGGCCATCTTCGAACGCTGGACCTGGTTCGTGCAGGCCGTCATCGCGGTGGCCGCGGTGGCCGCCGCGGCGGCCCTGGCCCGACTCGGCCGGTTCCCGCTGTGGGCCCAGGTCCTGGCCATGCTGGGGGGCCTCACCCTCGCCCTGACCTGGCTGTTCCCCAGCGGTGGCGAGTTGCTGGCCGTGCTGCCCACCCCGAGCACCTTCGGGCACTTCGCCCAGTTGATCACCGGCTCGGTCGAGGACATGCGCGCCTACGGGGTCAAGGTGCCCGACACCGACCCCCTGCTGTTCGTCACCGTGCTCGGCATCGGTGCGGTGGCCGTGGTGGTGGACGTGCTCTGCGTCGGGATGCGTCGGCCGGCCCTGGCCGGGCTGCCGATGCTGGCGATCTACTCGGTGCCGGTGGCCGTCCACGTGGACAGCGTCCCGCCGTTGCCGTTCGCCATCGGCGCCGCCGGTTTCCTCTGGCTGCTGGTCACCGACAACGTGGACCGGGTCCGTCGCTTCGGTCGCCGGTTCACCGGTGACGGCCGCGACGTCGACGTGTGGGAGGCCTCCCCGTTGGCCGCCGCCGGTCGGCGGCTGGCCGTGGTGGGCCTGGCGCTGGCGGTGCTGGTGCCGCTGGCCGTGCCGGGAATGACCGTCGGCCTGATGAACTCCTTCAACTCCGGGGTGGGTTCCGGCCTCGGCACCGGGCTGGGCGGCTCACCCGGCCGGGTTGACCTGTTCGCCGCCCTCAGCGGGGAACTCAACCAGTCCCAGGTGACCGACCTGGTCAAGGTCACCACCAGCGAGGAGGAGCCCTTCTACCTGCGCTTCGGGGTCGCCGACGACCTGCGCGCCGACGGCTTCCGAGTCCGTGGCTCCAACGGCCAGCGGGCCACCGGGGATCTGCCGGATCCGGCCGGGGGGTCGCGGCCCGGCATCGAGCGGACGCGACACCGGGCCACCGTGGAGGTGTCCCGCGAGTTGAACATGAACTTCCTGCCGTTCTACGCCGAGCCGGTCAACTTCGCCGACCTCGGCAACAACTGGTTCTACGACCCGAACCTGCAAGTGCTCTTCTCCAACCGGGACAACTCCCGGGGCAAGAAGTTCTCGTTCGACTACGTACGGTCCACCTACACCCCGCAGGCCCTGCGCTCGGCGCAGCCGCTGCCGGCCGACCTGCCGTTGCGTCGACAGCAGACCGTCACCCCGGACGTGCCCGAGGTGCGGGCCCTGGTCGCGGAGCTGACCCAGGACAGGCGCACCGAGTACGACAAGGTCCGGGCCATCTACGACTACTTCTCCGAGGACAACGGCTTCACCTACCAGTTGAGTACCGAGGAGGGCACCAGCGGCCAGCAGATCCTCGACTTCCTGGAGAACAAGGCCGGCTATTGCCAGCAGTACGCCGCCGCGATGGCCTGGATGGTGCGCGACGCCGGCATCCCGGCGCGGGTCGCCTTCGGTTTCACCAACGGCAACCGGCGTACCGGTGACACCCTGACCCTGACCAACCGGAACCTGCACGCCTGGACCGAGGTCTACTTCGACAACTTCGGTTGGGTACCGTTCGACGCCACCCCGACCTACGGGGTGCCCGGCTCCACCCGGTCCGCCTGGGCGCCGGACGTCGATGCGCCGGAGGAGACCACGCCGCAGCCCGGCGCCACGGACACCCCGGACGAGATCGACACCACCGCGGCCCCGGACAGCGGCCCCAACCAGTTCGACGAGGGTGTCGACCCGGGTGCCGCCGCCAGCCCCGACACCCCCGCCGGGCAGTCCTCGCCGTGGCCCTGGCTGACCCTGCTCGGGGTGCTGGCGCTGCTCCTGCTGCTGGCCGTGCCGGCGCTGCGCCGGCTGGCCCTGCGTCGGCGTCGGGGTCGACCGGCCCCGGTCGCCCGGACCCTAGACCCGCCGGACCCGACCTCCGCCACGACCGGCCCGCCGACCGTGGTGGTCAGCGCCGACCGGGCCCGCGCGGACGCCCACGCCGCCTGGGACGAGCTGATCGACACCCTGGTCGACTACCGGGTCCGGGTGGACCCGACGGAGACCCCCCGGGCGACCGCCGAACGGCTGGCCCGGGAGTCGGTCGGCGCCGACACCGAGGCCGGTACGGCGGTACGCCTGCTCGGGCGGGCCGAGGAGCGGGCCCGCTACGCCCGGGACCCGTTGACCGGAGAGCCCCTGCCCGCCGCCCTGCGGACGGTCCGGGGTGCCCTGGCCGGGCAGGCCGACCGGCGTACCCGCCTGATGGCGACCGCCCTGCCCCCGTCGGTGCTGGGCCGTTGGCGCACCACCCTCGCGGACACCTCGGCCCGCCTGGTCGCCTCCGGCGGCGAACTCCGATCCCGACTCCTACGCTTCAACCCCCGCCGCCTCCTAGCCACCCGACCCCCCCGATAACGCACCCACCCTGTCTGCTCCCCGCCCCGCCCGTCGCCCCGCCGACGGGCGGGCGCCCGCACCACCTCGCCGCGCAGATCTTGCACTTTTGGTCGCCCGAATGTCCGGCTTGATGACTTTTGTCCCGACCAAAAGTGCAAGATCGCGGCCGAGATGGGAGGGGCACGGGCGGGGCGGTGCTTGCAGGGCGCCGAGCCCGTTGGGGCGGGGAACGCCACGACGCCTGAGGTCTGGTGAAGGGAAGCGCTGTGACGCCGAGGTCCGCATCACGCTTGTCGTCGGACGGGGAACCCACGACGTCGAGGCATAGTTGAAGGGAACGCACCGCCAGGACGCTGACGCCACGCCAGCTGAGGTCCGGGCGGGCGGGGGCGGCATGAGACCGAGGGCGGCTGGCTGATCGGGGGCATGACGGACAGCTCGATCGACGCGTCGATCGAGCTGGGAAAGCGTCGCCGGCGTGGGCCGGTGACGCGGTCCGCCGTCTAGGGCTGGTGGTACCGGGTCAGCGGTGCCCCTCCGGGCGTTGCCGCCACCGGTCCTCCATCCGGTCGATGAATCCCGGCCGCCGTCCGGCACGACCGCGAGATCGGCGACGACTGGCTGTGCCGCCGACGACGTGCAGGTCCGGCGACTGCGCCCGACGGTGCGACTGCACCGCGAACGCGGCCGAGGCCAACATGACAACGAACCCCGCCACTGCCAGCGGCGGAGTTTTGATCACCGCGCCATATACCAACAACGCCAAGCCGGCGACGATCAGACCGGCAGCGACGAGCAGGCGACGCCGCGCATGGAAGCGCGGATCGCTGGCGCGCACGGCCGAGGCGAATTTGGGGTCCTCGGCAAGCGACCGCTCGATCTGCTCGAACAGCCGCTGCTCGTGCTCCGAGAGCGGCACGGCACTCCTCCCCGGTCACGTTGGTCGGTCCGGTCGGACCGACAGACCGTGGCAGCCAACCGGCTGCTTACCCGCAAGTCTACGAGGGGGCTCGCGCCTCGGAAAGCGGGACGACCTATGGCAGGGTCGGATTTTCCTTTCGTCGCCCATCGCGACCGATGAGCAGACTGGCCGGACCTATGACGGACCGCCCGAAACGGGCAGCCGCGGCGTCCGCCGCGACCTCCGCCTCCCGCCATCCCCGCTCCGGCTCGCCGAGGGTGAGCTGCCGGGGGGTGGCGTCCGCCGGATGCAGGCCCTCCGCGCGTACGCCCAGCAGACGGATCGGGTCACCGGGGGACAGAGCGGTGAACAAGGACCAGGCCGTGTCGAAGATCTCCCGAGCGACATCAGTCGCTACTTCCAAGGTGCGCGATCGACTGACGGTACGAAAATCCGACATTCGCACCTTCACCGACACGGTTCGTCCCACCTGCCCGGCGTCCCGCAGCCGGGCGCCGACCTTCTCGGCCAGGGCGAGGATGGTCCGGCGCAGGCGTTCCGGGTCGACCACGTCGACCTCGAAGGTGACCTCCGCGCCGATCGACTTCTCCACCTGCTCGGGGCTTACCCGGCGCGGGTCCCGCCCCCAGGCCAACTCGTGCAGGTGGGTGGCGGCGGCCTGACCCAGCGCGGTACGCAGCATCCCGATCGGGGCCTGGGCCAGGTCGCCGACGGTACGCAGACCGAGCCGCAGCAGCGCCTCGGCGGAGCGCTCCCCCACCCCCCACAGCGCCGACACCGGCAGCGGGTGGAGGAAGTCGAGCACCTGGGCGGCCGGGACGACGAGCAACCCGTCGGGTTTGGCCCGGGTGGAGCCGAGCTTGGCGACGAACTTGCTCGGCCCCACCCCCACCGAACAGGTCAGTCCCTGTTCGGCCGCGACCCGTTCACGGATGCGACGGCCGATCGCCGCCGGCGAGCCGAAGAGTCTTCGGGCCCCCGCTACGTCGAGGAAGGCCTCGTCCAGCGACAGCGGCTCGACCAACGGGGTGACGTCCCGGAAGATCTGCATGACCGCCCGGGAGGCGGCCGAGTAGCGGGTGAAATCCGGCGGCAGGAAGATCGCGTGCGGGCACAGGGCCCGGGCCCGCATGGTGGGCATCGCGCTGCGTACGCCGTACCGTCGGGCCTCGTAGCTGGCGGAGCTGACCACCCCGCGCGGCCCGACTCCGCCGACCACGACGGCCCGGCCGCGCAGTTCCGGCCGGTGCCGGACCTCCACGGAGGCGTAGAAGGCGTCCATGTCGACATGCAGGATCGGACAGCCGGTGTCGTCGGCGTCCGGCCCGAAGCGGGGATCACCGCCCCGGGGTATCGACTGGCTGCGGCCCACCTGGGAAGGTTAGCCTCCCGCACCGACACCCTCGGCCGGTCAGCCCCGTACGACCAGCAGCGGAATGGTCATCTCGGCCGCCGTGTCCGCGCCGTGGAAGCCGACCAGCCGGGACAGCATCGGGCTCTCCGAGCGGCTGGCCAGTACGGCGTACGTGTCGTTGCAGACCACCACGAGGTCGCCGACGCGCGCCAGGTGTTCCTCGTACACCGGCCCGAACCAGCCGGTGGCCACCGCCTCCTCCCGGGTCAGCACCCGGGCCGCCGCGCCCAGCACCTGCGACCAGGCGGCCCGTACGTCTTCGGTGGCCCCCGGTACGACATGCAGGTAGCGCACCCGGGGCTCCCCGGCGACCACCCGCACCCCGGCGGTCAACCGAGGGTCGGTATCCAGGTCGAACCGGTGCCCGGCCGGCACGTTCAACTGCCCGTGGTCGGCGGTGACCAGCAGCGCCGCGTCCGGCGGCAACCCGTCCACCAGCCGGGCCAGCAGCCCGTCGACCTCGGTGGCGGCGGTACGCCAGGGCACCGAGTCCACCCCGCTGAGGTGGCCGTGCCGGTCCAGGTCCGGGTGGTAGCCGGAGACCAGGGTGGGCCCGGTCCCGGCGCCCAGGGCGGCCAGCATCGTGGCGGCCAGCGCCTCGACCCCGGTGGCGCCCCGGTAGTCGCCGCCCCGGTTGGCGGCCACCGTCAGTCCGGTGCCGCCGAACTCCGGTCGGCTCACCACGGTCACCGCGACACCGGCGGCCCGGGCCCGCTGCAACGCCGTGGTGACCGGCTGCCAGCGCAGCGGGGACGGCTCGTCGGCCCACTCCAGGTGGTTGAGCACCCGGTCGGTGCCCGGTATCCGCAGGCTGAAACCGAGCACCCCGTGCGCGCCGGAGGCCGTACCGGTGCCCAGGGTGACCAGGCTGGTCGGGGTGGTGGAGGGGAAGCCGCAGGTGAGCGGGCGGCCGGTGGTGGCGGTCAGCCCGGCCAGGGTCGGCGCGTACGGCGTGGCGATCGGGATCTGGTGCCAGCCGAGCCCGTCGACCAGCAGCACGGCGACCCGACGTACCCCGGCCAACTCGTCGGCCAGCCCGAGCAGGTCGACCGCGCCGGGCACCCCTAGCGCCGCCAACGCGCTGGGCAGCACATCCGCCAGGCTCCGCCCGCCGTACTCCGGCACCACCGGGGCCAGGAAGGGCGGCGGTGCGGGGGTTGCGGTGGGGTCGGTCATGCCGGGCGGCGGGCGAACAGGTGCAGCTGGGCGGCGACATCCCGCCAGGGAGACCGGGCCGCCAGGGCCCGCTCCAACTCGACCAGGGCCGCCTGCTGGCCGTCCGCGACCGCCGCGGGCAACAGGTCGGCCAGGACGCGTACCCCGTGGATCTCCTCGACGGTGAGGCCGGCGGCGGTGAGCAGCGCGGCGGCGCCCTCGGCGTCGAACCGGCGGCGCAGGGTGTCCCGGGGCCCGGCGGTGCCCTCGGGGTCGGCGGCCAGCGTGGCGGCCGTGTCGAGGTGACCGTTCATGGCCCGGCCGAGCACCGCCGCCGACCTACCGGCCACCAGCACGCTGGCCGCCCCGCCGGGACGCAGCGCGGTGGCCAGTGCGGTCACCACCGAGGCCGGTTCGTCGACCACCTCCAGGACGGCATGGCAGAGCACCAGGTCGACACTTGCCGGTTCGACCAGCCCGGCCAGGGCGTCACCGTCGCCCTGGACTGCGCGTACCCGGTCGGCCACCCCGGCCTCGGCGGCCCGGCGGCTGAGGGCGGCCAGGGCGTCCGGACTGGCGTCGACCACGGTGACCTGGTGCCCGGCCTGGGCCAGCGGTACCGCGAAGCCACCCGTGCCACCCCCCACGTCCAGCACGGTCAACTCGGTGGCGGGCCGACGGTCCAGCTCGGCGCGCAGCACCGACCAGACCACGGCGGTACGGGGAGTCAGTGGCGGCCCGGCCGCGCCTGGGGTCTGTTCCACCCGGTCGAGCCTAGGGCCTGTCCCGCCGATCCTGCTCACCGAGGTTGGGTCCACACCCACCGAGCCGGGTCACACCTGGTCGGAGCCCCCGAGCCGGCGGACCCACCCGCCTCAGCGGAAATCGCGGGAGGCCGGACGGACCGGTGGCTCGATGGCCTCCAACCGGTCGGCGACCAGGTTGGTCACCCCCTCGTGTCGTTGCAGCCGCCCCCGTACGACCAGGGCCGCGCTGGTCCGGGCCACCCGCCGCTGCCGCTGCCACAACCCCGGCGAACAGGTCACGTTGAGCATCCCGGTCTCGTCCTCCAGGTTGATGAAGGTGACCCCGCCCGCGGTGGCCGGCCGCTGCCGGTGGGTGACGATCCCCCCGACCCGGATCCGCCGACCCGGTTCCACCCGGCCCAGCCGGTCGATCGGTACCGCACCCATCGCCTCCAACTGGGGGCGGATGAACCGGGCCGGATGGTTCTCCGGGGACAACCCGGTGGCCCACACGTCGGCGACCAGCCGGTCCACCGCCTCCATCCCGGGCAGGGTGGGCGCCGCCGCGCCGGTCACCGTGCCGGGCAGCCGGTCCGGTCGGTCCTGGGCCGCCGCGCCGGCCGCCCACAGCGCCTGCCGCCGGGTCAGACCGAAACAGGCGAAGGCGTCCGCGGTGGCCAGGGCCTCCAGTTGGGCGGCGGTCAGACCCACCCGCCGGGCCAGATCCGACATGTCCCGGTACGGCCCGTGCGCCGTCCGCTCGGCCACGATCCGCTCGGCCACCGGCTCGCCGAGGGTACGCACACCCGACAGCCCCAGCCGTACGGCCGGCCCGCCCAGCCCCCAGGCGTGGGGCGGCTCCCCCGGCCGGCTGCCCCACCGGGTGTCCGGGGTGGACTCCAGCACCGGCTGCACCCCGCTGGCGTTGATGTCCGGTCGGCGGACCTGCACCCCGTGCCGGCGGGCGTCGTCGACCAGGGTCTGCGGCGAGTAGAAGCCCATCGGCTGGGCGCGCAGCAGCGCGGCCAGGAAGGGACCCGGGTGGTACCGCTTGAGCCAGGAGCTGGCGTACACCAGGTAGGCGAAGCTCATCGCGTGGCTCTCCGGGAAGCCGTAGCTGGCGAAGGCGGTGAGCTTGCGGTAGACGTCCTCGGCCAACTCACCGGTGATGCCCCGCTGCGCCATGCCGGCGTAGAGCCGATCGGCTATGCGGGCCATCCGCTGCACCGAACGCTTCGCCCCCATCGCCCGGCGCAACTGGTCGGCCTCGGCCGCGTCGAACCCGGCCAGGTCGATGGCGAGCTGCATCAACTGCTCCTGGAACAGCGGCACCCCCAGGGTCTTCTCCAGGGCGTTGCGCATCAGCGGATGGGCGTACGTCACCGGCTCCTGCCCGTTCTTGCGCCGGATGTACGGGTGCACCGAGCCGCCCTGGATCGGGCCGGGCCGGATCAGCGCCACCTCGACCACCAGGTCGTAGAACTCGCGCGGTTTCAGCCGGGGCAGGGTGGCCATCTGGGCCCGGCTCTCCACCTGGAACACCCCGACCGAGTCGGCCCGGCAGAGCATGTCGTAGACCTCGGGATCGTCCAGGCTCATGTCGCCCAGATCCAGGCTCATCCCGATCATGTCGTAGCCGTAGTGCAGCGCCGAGAGCATGCCCAGGCCCAGCAGGTCGAACTTGACCAGGCCGACGGCGGCGCAGTCGTCCTTGTCCCACTGGAGCACGCTGCGGCCGGGCATCCGCCCCCACTCCACCGGACACACCTCGATCACCGGCCGGTCGCAGATCACCATGCCCCCGGAGTGGATGCCCAGGTGCCGGGGGAACGTCTGCACCTCGTTGGCGTACGCGATCACCTGCTCGGGGATCTCCGGCACGTCCGCCGTGGCCACCTCACCCCACCGGTCGATCTGCTTGCTCCAGGCGTCCTGCTGACCGGGGGAGAAACCGAACGCCTTGGCCACGTCCCGCACCGCCGACCGGGGCCGGTACGAGATCACGTTCGCCACCTGGGCGGTGTGCTCCCGGCCGTAGCGGGCGTAGACGTGCTGGATGACCTCCTCCCGGCGGTCGGACTCGATGTCCACGTCGATGTCGGGCGGGCCGTCGCGTTCGGGGGCCAGGAAGCGTTCGAACAGCAACCGGTGCCGGACCGCGTCCACATTGGTGATCCGCAGGGCGTAGCAGACCGCCGAGTTGGCCGCCGAGCCCCGGCCCTGGCAGTAGATGTCGGCCCGGCGGCAGAACTCGACGATGTCGTAGACCACCAGGAAGTAGCCCGGGAAGCCCAGCGCCTCGATCATGTTCAGCTCGTGGTCGAGCTGCGCGTACGCCTGCGGGTGGGCCGCGCGGGGGCCGTAGCGTTCCCGCGCACCGGCCTCGGTGAGCTGCCGCAGCCAGCTCATCTCGGTGTGCCCCGGAGGCACCGGGTACGCCGGCAGTTGCGGTGCGACGAGTTGCAGGTCGAAGGCGAGTTCCGCGCCGAACTCGGCGGCCCGGGCCACCGCACCCGGGTAGGCCGCGAACCGGGCCGCCATCTCGGCCCCGGAGCGCAGGTGGGCGGTGCCGGCGGCGGGTAGCCAGCCGTCCATCTCGTCCAGGCTGCGCCGGGCCCGTACGGCGGCCAGGGTGGTGGCCAGTCGCCGTCGCCCCGGGGTGGCGTAGTGCACGTTGTTGGTGGCCACCGTGGGCAGCCCGGCGGCGGCGGCCAGCTCGGCCAGGGCCTCGTTGCGGTCCTCGTCGACCGGATGCCCGTGGTCGGTCAGCTCCACCGCCACCGTCTCCGCCCCGAACAGGGCGGTCAGCCGGTCCAGCTCGCGGGCCGCCGCCTCGACCCCCTCGGTGAGCAGGGCGGCCGGCACGTGCCCCTTGCGGCAGCCGGTCAGCACCAGCACGTGGTCCCGCAGGTCGGCGGCGATCTCCTCCAGGTCGCCGTAGACCGGGCGGCCCTTCTCCCCGCCCCGCAGGTGGGCGCGGGCGATGGTGGTGGCCAGCCGGGCGTACCCCTCGTGGCCGTGGGCCAGCACCAGCAGGTGCTTGCCGTGCGGGTCGGGTACCCCGTTCTGCGGGCCGGGCAGGCCCAGGGTCAGCTCCGCCCCGAAGATCGTCGGCAGGTGCAGCGCGCGGGCCGCCTCGGCGAAGCGCACCACACCGTAGAAGCCGTCGTGGTCGGTGACGGCCAGGGCGGTGAGCCCCAGCCGGATGGCCTCCTCGACCAGTTCCTCCGGATGGCTGGCGCCGTCGAGGAAGCTGAAGTTGGTGTGGGCGTGCAGTTCCGCGTACGGCAGCACCCCGTCGGGTCGGGTCAGCTCCGGCGGACTGTAGTGCTCCCGGCGCCGGTTCCAGGCCGGCGAGTCGCCCCCGTCGGCATCGATCGCGAGTGGATCCACCACATGCAGATGCCGTTCCCCGGCACCCTGCTCACTCCCCCGACCTCTCCCCTTGCCCGACCGTCCGGAGAGCACCCGCTCCAGCTCCGACCACGGCAGCCGTGGGTTGTGGAAACTCACCGTCCCCACCTCGCCGCCACGATCTTGGTACGTTCCGGCCCCCGGGAGGGCCGTTTCGTACCAGGATTCACGTCAGTCATAGATCGCCTCCAGCAGCCATCGGCCGTGCTCGACGGCGAGCAGGAGTGCGGTGCCGTCGGCCAGGCAGACCTGGAAGCGGGCTCGGCGACGGGCCTCGGTCGGGGCCCACCACCGCTCGTCGACCGGCCACGGACCGGCCCAGCCGACGATCTCGACTCCCCTGCCCACGCCTACCCGGACCAGGGCTTCCACGGTCGCATCGGTGCTCAGCCGGGCCGGCGGGGCGCTCATCGCCAGCCGGGCGCTCACCGTCACCGGTTCACCGGCGGCATCCCACACGTGTACGGCGAGCGCAGTGGGCAGCACCACCGCCGGCGAAGGCGGCGGCAGCCGCCCCGGCCAGGACGGCAGCGGGGTGGCAGCGGGGCGGGTGGGGGCGCGTTCGTCGCCCCATGGGACCAGCCGTACCTGGTCGGTCGGGGAGCGACCGCCACCGAGCACGGCGGTGACCACCGCCTCGGGGCCGAGCAGGCCCTGCACCCGGGTCAGCGCCCGATGTGCCCGCTCGCGTTCCTCGCCGGTCTCGCCCCACAGCCCGGGTTGCAGGCCGGCCTGGGCCAGCACCCCGTCCGGCACCAACCGCAGCCGGATGATCCCGGCGGTGGGCCGGGCCGGGCCGCCCCGGCGGGCCCCGGTCAGCCAGCCGTCCAGTTGCCAGCGGACCCGGTCGGCGATCGCCGCCGCGCTCAGCAGACCGTCGTGCCGCCAGACCCGGTGCAACTCCTGGCCGTGCGCGGTGACCGCCTCGATGCCGAGCCGGGTGCAGGCCAGCCCGTGCCCGGCGAGCCGTTCGTGCAGCCGTTCGGCCAGGGTCCGGGCGGCGAACGCCGCGACGTCGACCCGCTCGATCGGCTCGTCCAGGTCGGCGGTGACCGTCAGGTCGGCGGGCGGGCGCCGGACCGCGAGCGGGCGGTCGTCCCGCCCGGCGGCCATCCGGTGGGCCAGCGCCCCGTCGAAGCCGAACCGGGCCAACACGTCACCGGCGGACAGGGCGGCGAAGTCACCGAGGGTACGCACCCCCAGTCGGCGCAGCAGGTCGGCCAGGGGCGGCCGGCCCAGGGCCTCGACGGGCTGGGTGGACAGGAACTCCGGGGTTCCGCCGGGCGGCACTATCCGCCCCTGTCGGGCGGCCAACCCGGCGGCGAACACCCCGTCGGCGATGCCGACCTGGCTCTCCACCGCACAGCTCTGCGCGAGATGCTCGACGATCCGTTCGGCCGCCGCCTCCTCCCCGCCGAGGTAGCGGCTGGGCCCCCGGGCGGGCAACGCGCAGGCTCCGGGGCGGATCACCTCGACCCCGGCCGCCACCTCCTCGACCGCGGCCACCACCGGCTCGAAGGCCCGCGCGTCCCGCCCGGGATCGTGGTCGACGACGGTCAGCCCCGGGCAGCGCCCCTGGGCCTCCCGCCGACGCAGCCCTCGGCGTACCCCCTCGGCCCTGGCCTGCTCGGAGCAGGCGAGGACCCGGTTGGCGTGCAGCACCGCCACCGGTCCGGTGGCCGGCACCCCGTCGATGATCTCGGCGGCCAGCACCGGCCAGTCCGGACACCAGAGCAGCAGAGTCCGGACGACCGCACTCATGTCAGCCTCACCCACCCGGCGGGGTGCCGGATGCGCCACGGAACCCTCATCGCGACGACCACAGGCGCATGACGGCCGCGCGGCTGCTGGTGGACTCGCTGCGGGAAGTGGCGGGGCCGGGGATGACCCGGGTCAGTTCGGCACCGGGCAACCAGACCTTGGCCTCCTTGGGGCGGGCCGCCGCCCCCCGGCCACGCGCCGAGATGGTCACCTCGCGGCGACGCAGCCGACCCCGACCCGACCCGAGTCCTTCCCACACCCCGCGTACCACCTGGAGGGTCACATCCGCGCCCTCCCACCGGCCGTAGGGCACCAGCACGCTGCCGCGTTGCCGGGCCCGGGCGGCCAGTCGGCCGGCGACGGAGGCGGAGACCGTGGCCGGTACGGCGGTGACCACCACATCGACCCCGTCGATGAGCGCGGCGACCACGGTGGGCCATTCCGGGCCGGGCTGCGGCACCAGGGCCAGCCGGTCCAGGGCGATTCCCGCCTCGGCCGCCGCGCCGGCTCCGAAGGTCGGCAACCCGACCACCGCGCACCATGAGCCGGTGCGAGAGGCCTCGGCCAGCAGGGCGAACAGCAGTGAGGTGGTGCCACTGTGCCGGGACTGCCCGGCACCGACCGCGATGGTGCTGCCCCGGCGCAGCCCTCGGCCGGGCAACAACCCGCTCAACTCGGGCCGCACCGGCAGCATCCGGTGGCCGCCCGCCGGATCGGGGGCGCTGGCCGGGCGCACCAACTCGGCCAGCGCGGCGGAACCGACGACCATGCGGCCCGCCATCGGATCTACCCCCGTCGTGTCGCCCCGGGCACCGGCCCGGGGATGGTGCTGTCGTTGATCAGATAAGAAGGTGCCGAGGTGGCATGGTCGGCTCGGGAGGGCCCTGACGGCGTCCGGTCAGCCTGGTGTCCCGCCGGTGGTGACCGGACGCCGCGACTCAGGCGACGAGCCCCTCGATGGCCGGTTGATGGACCAGGTCGAGTGCGGACTCCACCACCGCCACGAAATCCTCCGCGGCGCGGAGCAGATCGTCGGCCTCCCGGGCGGTGACCACCCGGGGTATGCCGGCCTCGGCGGCGGCCCGCTTGCCGGCGGCCAGGGCGAAGTAGGTGGCCCACTCGTGCAGCTCGGGGGCGACACCGGCGAGCAGGACCCAGACACTGGTGATCCGGCTACGGCGGGTCGGCGCGGGGCGGGCCCGGGCGGCGAGCACCGCGGCGGCGGCACGCAGGGCCGCCAGGTGGGCGGTGGCGTACCGGAGACCATCGGGGCTCGTCCGGGCGGCTTCGGCGAGCCCTTGCCGAGCCACCGCCAGTAGTTGGGCGGGGGTGCGGTGTGGCAGCACGTGCGCGGGCACCGTCGGCACCTGGGCCGGGCTGGTCGGCATGTCACTCCTCCAGGCGGACCGGGGCGGGCGACCGCGCGGCGGAGGAGTTCCGTCGGCGCGGAGCACCCGCAGCGGGCGGTGCGGAGGAAGACGCACCAGATGGGGTGGCCGGCCGGGTGTGGAGCTTCCCCACACCACACCCGGCCGGCGTACCGGCGGGTCCGTCGTCCGCCGCCCGGGGGTCGTGGGCGGCGGACGACGGTCCTGCCTGATGGGTCCGGACTCGCGACTGCCCGAAGCCCGGTGCGGTCCGCGGTACCGCACCTCTCAAGGTCAGGTGCCGCGAAACACCCACCCCGAGGAGGGTTGGAACGAACGTTCGACTCAATCGAACACTCGTTCTAACTGCTGCTGACAGTACACCCTCCCCCCGACGAAAATGCAACGTGTGACGCGCCGACCTGTCCGGCCACCGGATGCACCCTGGCCGGCTGCACCGTCTGGACGGGTACCGGGAAGAATGGCGGGATGCAGTCACACCCGAATGTCCGGGCCGTGCAGGACGCCCTCGACGCCGCCCAGGCGCGCAACGGTTCCGACGCCCCGGCCACGGTCCGCCTGTTGCCCGACGCCGTGCACACCGCCGCAGCCGCCGCCGAGGCGCTCGGCGTCGACGTGGGCGCCATCGCCAACTCCCTCGTCTTCGACGCCGACGGGGCACCGCTGCTGGTGCTGACCTCCGGCGCGCACCGGGTGGACACCACCGGCCTGGCCGCCCGGCTCGGCATCACCCGGCTACGCCGGGCCACGCCGCAGTTCGTCAAGGAGCACACCGGCCAGGTGATCGGCGGGGTCGCCCCGGTGGGCCATCCGCAGCCGCTGCGCACCCTGGTGGACAACGCCCTGGACAAGTACGACGAGATCTGGGCCGCCGGTGGCATACCCCAGGCGGTCTTCCCCAGCACGTACGCCGAACTGTTGCGGATCACCGGCGGCACCCCGACCGACGTGGCGTGAACGAGCGCGGCGGCGTGAACGGGCCGGAGCAGGTCCCCCAACTGGTCACTCTGCACGTGTGGCGGATCCCGCGTACCGCCGTGGGTCGGGCGCTGCTGCGGATGGCGCGGGACCCGCGCCGGTTGCGCGCCCTGCCCGGCGTACGGTTCGGCAAGCTGCTCGGCACCGGGACCGGCACCGGCTTCGGGCCGGGCGACGCCGACCCGACCCGCTGGGCGGCGTTGACGGTGTGGGACTCCCCCGCCGCGGCCACCCGGTTCGCCGACTCACCGGTGGGTCGGGCCTGGTCCGACATCGCCACCGCCGGTGTCCGGCTCGACCTGCGGCCGCTGAGCAGCCGGGGTGAGTGGTCCGGTCGACGGCCCTTCGGCGAGCCGGCCGGTGGCCGGGTGACCGGGCCGGTCCTGGCCCTGACCCGGGCCCGGTTGCGACCCACCCGCGCCCTCACCTTCTGGCGGGCGGTCCCCCCGGTGGCCGCCGCCCTGCACGCCGCGCCCGGCCTGCTGGCCCGCTTCGGTGTCGGTGAGGCGCCGCTGGGCTGGCAGGGCACGGTGAGCGTGTGGCGCGATCCGGCAGACCTGGTGGGGTTCGCGTACCGTCACCCGCAGCACCGGGCCGCGATCACCCGGACGGAGACCGCGCGATGGTACGCGGAGGAGCTCTTCGCCCGGTTCGAGGTGCGTGACGTGATCGGTGACCGGACGGTACTGGGGTGGGTCGACGCAGACCCGGCGAAGGGTGGACGGGCATGAGATTGGTGCGGTGGACACCGGACGATCTCCTCCGGCGACTGGACGACGTGGTGACCGTCTACGGCGAGGCCATGGGCTACCGCGCCGACCTGCTGGCGGGCCGTCGCGGTTACATCGCCACCCACGTACGCCGGCCCGGCTTCCGCGCCGTGGCCAGCCTGACCGCCGAGGGTCACCTGGCCGGCTTCGGGTACGGCTACACCGGCAGCGCCGGCCAGTGGTGGCACGACCAGGTCTGGCGGGCGCTCGACCCGGCCGCCCGCCGACGCTGGCTCACCGACTGCTTCGAGGTGGTCGAGTTGCATGTGAGCCCACCGGCACAGGGGCACGGTCTGGGGGCCGGGCAGTTGCGGGCCCTGCTCACCCTGGCCGAGGGCGCGACCACCCTGCTGTCCACCCCGGAAGCCGACGAGCAGACCTCCCGGGCCTGGCGGTTGTACCGCCGGTTCGGCTTCGTCGACCTGCTGCGCGACTTCCGCTTTCCCGGCGACGAGCGCCCGTTCGGGGTGCTCGGCCGGGATCTGCCCCTGGCCGCCGAGCAGCCACCCGTACGGCCATGACCGCAGCCGCACCGACCCGCTCCCTGCGGGCGGTCTACCCCTGGGTGCTGCTGGCCCTGCTGGTGCTGGCGCAGATCTGCTACCCGCTGACCGAGGGGTCGACCCGGGCCCGGCTGACCGTGGCCACCGTCGTGCTCGGCTACCTGCTCTCGGTCGGGCACGCCCTGCTCAGCCGGGGACCCCGTACCGCTTTGGCGCTCGTCGCCCTGGCCACCGGCGGCGGTTTCGCCATCGAGGCCCTGGGGGTGGCCACCGGCTTCCCCTTCGGCAGCTACGACTACTCCGGCCAACTCGGACCGAAACTGGCCGGGGTGCCACTGATCATCCCGCTGGCCTGGACCTGGATGTCCTGGCCGGCCTGGCTGGTGGCGACCCGAATCATCGGCGGCGGCACGGCACCCGGGTGGTGGCGGTGGCCGGCGCGGATCGGGCTGGCCACCCTGGGGCTGGCCACCTGGGACCTCTTCCTCGATCCCCAGATGGTCGCCGAGGGGCACTGGGTGTGGCGCGACGCCACCCCGGCGCTGCCCGGACTGGCCGGCATCCCGGTCAGCAACTACCTGGGTTGGCTGCTGTTCGCGGTGCTGGTGATGACCGCCCTGCGTCCGCTGGCCGGGTCCGCCGTGCTCGACACGGACGCCCGCGACCGACCGATGTACGCCCTCTACCTGTGGACGTACGCCTCCAGTGTGCTGGCCCACGCGGTCTTCCTGGACCTGCCCGCCTCCGCCCTGTGGGGCGGTGTCGGCATGGCGGTGATCGCGGTGCCCCTGGCGGTGACGCTGCTGCGCAGCCGCCGGACCGGCGACGACCATGCCGGCGCGGAGCGCACCCGGGCCGACGTCACGGCATGACCGGGCCGCTCGTCGTACTGCTCCTCGTCGTCGTGTTGACCGGGCACACCCTGGTCAACGCCGGCCGGTGGCTGCGTCGCCCGACCGACCGGCCGGTGCAGACCGGCGAACGGGTGACCGTGCTGCTGCCGCTGCGCGACGAGGCCGACCGGGTAACCCCCTGCCTGCGGGCGCTGCTGGCCCAGCGTGGGGTACCCAGGCTGCGGATCGTGGTGCTCGACGACGGCTCCACGGACGGCACCGCCGAGGTGGTCCGCGCCCTGGTCGGCGACGATCCCCGGGTCACCCTGCACACCGGGATCGCCCCACCACCGGGCTGGCTGGGCAAGCCACACGCCTGCTGGCAGTTGGCCGGCCACGCCGAGGAGTCGGCCGAGGTGCTGGTGTTCGTCGACGCCGACGTGGTGCTCCGCCCGTACGCCGTGGCGGCGGCGGTCACCGAACTGCGCGCCGCCGGGGTGACCCTGCTGTCGCCGTACCCGAAGATCGTGGTGCGGACGGTGGCCGACCGGCTGGTGCAGCCGCTGTTGCAGTGGTTGTGGCTGACCTTCCTGCCGCTGCGGGCGATGGAAGGCTCGCCGCGGCCCTCCCTGGCCGCGGCCGGCGGGCAGTTCCTGGTCGTCGACCGGGCCGGCTACCTGCGGGCCGGGGGGCACGCCGCGGTCGCCGACCGGGTGCTGGAGGACATCGAGCTGGCCCGGGCGGTGAAACGCGCCGGGGGCCGGATCGCCCTGGCCGACGGCTCCCGGCTGGCCACCTGCCGGATGTACGACACCTGGCCGCAGCTGCGTGACGGCTACACCAAGTCCCTGTGGGCCACCTTCGGGCATCCGTTGGCCGCCGCGCTGGTGGTAGGGCTGCTGCTCCTGCTCTACACCGCGCCGCCGCTGGTCGCCGTGGCCGCCCTGCTGGCCGGGGCACCGGCCCTGGCCGGGGTGGCCGCCCTGACGTACCTGGCGGGGGTGGTGGGACGGGTGGTCAGCGCCCGGGCCACCGGCGGGCGGGCCTGGCCCGACGCGCTGAGCCACCCCGTGTCGGTCGCGGTCCTCGGTTGGTTGACCGTACGGTCGTACCATCTGCGCAAGCGGCGGCGCCTGTCCTGGCGCGGCCGTCCGGTCGGCTAGCTCCGCCTCGGCGGGTGCGGAGCAGGGACCTCGACACGGTCAGGGGAGGACGCGGCATGGCGCGGATCGTGGTCGTCGGGGCCGGGGTGGGCGGGCTGGCCACCGCCGCCCGGCTGGCTGTCACCGGGCACCAGGTGACCGTTCTGGAGCAGGCCGACACGGTCGGCGGCAAGCTGGGACGACACACCCGCGACACCCCCTCGGGCCAGTTCCACTTCGACACCGGGCCCAGCCTGCTCACCCTGCCCGAGGTCTTCCACGAGCTGTTCGAGGCCACCGGGGCGAAGCTGGACGAATACCTGGATCTGGTGCCGCTGGACCCGATCGTGCGGCACGTCTTCCCCGACGGTGCTCCGGTGCTGGACTCCTGCGCCGACCCGGCGGAGTTCACCGCCCGCATCGGCGCGGCCTTCGGTGACCGGGCCGCCGCGGACTGGCAGCGGCTGTGGCGGCGCGCCGCCCGGGTCTGGCGGGCCAGCGAACACGACATCCTGCGCCGCCGGGTCGACTCCCCCCGGGACCTGGCCCGACTGGCCTGGCGGCTGGGCGACCTGGCGGCGATCCGCCCCGGGCAGAGCCTGCGCGGACTGGGCCGGTCCCACCTGTCCGATCCTCGACTGCGGATGCTGCTGGACCGGTACGCCACCTACACCGGCGCCGATCCGCGTCGGGCCCCGGCCGCCCTGGTCGCGGTCCCCTACGCCGAACTGGCCTTCGGCGGCTGGTACCTGCGTGGCGGGCTGGGCACCCTGGCCGACGCCCTGCTGTCGCGCTGCCTGGACCTGGGGGTGGTGGTGCGTACCGGCACCACGGTCACCCGGATCGACGCCACCGGCGGTCGGGTGCACGGGGTACGCGTGGCCGACCAGCGCGCCCCGATCCCCGCCGACGTGGTGGTGGCCAATGTCGACGCCCTGACGGTCTACCGTGACCTGCTGCCGGACCCCCGCCGGTTGGCCGGGCTCACCGACCGCAGCCTGGCCGGCTTCGTGCTGCTGCTCGGCGTACGCGGGGACAGCGGGCTGGCCCACCACAACGTCTTCTTCCCGCGCGACTACGACGCCGAGTTCGACGCGGTCTTCGGCGACCCGGGTCGGGGGATCCGGGCCCGGCCGGCCGCCGACCCGACGATCTTCGTCACCGTGGCCGACGATCCGGCGGTCCGCCCGGAGGGCCACGAGGCGTGGTTCGTGCTGGTCAACGCCGCCCGCCAGGGCACCGCCCCCGACGCGATCGACTGGCGTCGACCGGGGCTGGCGCAGGCGTACGCCGATCGGATCCTGGAGGTGCTGGCCGAGCGCGGCGTGGAGGTCCGCGACCGGCTGGTGTTCCAGGACATCCGGACCCCGGCCGACCTGGCCACCGCCACCGGCGCCCCGGGCGGCACCATCTACGGCACCGCCGGTGGCCTGCTGCGGCCGGCCAACCGGGGACCGGCGCGCGGCCTGTGGCTGGTCGGCGGCTCCAGTCACCCGGGCGGCGGCCTGCCGATGGTGACCCTGTCCGCCCAGATCGTCGCCGATGCCGTCGGCCCCGCCTGGTAGGTGCAAGGAAGGGCACCTTATTAACGCCTCGGGTAGAGGAAGGGCCCCTTGTTAACACTCCGGGAGGCGGTCAGTCGGCGTCGAGCAACGCCCGACGTACCGCGGAGAGCAGTTGCCCCAGCCCGAAGGCGGCCAGCAGCACCCACACCGCGGTCGCCATGGTGATGGTGCCGGCCGCCAGATCCGGCTGGATCAGCCCGGTCAGGCCGGCCAGCAGCAGCCCCACCAGGGCCACGCAGACCCGGGTGGGCCGCTCCCCCACCGTCACCGCGCCGATCTCCCGCATCCCGGCGGCGACCGCCCTGGCCCGGACGTACTCGTGCAGCCAGGACAGCGCGCCGGCCGCGACGACCAGCGCACCCGGCGCACCGACCAGCCAGAACGCCGCCAGCCAGGCGACCTCACCGATCCGGTCGGCCAGCGAGTCGTAGACATAGCCGAGCCGGGTCGTGCGCCCGGTGGCCACCGCCACCGCCCCGTCGACACTGTCGGCCACCGAGGCGAGCAACACGAACAGGGCGCCGAGGAACGGACCGTCACCGGGACGGACCGCGAACAACGGCACACAGAGGCAGAGGAGTACGCCGACCGCCGTCACCGCGGTCGGACCGACCCGCAGCCGGCCCAGCAGAAACCCGAGATGGTACGCCAGACGCAGCCAACCGCGTACCACCGGCGTGGCGGCACGGGGGTCGAACCCACCGTGCAGTCGGGCCCACGCGGTGGCGTACTCGTTCCAGTTCAGCTGTCTGCCCACCACGGTTCAACCGTCGCGGCGGCGCTGAGGTATCGCGCCGTCGAGCTCACTTCGAGGCGCCCACCCGCAGGTTCTGCCAGATCTCCCGGGTCGCGGTGGACCGGTTGAAGGTGATGAAGTGGATGCCCGGAACACCCTCGGCGAGCAGCCGCTGACAC
This sequence comes from Micromonospora sp. NBC_01739, assembly GCF_035920385.1. Classification (GTDB taxonomy): domain Bacteria; phylum Actinomycetota; class Actinomycetes; order Mycobacteriales; family Micromonosporaceae; genus Micromonospora. The sequence goes on along the minus strand of NZ_CP109151.1, from coordinate 408,359 downwards.
ATCTCGCTGGTCTGCTCGATGCCGAGCCGGCGGACCGCCTCCGGGTCGTCGGCGACCCGCTCGAACCGCTCGGCCAGCGCCGGCGGGAAGGGGGCCCCAGACAGTTGCACGGAGCGTTCGATCGTGCCGATGCGGATCACCGGCATCACCCCGGCCAGGATGGGGGTGTCACAGCCGGCGGCGGCCACCCGGTCCCGCAGGCGGAGGTACTCGTCGGCGTCGAAGAACATCTGGGTGATGGCGAAATCGGCACCGGCCCGACACTTGCGGACGAAGTGCTCGGTGTCCGTGGCGATGTCCGGCGAACGCGGATGCCGGTACGGGAAGGCGGCCACCCCGACACTGAAGTCGCCCGAGCGGCGTACCAGGCGGACGAGATCCTCGGCGTAGTCGACGCCCTCGGGGTGCCGGACCCACTCGCCGGTCGGGTCACCGGGCGGGTCACCCCGCACGGCCAGCACGTTGCGCACCCCGACACCGGCCAGCCGCCCGATCACGTGCCGCAGCTCGGCCACCGAGTGGTTGACCGCGGTCAGGTGAGCCATCGGCAGCAGGGTGGTCTCGGTGGCCACCCGTTCGGTGACCGAGACAGTGGTGTCCCGCGTGGTGCCGCCGGCACCGTAGGTGATCGAGACGAACGAGGGCCGCAACGGCTCCAGCTCGCGGATCGCCTGCCAGAGCTGCCGCTCGCCCTCCGCCGTCTTCGGCGGCATGAACTCGAAGGAGAAGGTCGGCTGGCAGTCACGGACCAGCTCCCCGATCGCTGGTTGCGGATTCGGGAGGACCGAGGGTAGACCGAGCGCCACGCATCGACTCTAGCCGGAGAGTCCACGGATCCCTATCCGCTTCCCACTGCCAGGGATCACTGCCCGACCGTCCAGGCGCCCCCGGCCCAGTTCTCCGGTGTGGCCCGGGCCTGTTACCGGTCCGGGCCGGGTCCAGTTCGCCGGACGGGAAAACGTCGGACCCCTCGGATATCTGTTGTTCAGCGCGGGTGGTCTGCGGACCGCAGGGGGCCGCGCGGGGGTCATGATCCACCGATGGGTGGTCCGAGTCCGGGCCGACCATCCCGCGTGTCGACCCTCCGGAGGACCGATGTTCCCGCACCCGCCCGATCCGCTGTCCGGGCCGCCACTGACCCGGTTACGGCTGGCCCGAGGGTGGAGCCAGTCCCGGCTGGCCGCCGAATTGTGCGCCGCCGCCGGGGTGCCGACCCTCAGCCGGCACGAGATCTCCCGATGGGAGCGCCAGCGGCGTACCCCCGGCCGGTTCTGGCACGGCTGGCTGGCCGCCGTGCTCGGCGTACCCTCCGATCCGCCGGCCGACCCGGGCGAGGCCGGCGGACCGGCAGCGGCGGCCGGCGACCGGGAGCGGCGACGCGGGCCCTGCCGACCGGCTTCGGCGCGCCCACCGACCCGGATCCCCCGGCGAGTCGCGACGCGCCGGAACGTGGGTGGGTCGGCGCGCCGCGATCCGACCTACTAGCGTCGGGACGTGACCCACGCTGCTCCTGTCTCTCCGGTCGACCGGGCCGGCCTCCGCCAACGGGTGGACCAGGCCCTCTCCGACTTCCTCACCGGCCGCCGATCGTGGATGACCGACCTCGATGCGGCCCTGGTGCCGGTCGCCGACGCGATCGAGGCGTTCGTGCTGGGCGGCGGCAAGCGGCTACGGCCCGCCTTCGCCTACTGGGGGTACCGAGGAGCCGGCGGAGTGGACACCGACGCGGTGGTCACCGCCCTGGCCGCCCTGGAGTTGGTCCAGGCCAGCGCCCTGATCCACGACGATCTGATGGACCGCTCGGACACCCGGCGGGGTGAGCCGGCGGTGCACCGCCGATTCGCCACCTGGCACCGCACGGCCGGCTGGGGTGGCTCTCCGGACGGCTTCGGCGACGCGGCGGCGATCCTGCTGGGCGACCTGTGCCTGGTCTGGTCCGACGAGCTGCTGCACTCCGCCGGGCTGGATCCCCGGACGGTGGCCCGGGCCCGGCCGGACTTCGACGAGATGCGTACCGAGGTCACCGTCGGGCAGTACCTCGACGTGGTGACCCAGGCCACCGGGGACACCTCGTTGGAGCGGGCCAGCAAGGTGGCCCGGTACAAGTCGGCCAAGTACACCGTCGAGCGACCCCTGCTGATCGGCGCGGCGCTGGCCGACGCCTCCGCCGACGTACGGGTCGCCTACTCGGCGTACGGGCTGCCGCTGGGTGAGGCGTTCCAGCTGCGCGACGACGTCCTGGGAGTCTTCGGTGATCCCGCCCAGACCGGCAAGCCGGCCGGCGACGACCTGCGCGAGGGCAAGCGGACCTACCTGGTGGCGGCGGCCCTGGAAGCGGCTGACGAGGCCGACCGGGCCGTCCTGCTCGCCGGGCTGGGCGACCCGGAGCTGGACCAGACCGGGGTGGTCCGACTACGGGACCTGATCACCTCCACCGGCGCCCTGGCCCGCACCGAGCAGCGCATCGTCACCCTCACCGACGCCGCCCTGGCCGCGTTGAGCGCCGTCGACCTGGACACCGAAGCCCGCCAGTCCCTGGTCGACCTGGCCATAGCCGCCACCCGCCGCACCGACTGACGTCCTCACCCCGCCTCCGTACGGCGAGGGCGGGGTGAGGGGTGGGGTGGGTCAGAAGCCGAGGGCCTGGGCGCGGCGTTTCACCTCGCGGGCCTGGTCGCCGGCGAGGGCGGTGGCGGGGGTGCCGCCCGGCAGGGTCGGGTCGGGCTCGTAGAGCCAGCGTAGCGCCGCCTCGTCGTCGTAACCGGCGTCGGCCAGCAGATTGAGCACGCCGGGCAGGTGCTTGAGCACGGTGTCGTTGGCCACCAGGTCGGTCGGGATCCGGCGGACACCGTCGCGGCGTACCGCGATCAGTTCCCGGTCCCTGATCTTCTGGTGCACCTTGCTGATCGGCAGATCGAGCCGCTCGGCGACGTCCGGCAGGGTCAGCCAGTCCGTCGGCCCGGCGGGGGTGGCCCCCGGCGCGGCGTTGTCGGTGGGTACGGAGTCGGTCACCCGACCACCCTGCCACGTCCTCCCGGCACCGGGTCAACAGCCTCCCTGACCAGGATCGACCACCGTCCGTGACACCACGGCGGACCCGGGGAGGCTCGCTCGGCGGTAGCATCCTGTTCAACCTTCATTCCCCGACACATAGACTCGCTGCCGATGGACACACAGGTCGCCGACACGTTGCTGGGCTCGCTGATCGACGGGCGCTACCGCATCCGCGGTCGCGTGGCTCGTGGCGGCATGGCGACCGTGTACACCGCCACGGACGAACGACTCGAACGCATCGTGGCGGTCAAGATCATTCACTCGACATCGGGGCCGACGGACCGGGCCGGTCTGGCCAGCTTCGTCGACCGGTTCAGCGACGAGGCGAAGACCATCGCCCGGCTGACCCACCCCAACGTGGTCGCGGTCTACGACCAGGGCACCCACGCCGGGCGGCCGTACCTGGTCATGGAGTACGTCCGGGGGCGCACCCTGCGGGAGGTGCTGACCGAGCGGCGCCGACTCAACCCGGACGAGGCGCTGGCCATCACCGAGCAGATCCTGGCCGCCCTGGCCGCCGCGCACCGGGCCGGGCTGGTCCACCGCGACGTCAAGCCGGAGAACGTGCTCGTCGCCGAGGCACCCAGCGGCGGTCCGGCCAACCTGGTCGACAGCGTCGTGAAGGTCACCGACTTCGGGTTGGCGCAGGCCGTGGAGGCGAGCACCGACCACGACAGCGGCAACCAGCTGATGGCCACGGTCGCGTACGTCGCCCCGGAGCTGGTCACCACCGGCCGGGCCGACGCCCGTACGGACGTCTACTCCACCGGCATCGTGCTGTTCGAGATGCTGACCGGCCGGGTGCCGTACGACGGTGACCGGCCGATCGACATCGCCTGGCAGCATGTCGACCGGGACGTCCCCGCGCCCTCGACCCTGGTACCCGGCCTGCCCAGGGTGCTCGACGACCTGGTGGCCCGGGCCACCCGCCGTGACCCGGCTACCCGGCCGGTCGATGCCGGGGCGCTGCTGGCCGAGGTGCAGGTGGCCCGGGACGGAATCGGCAACGCCAACGCCCAGACCGCCATGCTGTCCGCAGTGGCCGACGACCCGGTGGTCGCCCAGCCCACCATGATGGTGGCGGCGGTCCGCCCCGCCGAGCGGCCCACCTGGGCCCGGCTGCCCGAGGGTGGGGCACCCGCCCGGGGACGTCGTCGGGCGGCCCCGGACGGCGACGGGAATCGGTGGGCCCAACTCGCCGAATGGCGTACCCGTCTCCTGGGCGAGTCGAACGGACGTCTCGCGGTCGCCGCCGTCGTGGTCGTCCTCGGCCTGGTGGCCGCCCTCGGCGGCTGGTGGTTCGGGGTGGGCCGCTACACCACCGCCCCGCAACTGGTCAGCATGACCAAGGCCCAGGCGGAGGCGCAGGCGGCGCAGGGCGGCTTCACCCTGAAGTACGCCGACCCGCGCCACGACGAGCAGATCCCGCGCGACGGGGTGGTGGCGCAGGAGCCCGCCTCGGCCGCCCGGATCCTCAAGGGCGGCACCATCACCCTGACCCTGTCGCTGGGGCCGGCCCGGTTCCCGATGCCCGACGTGGTGGGCAAGGAGTTCGACCTGGCCGAAACCGACCTGGTCAACGCCCAACTGAAGATCGTCAAGGGCAACGCCCGGTACGACGACAGCCTGCCCGAAGGCGTGGTGGTGGCCACCAAGCCGGAGGCCGGCAAGGAAGTCGAGCCGGGCGACGAGATCACCGTCATCCTGAGCAAGGGCCGCGCCCCGATCACGGTGCCGAACCTGGTCGGCAAGAGCCTCAACGAGGCCCGTACCCAGATCGCCCAGCTCGGCCTGGTCCTGGTGGAACCGACCTACAAGCAGTCCGACAAGCCCCGCGACGAGGTGCTCGGGCAGAGCCCGGCCGACGGCAGCGGGGTGGAGAAGGGTGCCCAGGTCCGGCTGGAGGTCAGCGAAGGTCCACCGCTGGTGGCCGTACCCCGGGTCATCGACCTGCCCTGTCAGCAGGCCAAGCAGGTGCTGGAGAGCCAGGGCTTCCCGGTGGCGGTGCAGTTCAACCCGGCGGCCGTGGCCCGGTTCCAGAACCCGCCCGAGAACACGCAGGTGGCCCCCGGCACCCAGATCACCATCGGGTGCTTCTGATGACCAGCCACCGGCCGATCGGCTCGCACACCCCCACCTCGGGTGGACTGGCGAAGGCGGCACTGCCGTACCTCGACGCCGCCGGGTCCGAGGTGGCCCAGGTGTACGTCGGCAACTCCCGGGGCTGGGCGATGCCGGCCGGTGACCCCGGGCAGGACGCCCTGTTCCGCGACGGCTGCACCGAGCGGGGCACGGCCGTCTACATCCACGCTTCGCTGCTGGTCAACCTGGGTTCACCGACCCCGGCCACGGTCGAACGGTCCCGGCAGAGCCTGGCCCACGCCCTGCGCCGGGGCACCGCGATCGGTGCTCGCGCGGTGGTGTTCCACGCCGGCAGCGCGGTGGACGCCGGGCACGCCGAGGCGGCCATGCGGCAGGTACGCGAATCCCTGCTGCCGCTACTGGACTCGGCGGCCGACAGTGGCGGGCCGATGCTGCTGGTCGAACCGAGCGCGGGCGGCGGCCGGTCGCTGGCCAGCCGGGTGGAGCACCTCGGCCCCTACCTCGACGCGGTGGACCGGCACCCATGGCTGGGGGTCTGCTTCGACACCTGCCACGCCTGGGCCGCCGGGCACGATCTGGCTGCCGAAGGCGGCATGACCGAGACCCTGGACACCCTGGTGGCGACCGTCGGCGCGGATCGGCTCCGGCTGGTGCACGCCAACGACTCGAAGGACCTGTGCGGCTCCACCCGGGACCGGCACGAGAACATCGGCAAGGGCAACATCGGCGAGCCCGCCTTCGCCGAACTGATGCGTCACCCCGCCACCGCCGGCGTCCCCATCCTCGTGGAAACCCCCACCACCCACCACGAAGGCCACGCCACCGACATAACCACCCTCCGCCGCCTCCTCCCCTAACACCCCCACCGGCCCCCTCTGGCCCCCGGGTTTGCCCCGTTGATCATGAGGTTAGCGGCAGTGTTCGATCTCCACAGTGCCGCCAACCTCATGATCAACGGGGCTAAAAGGGGGGAGGCGGGGAGGGGATGTTAGGCGCGGAGGAGGTGGGTGAGGGTGGTGATGGCTTGGTCGATGGCGGGGTCGGGGACGTCCATGTGGGTCACCAGGCGGGCGGTGTGGGGGCCCAGGACGGAGATCAGTAGGCCCTCGGCGCGGGCCGCTGCGGCCAGGGTGGGGGCGTCCAGGGAGGTTTTGGCCAGGTCCAGGGGGACCAGGTTGGTGCGTACCGGGGCGGCCAGCACCCCGAACGGGGCGATCGCCTCCGCTAGCCGGGCCGCCTTGGCGTGATCCTCGGCGAGACGGTCGATGTGGTGGGCCAGGGCGTACCGGCCGGCGGCGGCCAGGATGCCGGCCTGGCGCATCCCGCCACCCATCCGCTTACGGATCACCCGCGCCCGCTCGATCTTGTCGGCGGCACCGACGACCAGCGAGCCGACCGGCGCGCCGAGCCCCTTGGACAGGCAGACCGAGAGGGTGTCGAACAGCCCACCGTAGGTGGCCAGCGGCACCCCGTCGGCGACATGGGCGTGCCAGATCCGGGCTCCGTCGCAGTGCAGCGCCACCTGCGCCTCGTCGGCGACCTGCCGCAACCGCCGCAGCGTGTCGAGGGGGATCACCCCGCCGCCGCCACGATTGTGGGTCTGCTCCACCGCGATCGCCCGGGTGGGCACCGCCCAGTAGCCGTCGGGACGGATCATGCCGGCGACCACGTCGGGGTCCACGTCCGCGCCCACCGCCGACCACGTCCGCGAGGTCATTCCGCCGTACGCGGCAGCCGCCCCCATCTCGTACGTGATCACATGGGCGTCGGCGTCGCAGAGCAACTCCGCCCCGGGCGGCACCAGCAGTTGCAGGGCGATCTGGTTGGCCATCGAGCCGGTCGGGCAGAACAGCGCTGCCTCGTGACCGAACAGCGCGGCGACCTCGGCCTCCAGCGCGTTGACGGTCGGGTCCTCGCCGTAGACGTCGTCACCGACCTCGGCGGCGGCCATCGCCTCCCGCATCCCGGGGGTGGGCCGGGTGACCGTGTCCGAACGCAGATCGATGAGATTCTCAGCCACGGTCATCCCTTCCGGCCGCCGACTGCGGGGCTCGCAAGCTCACTCCTCGCGTCAGCCACAGTGCCACCTTCCGGCTGCCGACTGCGGGGCTCGCAAGCTCACTCCTCGCGTCAGCCACGGAGCATCTCCGCTACGAGGAAGGCCAGTTCCAGTGACTGCTGGGTGTTCAGGCGGGGGTCGCAGGCGGTCTCGTACCGGTCGGGCAGGTCCAGGTCCTCGATGCCCTGGGCGCCGCCGAGGCACTCGGTGACATCCTCACCGGTCAGCTCGACATGCAGGCCGCCGGGGTGGGTGTCCAGGCTGCGGTGCACCTCGAAGTAGCCCAGCACCTCGTCGACGATCCGGTCGAAGTGCCGGGTCTTGTAGCCGTTGGAGGACTCGTGGGTGTTGCCGTGCATCGGGTCGCACTGCCACACCACCTTCGCCCCGGCGGCGGTCACCTTGGCCACGATCGGCGGCAGGGCGTCGCGTACCTTGTGGTTGCCCATCCGGCTGATCAGGGTGAGCCGCCCGGGGATGTTCTCCGGGTTCAGCTTCTCGCACAGCTCGATCGCCTCGTCCGGGGTGGTGGTCGGGCCGAGTTTGACCCCGATCGGGTTGGCGATGCGGGAGATGAAGTCGATGTGGGCGCCGTCGATCTGCCGGGTGCGCTCGCCGATCCACAGGAAGTGCCCGGACAGCCCGTACGCCCGACGGTCGGAGACCCGGGTCAGCGCCCGGTCGTACTCCAGGGCCAGGGCCTCGTGGGAGCAGTAGAGAGTGACCGTACGCAGGGCATCGTCGTCGGTCATCCCGCAGGCCCGAATGAAGGCCAGCGCCCGGTCGATCTCCCGGGCGATCGCCTCGTACCGTTCCCCGGCCGGGGAATTGCGTACGAAGCCCTTGTTCCAGTCGTGCACGGCGTGCAGGTCGGCCAGTCCCCCGGCCAGGTAGGCGCGGAGCATGTTCATCGCGGCGGCCGAGTTGGCGTACGCCCGGATCATGCGTTGCGGGTCGGCGACCCGGGCCTCCGGGGTGGCCTCGAGGGAATTGATCATGTCGCCGCGGTAGGCCGGCAGGCCCCGGGCGTCCGTCGGGAGCGACCGGGGCTTGGTGTACTGCCCGGCGACCCGGGCCACCTTCACCACCGGCAGCGAGGCGCCGTAGGTGAGCACGATCGCCATCTGCAACAGGGTGCGGGCGTTGGCCAGCAGGTGACTCTCGGTGTTGTCGGCGAAGGTCTCCGCGCAGTCACCGCCCTGCAGCAGGAAGGCCTTGCCCTCGCAGACCAGGGCCAGGCGCTGCCGCAACTGGTCAACCTCGTAGGGGGCGACCACCGACGGAACCCGGTCGAGCACCTTGCAGACCTCGGCCACCTGGGCCGGGTCCTCCCAGGGTGGGGTCTGGGCGCGGGGCAACTCTCGCCAGCGGTCCAGGCCGAGGGCCTCGTCCTCGGCGGAGTCGACGGTCGGACGGCTGGTCTGCAACACCGGGCTGCCCACCGCCGGATGACTCAACTGATGCCACTCATGCCGCATGACAAGAAGCGTACGGCGGCCTGCGCGCCTACCGCCCATCGAGGGGCCGGGTTCCGGTAACTGGACGACCGTGAACGTTGTCGCAGGTCAGGGCGTCGGGGCGGGTGCCGGGCTGTGCCCACCGGGGCGCTCGCCCGAGATGCACCAGTCCAGCCCCTCACGGGTGACTGTGAACAACAGTCCCCGGTCCGCCTTGCGCTTACCCATCGTGACGGTAACCACAGTGCTGACCTCCTGCCCGAGGGGGCCCGGGCGGATGTCGGTGATCTCGGTCTGGGCCACCGTGAAGTGGTCGGCGAAGTCACCGTTCGGCCCGGTCGCGGCCTCGTCGAACGACTCGTGCAGCACCGTGCAGAGTTGACTGCGCCCGGCCACGACGTCCTTGGCCACCATCGCGTCCAGGTACGCCTGTACCCGCTCGCGGGACTTGGCCAGGGCCTCCTCGGCGGGTGCCCGACCGGGTTGCTCCGCCGGTTCCTTCTCGCCGCCGATCAGTCCGCAACCGACCAGGGCGAACGGCACGGTCGTGAGCAGGGCGAGGGCGGCGCAGCGCCGGTGAACTCGCATCGTCACCTCCCGATCTGCGGACTTTGCACCGTCCGACCGGCGAGTCTGTCACACCCGCCTCGGATGCAAGGAAGGGCCCCTTGTTATCGCCTTTTGCATAGGAGGGGCCCCCTATTAACATCCGGCAAGATCGAGCTGCCGAATTGTTAACAGGGGACCCCTGCTCTACCGCAGGCGTTAACAGGGGGCCCTTCCTTACCGTCAGCCGAGGCCGCCGCGGATGGCGGTGATCAATTCGCCGTTGCTGGTGTCACCGGAGAGTTCCCAGAAGAAGGCGCCGCCGAGGCCCTGGTTCCTGGCGTACGTCATCTTGCCCCCGATGGTCGAGGGGGTGTCGTAGCTCCACCAGTTGCTGCCGCACTTGGCGTACGCCGTGCCGCCGACGGTGCCGGTGGCCGGGCAGGTGTTCTTGAGCACCTTGTAGTCCTCGATGCCCTGCTCGTAGGTGCCCGGGGCGGGGCCGGTGGCGGTGCCGCCCGGTGCGGTCTGGGTGACCCCGGTCCAGCCCCGGCCGTAGAAGCCGATGCCGAGCAGCAGCTTGTTGGCCGGGATGCCCTTGCTCTTGAGCTTCTGGATGGCCGCGTCCGACCAGAAGCCCTGCTGCGGGATGCCGGAGTACGAGTAGAGCGGCGAGTGCGGGGCGGTGGGGCCCTGCGGGTTGAAGGCGCCGAAGTAGTCGTACGTCATCGGCATGATCCAGTTTAGGTGGGTGGCGGCGCCGGCGTAGTCGGTAGCGTCGATCTTGCCGCCGTTGCTGCCGTCCGCGGTGATCGCGGCGGTGACCAGGGCCGACGACCCGAACCGGGTACGCAACGCACTGGCCACGTTCTTGAACGCGTTCGGGCCGCTGGCGTCACAGGTCAGACCGCAGGCGTTCGGGTACTCCCAGTCGATGTCGATGCCGTCGAAGACGTCCGCCCAGCGCGGGTCCTCGACCAGGTTGTAGCAGCTCTCGGCGAAGGCGGTCGGGTTCTGCGCGGCCTGGGTGAAGCCGCCGGACCAGGTCCAGCCGCCGAAGGACCAGATCACCTTGAGGTGCGGGTACATCTGCTTGAGCTTGCGCAGCTGGTTGAAGCTGCCCCGCAGCGGCTGATCCCAGGTGTCGGCGACCCCGTCGACACTCTCCGCCGCGGTGTACGCCTTCTCGTAGTCGGCGTAGCTGTCGCCGATGGTGCACCGGCCGCCGGTGGTGTTGCCGAAGGCGTACAGGATGTGGGTCAGCTTCGACGCCGAGCCGCTGGTGTGGATGTTCTTGACGTGGTAGTTGCGGGCGTAGACCCCCCACTGGACGAAGTAGCCGACCACCTTCTGGCCGCTCGGCGGCGGGGTGGTCGGGGGCGGGGTGGTCGGCGGGGGTGGAGGTGTGGTCGTCGGCGGCGGGGTGGTCGGGGGCGGGGTGCCGCCGCCGCAGGCCACGCCGTTGACGGTGCAGTTCAGCGGCGCCCGGTACCCCCCGGTGCCGTTGTAGCCCCAGCTGAAGGAGGCGCCCGGCGCCAGGGCACCGGCCCAGCTCTTCTTGACCGCCACGTAGCGGTTGCCGTTACGGGTGACGTCGGCGTCCCAGGAGCTGCTGATGCTGGTGCCCGAGGGCAGCTCGAACTCGATGCGCCAGGTGCTGACGCTGGCACTGGAACCGTTGGTGATGGTGACCCTCGTTTCGTGACCGGTGCCCCAATCCTGCACCCGGGCGAACGAGGTGGTGACACTTCCGGCGCCGAACGCCGAGGCCATCGGGACCGTGGCGACGGTCACCGCGACCGCGGCGCCGACCCAGAGGGCCCGGCGGAGCGATCTCTTCATGTGGCGCCTCCAAACAGTTAGGAAACTTTCCAAATTGTTGAGGAGACGCTACTCACGCGACCACACTTCGTCAAGATGTAGATGTATCGATTGCTGACCCGGAGAGAAACCACGTCGTTCGCTGTTACCTGGCGGTAGACGCCGCCGCGCGGCATGATCCGGTACAGCGGCATCGGCGGTACCCTCGCGCCATGTCCGTCTTCGACACCCAGATCAACTCCCTGACCGGCGGCCCGGCCGATCTCGCGCAGTACCGCGGGAAGGCCCTGCTGGTGGTCAATGTCGCCTCCCGCTGCGGCCTCACCGGCCAGTACGCCGGTCTGCAGGCCCTTCAGGACGAGTACGCCGACCGTGGGCTGGTGGTGCTCGGCGTCCCGTGCAACCAGTTCGGCGGCCAGGAACCGGGCAGCGCTGCGGAGATCAGCGAGTTCTGCCAGGTCAACTACGGCGTCACCTTCCCGCTGACGGAGAAGGTCGAGGTCAACGGCCCCGACCGTCATCCCCTCTACGCCGCCCTGGTGGACACCCCGGACGCCGAAGGCCACACCGGGGACATCCGGTGGAACTTCGAGAAGTTCCTCGTCGCCCCGGACGGCACCGTGGCCGCCCGTTTCGATCCGACGGTCACCCCGGAGGACCCCACCCTGCGCACCACTCTGGAGAAGATCCTGCCCTGACCCTCCACCAGGGGCGTAGGTTCGACGGGGAGAGCCGAGTCGATGGAGGTGGACGTGTCGGTCGTGGGCCTGATCGGAAGTGGACACATCGGAGGCACCCTCGCGCGGTTGGCGGTGGCCGCCGGGTACGAGGTGGTGCTGAGCAACTCGCGGGGGCCGCAGACCCTGTCCGGCCTGGTCGAGGAGTTGGGGCCGAGGGCCAGCGCCGGCACGGTCGAGGCGGCGGCTCGGGCCGGTGACCTGGTGGTGGTCAGCATCCCGCTCAAGTCGTACCGGTCCGTGCCGGCGCAGCCGCTGGCCGGCAAGGTGGTCATCGACACCAACAACTACTACCCGCAGCGCGACGGCCAGATCCCCGAGTTGGACGAGGACCGGGTCACCAGCAGTGAGCTGCTGCAACAGCATCTGCCCGAGGCCCGGGTGGTGAAGGTGTTCAACAACATCTTCTTCAAGCACCTGCTCACCCTGGCCCGACCCGCCGGTGCGGCGGACCGCAGTGCCCTGCCGATCGCCGGTGACGACGCCGAGGCCAAGGCGGTCGTCACCGGCTTCCTGGACCGGATCGGCTACGACACGGTCGACGCCGGCAGTCTCGCCGACAGTTGGCGGTTCCAGCCGGACACCCCGGCGTACGGCACCATCTACTCCGCCGACCCGGCCAACTGGGAGCAGGAGGCCCCCGGCGACGCCGACACGGTGCGTGCCGCGCTGGCCGAGGCCAAGCGGGGCTGACCGGTGGCCGCCGCCGACCTCAGGCGGTGACCGGCCTGTCGTCGGCGGCGGCCCGCAGCCCGTACCAGCCGATCGCGGCCACCAGGGACACCTGCAGCAGATAGTCGACGATGACGACCGGGCGGCCGAACTCGGCCAGCGGCAGCACCACGAAGATCACCGCGTAGACCAGGGCGGCGATGACCACCGGCCGGGGCATGGTCCGGGCGATCAGCGCGCCGACCAGGGCCAGCACCATGCCCACGACGATCGCCAACTGGCTGCCGATGATGGCCGGGATCACCCAGTCCAGCCGGTCGTTGAGGACCTCGAACAGCGCCCGTCCCTGCGGTTCCGCCAGCACGGCCGGATCGGCCGCGTAGGCGAAGGGGAGCACCTCTGCGGTGATCGCCAGCGCGAACACCACCCCACCGAGACCCACCAGGAAGGCGCCGACCAGGTTCAACACCCCGGCGCGGCCCTTGGCCAGCCGGACGATGAAGACCGCGGCGGCGATCCAGGAGACCGCGTACGCGGGACCCCCCAGGTAGAGGTTCATCGGCCAGTAGGCCGACCCCAGTTCCCGGATCTCGTCGTACCGGATCGTGCCGTCGAAGGGCGGCTCCCAGAGCATGAAGACCGTCCGGCCGGCCAGGGCGACGAGCAGCAGGACGAAGAGGGCGACGAGGGCGACACGGCGCAGGTTCGGTACGGACACGGTGCGAGCCTCCGTTGATCGGGTGATGGCTCACCGTGCCCCCGAGCCGCCGCCCCCGGCATCGGCCTCAACACCTATCTTCAGGAAACTCCTGCTCAGGAGTGCTGACGGGTGTGCTCCAGCCAGATCCGTGCCGCCTGCACCCGCCGGTTGGTGGCCCCACCACCGGGGGTCAGGTCGAGCTTGCTGAAGATCGCGCGCAGATGGGCGTCGACCGTCCGCTCGGAGACGACCAGTTGGGCCGCGATCCCGGCGTTGCTGGCTCCCTCGGCCAGGGCCGCCAGCACCTCACACTCCCGGGCCGTCAACCCCCCGACCGGAGCAGCTCCGGCCTGCGGCACCGCCGCGCCGGGCGAGCCGCCCCTCGCCCCGGTCCCCGGCATCGCTTCGGGGCTTCCCGGCTCAGCTCGTGACGGGGGCGGGACGGGCGTGAGGGTCCGGGCCAGGCGGGCCGTGCCGGCCCAGGCCGAGCCACCGACGAGGACCGTCAGGGTCGAGACGAGCAGGGCGACCGAGGTCGGGCCGAGGGCCGTACCGGGAGCGGCCACGACCGTACCGATGCCAGCGATGATCAGGGCCGCAGCGGTCAGACCGGCGACGCGGACCACGACGGTGACCTGACGGGGCTCGACGGCGCTTCGGGCGACGGCGAGCGCGCAGGCGACGGCGAACCCGGCCGCCCCGGAGAGCGCCACCAGGAAGGCGACCGAACCCAGCGACGGTTCGACCCCGCCGGGAGTACGGGCGACGGCGAGAAGCAGGCAGAAGGCGACCGTCAGCGGCGCTGCGGTGGTCGCCGCAGCGGCGATGCCGAGGCGCGCCCGGACGGCCTCGTGCGAACCGAGAGCAGCCCGCCAGAGGGTCACCGGCAGCAGGAGCAGTGCCACCATGCCCAGCACGGTGGCGGCGGCGCCGACCGGGGCGAGCGCGGTGCGCCACGACTCCCCGGCGATCGTCGGCAGCCCCGCAAACGGCTCGCCCGCCGTGGTCAGCAACGCGTTGACCAGCGTGACCGCGCCCAGGGTCAGGCCCACGACCCGATGCGTCCAGGGGACGGCGGGGCCGGTGCGGACGGCGGCCGAGGCGGTGAGTTGCAGGAGGGCGAGCGGCGGGATCCAGGCCGAGTTCCACGCCGCGACGGCCAACCCGGCCCATGGCTGCCCGGCCGCGACCCCGGCCACCGCCAGCACGGTGAGCATCAGGTACGCGAGCAGGGAGGCGGCCAGCCCAGCCGCGAACCGGCTGGCGACGTGCCGACCCGACCGGTCGAGCCGGGCAGCCGCGACAGTGCCGACCACGGCCGCCACCGCCAGGGCGAGAACGCCGACCGGATCGGTCGCGAAGCCACCGTGGCCGGCCGCCCCCAGGAGGGTGAGCGCGACGACACCCGTCCCCGCCGTGCTCGCGGCCACGACGGGCAGAACCCGCAGGGCCGACACCGGCCGGACGATGGTCGTCATGCGCGCCACACCCTAGTTTTCACCAGCCGCGCCGTCGTCGCCGCAGGCTCAATCCTCGGAGGCACCGGCCCGGCGAGTCCGCCACTCGGGTGCCAGCAGCGACCAGATCTCGAGATCGCGTCGCCCCTCCGGACCCGGTGACACCTCACGCAACACGCCGTCGCGGCGCATCCCTAGCCGACGGGCCACCGCGATGCTGCGTACGTTGCCGGCCAGGACCCGCCACTCGACCCGGTGCTGTCCCCGCTCGTCGACCGCCCAGTCGATGAGCCGGCTGACCGCGCGAGTGACCAGCCCGCGTCCCTCGGCGGCCGGTTCAAGCCAACAGCCAGCTTCGCAGACTCCCGTATCGGCGTCGAGCGACACGAGCAGCACGCCACCGACCAGCCTGCCGTCGGACCAGATGCCCCAGATGCCGCCGTCGTCGCGGGCCCACCGCTCGGCGTACCGCTGCAGCACATGCCGCGCCCTCTCCAGGTCGGTGGCGATGAAGGCCGCCGGCACCCAGGGGGTCATGCTCTGCCGGGCCCGGTCCAGGTTGGCCAGAAACTCCTCAGCATGCCACGGGTTGAGCGGACGCAGTTCCGCGTCCTCGGTCAACGAAATGGCGAACATCAGCACCCTCCCCGTAAACGGCCGGCTGCTCACTGATCGTGATCTCGCCGGCCACCTGAGCCATCCGATCATGCTGCGCCGGCGACAGGGCCGTGCCACCGTACGCCGGTGGCGGTGCGCGCAGCGCCACCGAGAGGGCTTCCTCTCGGTGGCGCTTGGAGCCTATAGATCATCCTCCGCCCCTACGAGCCCGGCGGATGGGCCGCCACCAGCGAGCGCCACGACGCATGCCGCCTGTCGCCTTGTCGTCGCCGGAGATGCCCGTGTCGCTGCCACGAAGAGGCCACCCGGCAAACGCCACCGAACAAAGGGTTGTCGCCGAATGTCCACAAAGGTCACTAAACGGCGCGGCCGGTGGGTGCCGACACTCTGACCGATGGCTCAGGATTACCGGCGCTGCCGGTCCCGCCTCGTCAGCGGACGGCCGACAGGCATGAGTACGCCCACCCAACCGAACCAGGAGCCCGTAGCGTGATCAACAGGTACCCCGGAAGCTGCGGCAAGTGCCAGAAGTGGGTCGAAGCCGGCGCCGGACAGGCGATCAATCTCGGCGGCCGTTGGAGTCCCCACCACGACGAATGCGTACCGGTCAGGACGGCTCCGCCGCCGGGGACCCACCGTGGGTGGCACGACCTGCCCATGGTGGGCTTCGATATCGAGGCCACCGAGGCCGAACCCATGGACGCCCGCATCGTCTCCGCCGCGCTGGTCCACTCCGACGGCACCACCGCGCGGTGGCTCATCGACCCGGGCGTGCCGATCCCGCCCCGCTCCACCGAGATCCACGGGATCACCGACGAGATGGTACGCAGTTCCGGGCAACCGGCCACCGAGGCGCTGACCGAGCTGAGAACGGCCATCGACAAGGTGATCGCCGACGGGACCCCGCTCGTCGCCTTCTGCGCCCCCTACGACGTCACGGCGTTGCACACCGAGTTGGCCCGGCACGCCCTCGCACCGCTGGACTGGGACCGCGCCGTCATCATCGACCCCTCGGTCCTGCACGGCGAGGTGGAACCCCGCTGGTACGGCGGCAGACGGCTCGAAGATCTGTGCCGGTACTACGGCGTCGACCTCGTCTCCGCTCACGACGCCGCGAGCGACGCCCGCGCCGCTGCCGAGATGGCGGTGTCGATCGCCGCCCGGCACGAGCGGATCGCCCGGCTGCACCCCGAGACCCTGCACCAGGCACAGATCACCTGGTACGCCGAGCAGAAGCGGGAGCTACAGGCAGCCTTCGACCGGCAGGGCCGCGACGAGACGGTCAGCCTGGAATGGCCGCTGGAGACCCGCCGACGCCGATGACGTCCCCCAGCTTGAGCCTCGGCCGGCCGCCCCTCGTCCGACTGACCGTCAGGCGGGGCGGCGGCCGCCGAAGCCGCAGTCGGCGCGGTGGTACCAGCGCACGTCGGTGTCCCCCTCCAGCCAGCACCAGAGGACCTGGCGGCCCGCGCGCTCACCGGGGAAGTCGAGCAGCACCGGTGCGACACTCTTGATCTCGATGCCGTGCTGCCCGATCTCGTCGCAGATGGCGTGCAGCCGCGCCTCCAGGGCCTTGGCCTCGGGCCGTCCGCCGAGTGCGCTGAGCCCGTGGTTGGCCAGATCGCACTGCAGCTCGGTCAGGTCGGCGCGGACCCGGATCAGCTCGTCGATCCGGGGTTGCAGGGTGGCCACCAGGTGCCGGGCCTGGGCGAGAGTGAACACCGCGCCAGTATGCGACACCCGGATACCTCTGCGGTACCGGCGCTGGGGCATGATCGACTCCGTTTCGCCGCACTGGCGGCTTCGTCGGCGCGGGGAAACCGCCGTATCGGCGTGACGGAGTGGATCATGGCACGCCGGTGGGGGCGGCTATTCGGCCTGGGCGGCCAGTTCGCGGGCCCGGTCGCGGGCCGCTTCCAGGGCGGCCAGCAGTGCGGCGCGTACGCCGTGATTCTCCAGCTCGCGCACGGCGGAGATGGTGGTGCCGGCGGGTGAGGTTACCGCCTCGCGCAGCTTCACGGGATGTTCGCCGGAGTCACGCAGCATCACCGCCGAGCCGATCGCGGTCTGCACGATCAGGTCGTGCGCCACCTGGCGGGGCAGGCCGAGCAGGATGCCGGCGTCGGTCATCGCCTCCACCAGCAGGTAGAAGTAGGCCGGGCCGGAGCCGGACAGGGCGGTCACCGCGTCCTGCTGGCTCTCCGGCACCCGGATGGTGGAGCCGAGCGGCTTGAACATCTCCTCGGCCAGCGCCAGGTGCTCCCCGGTGGCGTACGCCCCGGCGGAGATGGCCGTCATCGCCTCGTCCACCAGGGCGGGAGTGTTGGTCATGACCCGCACTACCGGGGTGCCCTCGGGCAGTCGGCGGCTGAAGAAGCTGCTGGGCAGGCCGGCGCAGAGGGAGATCACCAGTTTGCCGGCGGGCACCTTCGGGCCGATCTCGTCGAGCAGTACCGCCGCGTCCTGGGGCTTGACCGACACGGCCAGCACCTCGGCCTCCTCGACCGCGGTGAGGTTGTCCACCACCCGTACGCCGTAGCGGGCGGTCAGTTCCTCGGCGCGGGCCGGCCGACGGGCGGTGGCCAGCAGGCGGTCCACCGGCCAGCCGGAGCGCAGCAGCCCGGACAGCATCAACTCGCCGATCTTGCCCGCCCCGATCACCGCGACCGTGCGCACTCCGGCTGACACCTGTGGTACCCCCTCTGAAGATCGGTGTCGCGGCGGACCGGGTGGCCCGCCGCGACACCGGAACCACGATCAGCTGCCGAAGAAGACCTCGGCCTCGAGGTAGCGCTCCAGCGGGACGGTCTTCAGCTCCCGGGTGGCCTCGGCCAGCGGAACCCGGACGATGTCCGTGCTCTGCATGGCGACCATCTTGCCCCAGTCGCCCTCGTGGGCGGCGTCGATCGCCTGGAGACCCAGCCGGGTGGCCAGCACCCGGTCGAAGGCGGTCGGGGTGCCGCCGCGCTGGATGTGCCCGAGCACGACCGTGCGGGCCTCCTTGCCGGTCTTGGCCTCCAGCTGCTCGGCCAGCCACTGGCCGATGCCGCCGAGCCGGACGTGGCCGAACGCGTCCAGCTCCTGGTTCTGCAGGACCATCTGGCCTTCCATCGGCTGGGCGCCCTCGGCGACCACGACGATCGGGGCGTACTGGTGCTGGAAGCGCTTCTCGACGTAACCGGCGACCTGCTCGACGTCGAAGGCCCGCTCCGGCAGCAGGATCACGTTGGCGCCGCCGGCCAGGCCGGCGTGCAGGGCGATCCAGCCGGCGTGCCGACCCATCACCTCGACCACCAGGGTGCGGTGGTGGCTCTCGGCGGTGGTGTGCAGCCGGTCGATGGCCTCCATCGCGATGTTGACCGCGGTGTCGAAGCCGAAGGTGTAGTCCGTGGCGCCGAGGTCGTTGTCGATGGTCTTCGGCACCCCGATGACGTGGACGCCCAGCTCGTGCAGCTTGGTGGCGACACCCAGGGTGTCCTCACCGCCGATGGCGATCAGCGCGTCGACGCCCTGGGCGGCAAGGTTCTCCTTGATCCGCTCGACGCCGTTCTCGATCTTGAAGGGGTTGGTCCGCGAGGAGCCGAGGATGGTGCCGCCGCGCGGCAGGATCCCCCGGACCTCCGCGATGCCCAGCGGGCGGGACAGGCCCTCCAGCGGACCCTTCCAACCGTCCCGGAAACCCACGAACTCGTGGCCGTAGCTGGCGACGCCCTTACGGACCACCGCCCGGATGACCGCGTTGAGGCCGGGGCAGTCGCCGCCGCCGGTGAGCACGCCGATACGCATGATCGCTCATCCTCCTGGGAGCATCTGGTCAAGCCCGATCAAGCCCCAGGATATGCGTCACGTCAGACCTTCGGCGCCGTTGCCGGCCCGGGGCGGGCCGTCACTGCGACTGTAGTCGGCGCTGGTACGACCGGACACCGCGGCCCACTACCGGTCAGTAGCCTCATCAGGGCGCACACCGACCACCGCCGGCGCCGACCCGGCGGCGCCGAGCAGGTCCGTTCCGCGCAGACCCGCGCGGTCCCAGCAGCGGGCTGCGGTGAGGTGCACGGCCACCAGGGTCAACCCCGCCGTGGCGGGCCCCTGCGGGAACCACACGGCCAGCTCAGGCTGCCAGAGTCGGGTCGCCCGCGCCGGGTCGTGGTCGTCGCGGGCGGTGCCGGACAGCGAGGCCCGGACCTGCTCCCCCGGGTCGGTGAGGCTCACCTCGACCTCCGGGTTGACCCGGAGCTGACGGACCGTAGCCGACCGGGAGTACGCGAAGAACCACAGCTCACCGGCGAACGCCGCCCGTTGCAGCAGCATCGGCCGGCCCACCAGCCGGCCGTCCAGCGAGATCGTGGTGAGGGTGCAGGTGCCTGCGGCCCGGATCAGCTCGGTGATCCGCTGCCGGGCCGCGCGGACGGCATACGGCTCGTCACTCATGCTGACGCCCGCCTCATGGCGATGCTCCCTCGGGTCGACCACCGTCAGGGCGAACCGGTGCCCGCTGCGTGGCCGGCCAAACCTACGATCCGGTCATCGCCCGCCACCGGGCCAGGTTGTGCCGGGCGTCGACCAGGGCGTCATGCCGCCCGGATTCGGCGTTCGGCAGCCGTGGCCGCCCCCGGTCGTCCCACAGCTGGCGCAGATCCTTGGTGAACCGGGGAATCTCCCGAGGCAGGGCCGGCATGGCGCCCCACAGTTGGGCCAGCGTCACATGGTCGTACGCGGCGTACCAGGCCCACAGCTCCAACTCCTCCGCAGCGCCCGTACGGATCGGCTCGACCAGGAAGTCGTACAGGTCGTCGCGGATCCGCTCGCGGGAGCGCCAGGCGCGGTCCGCCGGGGAGGGCAGCTTGTCCAGCACGTTACGGCGAACCCAGGGCACGGCCCGGGAGGCGTCGAACTCGGTGGAGACCGCGTAGAACTCGCGGCCGTGCTCGTCGACCATGCCGATCGAGACCAGTTCGACCGTACGGCCGTCCTCGATGAATTCGCAGTCGTAGAAATAGCGGTAGACCATCCCGGCCATCCTCGCTGACGCCCGTGCCGCACCGGCGGGCGGGGCGAGCCGGGAGCGCTACCACACCATCTGCAACGGCGACATCGCAGCTTAAGCTGTCACAGAAGTGACTTCAGGGGTGTACAGCACGCGACCGGACCGTCATGATCTGATGTGTACCGCTGCCGGACGCCGAACGGGTGTCGATTCGCCTAGTCAGGGGCCACCAGGCTCTCCCGGTGAGCGATGTGGTCCTTGACCGGGGGAGGGGTGGGGCCGTGGAGATGCGCCTGCCGGAGCCGGGCGACGCGCTCACGGGCGTGGAGATGTTCGCCGGCCTGGAACCCGAGGTACGCCAGCGGGTGATAGCCGCTGCCGTGCCGAGGACGTACCGCAAGGGTCAGCTCCTGTTCGTGGAGAACGACCCGGGCGAATCGCTGATCGTGCTGCGCCGGGGCGCGGTGGCGGTGTTCCGCACCGCACCGACCGGTGAGCGGGCGGTGTTGTCGGTGATCCGACCGCCGGATGTGCTCGGCGAGGTCTCCCTGCTCGACGCCTCCACCCGGTCCGCCTCGGCGGAGGCCATCGAGGACTGCACCGCCCTGGCCCTGTCCCGGGGCGCCTTCATGGAGCTGGTGCACTCGAACCCGCGCATCCTGGACGCGGTGATGCGCTCCCTGGGTGGGCTGATCCGCCGCCTGACCGAGCAGAACGCCGATCATGTCTTCCTGGACCTGCCCGGTCGGGTCGCGAAGACCCTGGTGCGGCTGGCCGGCGAGTCGCAGGCACCGATGATCACCATCGAGCTGAACCAGAGCCAGTTGGCGGAGATGGCCGGGGGTTCCCGGCAGAGCGTCAACCAGGCGATCGGCTCGTTCGCCAACCGGGGTTGGCTGCGTACCGAGGGCCGTCGGATCGTCGTCACCGACGTGCCGGCGCTGCGTCGCCGCGCCGGCATGAGCGAGCGCTGACCGGCAACAGCAGGCCCGGAACGAAGCGGTGGCGTCGGAAACTGGGTTTCCGACGCCACCGACTTCTGCTGTGATCAGGGCAGATCGCCCGCTCCGGCGATGATCAGGGCTTGGTGCTTCCCGGCCCGGCCCAGTCGGTGCCGCCCGGTCCGGCCCAGTCGGTGCCGTCCTTGCCCTTGCCCGGCACCTCTCCGACGATTCCCTGGGCCTGAAGCTGAGCCAGGGTCGCGGCGTCCACGTCCACCGAGTCACCGGCCGAGTGGGTGACCCCGTTACCGTCGGTCCAGTCGCTGCTCAACATGACGTACACCATGAGGCTGTCCCCCCAGATAAACGATCAACGAATCGGCTTCTGAATCTAGCCGTTGCGCCACACAACGCACTGCTCGGAGGAGTGTCCACAAACCAACAGCCCGGTACCCGACACTCCTCTGGGCAGCGATACTCGGTCCTGCCCCCGGCAATCAGGGCTCACCAGTGGAGGGTGTCATCGCCACTCAGTGTGATCGTTGTGGACGCACCGCCGCCGATGGTGACCGCTTCTGCGGTGGCTGCGGAGCGGAGCTGGGTGCGGTCTGTCCACACTGCCTGCGCCCGCTGGCGACGGATGTCGCCTTCTGCACCTCGTGTGGGGCGCCCCGGGCCGGCAGCGGTCGGGCCCCGGCCATCCCCCAGGAGGACCGCCGTCGGGTCAGTGTGCTCTTCGTCGACCTGATCGACTTCACCCCGTACGTCGAGCGGGCCGACCCGGAGCTGGTCCGGGGGATGCAGACCGGGTTCTTCTCCGCCGCCCGGCGGGTGGTCGGCCAGTACGGCGGGGTGGTCGAGAAGTACATCGGCGACGCGGTGATGGCCCTGTTCGGCGCGCCGGTGGCCACGGAGACGGACGCGCTGCGGTGCGTCCGGGCCGGGTTGGAGCTGCAACGGGTGCTGACCCGTTTCGCGCCCACCGGCACCGACGGGCTGCGCTTCCGGGTGGGGGTGGCCACCGGTGAGGCCCTGGTCGACGTGGCCGCCGCCCGCGACGGCGGACAGGCGATCGTGGCCGGGGACGTGGTCAACACCGCCTCCCGGTTGCAGTCCGTGGCCCCGCCGGGCGGGGTGCTGGTCGACGGCGCCACGTACGCGCTGACCCGGGACACCATCCGCTACGACGAGCAACCCCCGGTCACCCTGCGCGGGCGCTCCGCCCCGACGGAGGTGTGGCTGGCCCTGGCCGCGGTACGCCAGCAGCCCGCCGACCGGGAACCGGACGCCACTCCCCTGATCGACCGCGAGCATGAGCTGGGGATGCTGGTCAACGCCCTGCATCGCAGTCTGCGCGACCGCCGCCCCCAGGTGGTGACCGTCTTCGGGCGGGCCGGCATCGGCAAGAGCCGGCTGGTCCGGGAACTGCACCGGCACACCGCCCGGCTGGTGGACGAGCCGTTGACCTGGCGCATCGGGCGCTGTCCGCCGTTCGGAGAGAACGTCACCTTCGCCGCGCTGGCCGACATCGTGAAGGCCGAGGCGGGCATCCTGGACACCGACCCGGCCAGCACGGCCGCCCAGCGGCTGGCCGCGGCCGTGGAGGAGTTGGTCGGCCCGGGCGAGCGGGAGCGGGTGGTCGACGCCCTGCGCCCGCTGGTCGGCCTGGCCGGCACCCCCCTGCCGGCCGAGGAGGCGGAATCCTGCTGGCGACGGTTCCTGCTGGCCCTGGCCGCCCGCCGCCCCACCGTGCTGGTCTTCGAGGATCTGCACTGGGCCGACGACGCCATGCTGCGGTTCGTGGAACTGCTCGGCGCGGCGGCCCGGGACGTGCCCCTGCTGCTGCTCTGCACCGCCCGCCCGGAACTGGTCGACCGGGACCCGAGCTGGGCGGGGACGATCACCGGCTCGGTGACCATCACCCTGCCCCCGCTGCGGGACACCGGCATCGCCGCCCTGTACGCCCACATGTTCGGCCAGGCCGCCTTCTCCGCCGACCTGCTCACCCCGCTGGTCGAGGTGGCCGGGGGCAACCCCCTCTACGCCCACGAGTACGTCCGGATGCTGATCGAGCAGGGGGCGCTGCGCCAGTCGGGGCGGGGCTGGTCGCTGGAGAAGCACCTGGACCTGCCGATGCCGGAGAGCGTGCACGCCGTCATCGCCAACCGGATCGACCTGCTCGACGCCAAGGACCGGGCGGTGCTGCTGGCCGCGGCCGTGGTCGGGGTGCAGTTCTGGCCGGGTGCGGTGGCGGCGGCGGTCGGCCAGCCGGTGGAGGCGGTCGAGCGGGCCCTGCGCCGGCTGGAGCAGCGGGACTTCGTCCACGAGCAGGGCGCCTCCACCATGGCCGGTCAGCCGGAGTACCGGTTCCGGCACGTGCTGGTGCGCGACGTCTGCTACCAGCGGCTGCCGCGTACCGAACGGGTGGCCCGACACGAGCGGACCGCCGACTGGCTGGACACCCTGTCGCAGAGCCGGGACACCGACCTGGCCGAGGTGCTGGCCCACCACCGCTGGGCGGCCCACGAGATCGCCCGGTCGCTGGGCATGGACACCACCCGGTACGCCGGCCCCGCCCGGGCCGCGCTGCACCGGGCGGCCCGCCGGGCGTACGCCCTGCACGGGTTGGACGCCGCCGCCGGGCACGCGGGCCGGGCCCTCGGGCTGGCCGACGACTCCGACCCGGTGGGCCGTCTCCAGCTGGAACTGCTCAGCACGGAGATCTCCTTCTACCGGGACGGCAACGCTTTCCTGTCCAGCGGTGGGCCGGAGCAGATGCAGACCCTGGCCGACCGGCTGCTGGCCCACGGCGACGAGGCGTGTGCGGCACGGGCCTGGACCCTGCTGGGTCAGGCGGCGTGGCTGCGCGCCGACCGGCAGGCCGCCCTGGCCTGCCTGGACCACGCCGTACGGCTGTTCGAGCCGCTGCCGGACAGCGCCCAGAAGGCGGACGCCTACGCCGAGCTGGGCCGGCTGCACATGCTCAACTACGAACGCGACCCGGCGGTGGCCGCTGCGGACACGGCCGCCCAGATCGGCGAGCGACTAGGGCTGACCGAGATCCGCACCAATGCCCGGATCACCGCGGCCACCGCCCGCTACCAGGCCGGCGACCGGTCCGGCCTGGACGAGTTGTACGCCATCGTCGAGTTCAGCCGGGGCCGGCAGCTGCTGGCCCTGCCCCGGGCCACCCAGAACCTCGCGTACGCGGTCCGGGAGGAGGGCGACTGGCTGCGCTCCAAAGCCCTGCTCTCGGCGGCACCGGCCCGGACCGCCAGCGGGCAGACCCTGACCACCAGCTACTCCGGGGAGGCGATGCGGGCCTGGTTCGAGGGAGACTTCGACCGCCTGCTGGCCGCCGCCGAGGCCTTCGTGCACACCCCGACCGGCAGTTGGGACATGCAGGTACGGGGGCTGCGATCCTGCCTGCTGGTGCTACGCGGTCAGCCGGTGCCGACCGCCGGCCCGCCGGCCGCACCGGAGACCCGACCGGCCGCCTCCGGCATCACCCCCCTGACGGCGGGACAGCCCTCACCGCCGTACGACGACGTGGCGGCCGCCCTGGACACCGCTCGGCGTAGCGGCTTCCACCGGCTGCACTGGACGATGCTGGCGATGGGCGCGCTGTGCCGGGCGGTGCAGGGACGCACCGACGAGGCCGCCGCCCTGGTCGACGAGCTGGCCGAGGCCTGGACGAAGGTCCCGGCGCTGGCCAGCGGCGAGTGGATCGCCGCAGCCGGCTGGGCGGCCACCCTGGCCGGCCGCAAGTGCGCCGCCCGGGTACGCGCCATGCTGGACCAGGTCGGTCACCGTACCCCCTGGTCGGAGGCGGCGCTGCGGACCGTGACGGCCGCCCTGGCCGGTGCCGACGGCGACCACCGGCACGCCGCCGAGCTGCACCTGGCCGCCGCCGAGATCTACGCCGGCATCCCGGACGTCACCGACCGGATGTTGTCGTTGACCTTCGCGGTACGGGAGCTGACAGCCGGCGACGACCCGACCACGGCCGGCCCCCTGCTGACCGAGCTACGCGCCTTCGCCCACC
Source organism: Micromonospora sp. NBC_01739 (assembly GCF_035920385.1). Classification (GTDB taxonomy): domain Bacteria; phylum Actinomycetota; class Actinomycetes; order Mycobacteriales; family Micromonosporaceae; genus Micromonospora. Next base: position 383,162 of record NZ_CP109151.1, on the reverse strand, counting down.
GCAACGCCGCCCCGGGCCTGCTCGCCCTGGCTAACCCCCCGGCCCACCCGCCGGCCGGCGCGCAGCCGCTCGCCAGCTGACCGCGCACCGCCCATCCGGGTCAGCTGCCATCGCTTGCAGGAATGCTGACATCCTGGTATTGGTCACTCAGGATCGGGGGAACCGCAGATCAATCGCACGGCGTCAGCCGCATGCAGCGCTCCGAAGAACGAGAGCAGAACCTTCGCCAACCCGCCGTACCAGGCGCCACCAACGCCAAGGTTTGCCACACCGCCAGCCCCACGAGCAGTGCCGTCGTCCGGGACCCCCTCGGCGGCGGCCGGCTCGGTGCCGAGCGCGGGCATCCGGCAGTACGGCCGAGGCGGCGGGCGGTGGCAGCCTGAGGGGGCAGGCCAGGATCGGCACCCCCTCGCCGCTGAGCCGGGCCCTCGCCGCTGAGTTGACCCGCCACCTCAAGCCGACCAGCGCAAACCCGAACCATCCCGCATACCCGAGGGCGGTAACCTACGTGCAGGTCGACGACAATCTTCTCGCCCGCCTGCACCTGGCCGCCGCCGAGATCTACGCCGGCATCCCCGACGTCACCGACCGGATGTTGTCGCTGACTTCGCGGTACGGAAGCTGACGGCCGGCGACGACCCGACCGCAGCCGGCCCGCTGCTGACGTCGCAGGCACCAGAGTCACCTCAGCCCGGCCTGCCGCCCGTCGTCGCGTCGATCGTTCACCTGGTGGCCTTTCGGGTATTGGCGCGCTCACACGTGTCGATCACCGGGAAGGCTAAGAATCCAGGTGACCGACGAGCAGCCAGCTTCGGTGTCGGACATCTCAGCCAGAGCATCCGTTTTGGAGAGTACATAGTCGTCAAGCTCGTGGAAGCGGCTGAGTTCATCGGCGTCGGTGCCGTCCAAGCGGCCAAGAAGCAGCAGCTCTTCTTTTTCGAGAAACTCCAGCGCGGTGGCCAGAGAATCAGCGTCCTCGTCCGGGGAATCCACATTCGGAGTGTCCTCCTGCACGGGCCATACCTGCGGCGGCACGTCGTGTGGCCACCGCTGCGCTGCCTCCTCGACGGCACCTAGTACGGCATCCAGCAGCACCATCTGTAGGCCGGCGACGTTGGAGCGCGCCAGCTTCGGGGGAACCTCAATCAGTACGACTGCCTCCGGGCTTAGCGTCATCTCGACAGCATCGCTGTCACCGTCGGTAGCAGCGACGGTGACGTATAGCGGTCGGGCAAGGGTGGCGGTGATGAGGCTGTGCCACACGTCGAGCCAGTGTTGGAGCGCGGCGACGGACTCGGTGAATGCTTTCGCCTCTCGTCTGCTTAGGTGCTCAGCCTCGACCCGCCAGATCAGCCGATTCGCCGAAGCGTCCACACCCGCACCCTTTCCGTCTCCGCCACCGGGATGACGATGTCATCCTCCACCGCTCCCAGTCTCCCGACGACGGCTTGGCGGCCTTGCTGCGTCCTTTCCGTGACAGGCTCGACTCCGGATAGGATTAGCTGTTCAGGGTCCGCCCGATCGACTAGTTCCGTCAGGCGCCGGGCGGCCTCAGTGAACCGCGACGCCTCTGACGAGGGTGGGGAGAATAGGTCGCGCATCTCTGGACGCCCGGGGTCCGTCGCTGCTGCGCGAAGCTGCGGCGGACCGAGCTCTCGTTCAGCGCCGACCACTGCAACCGTCGCCAGCACAGCACGAAGCAGCCGGATGCCGAGCAGCCCGTCGCCCGGCGTGCTGAACCAGGCTCCCGGCACCCAGAGCTTGTACCTGAGCTCTCTGGCGTCCGGGTAGGTACGGTGCTTTAGCCGCTCGACACGTGTGGCTCTGCCACCGTCCAGGTTCAACTCGATGGCTAGAAAACTTCGAGCAGGCAATTGTTTCCTTAGCCACTGGCTACCGGCGAAACCTCGTTCAACTGCGCTACTGACCACATCAGCGAGGCCATGTACGCGGTGGTTGTAGGCTGCGGCGTCCAGCCCGGGACTGTCGCGCGCGTCCCGGGCTGAGACCAAGATCCAAGGCGTCATGCCAGTCAGTCTAGCGACAGTTCTTTCTCATCCCCCTCGGCCGAGAGCCGTATCGAATCACGTAGCTTAGACAGCTCGCATACTCCCAGGCACGAGCGGCTGGCCTATGGGGGAACCGCTTAATCTTTACAATCCTGCAGTTCCTGGCATAACGCTCTGCCGCGCACTGCCGGCGGCTCTTCTCCGCCCTCGCCTGCGGGGGTGCCACGCTGGTAATTCCGTATTTGTATACTCGCTGGCGACCGTGCCGGTCCGTGTAATTGATTTGGTATCCCCAACTACGCCCCCGCCAGTTTCGACCGTTTGGATGGGTAGATGCAGGCGTCGAGCTTTTGATCCTCGCTGGCGGCCGACCAGCGATCTTGATGATCCGCTTCTTTTGCGCCTGTTGGGCGGCTCTTCTCGCTGCGTGTCGTGCTGCGTATCGCAGTGCGACACGGACGCCGATTCCCACGGCGATCGGACACACTGGGCAGCGACCGTCGAGGTCGTTGCTGTTTACCGGGTCCTGATAGGCGTAGTCGTAGTCGTTAGCGGAGCCGCCCTGGACCGGGTCGACCGAAAGAAACCTCCCGATCGCGGGATCGTACAATCGGACACCCATCAAGATCACGTCACCGAGAGCGTCACCGGAACGTTGTTTGCCGCCGAGCCACCCGTATCTCTGGTCCGCCTGCCCGATGATTGGAGCACCAAATTCTTCGAAGTCAAACACCTCTGGTTCGGTCAGACCGGAGTCGATTGTCACAGCAATATCGCCGTGCAGGTTGGCTAGTTGCAGGTGCACTTCGCCTGCAGAGGTGGTAGCGGCGAGATCTCCGTCTGGGCCGGAAACGTTTCGGGTGATAGTACCGAGAGTGATGTCCTCAACGATCCACCGTGGCTCGTCCGAGTCATCGCCGTAATGGTTGCGGCTGGTAATAGCGTTGGCTACTGCTCCGCCTACCAGCGTCTCGGCGGTAAAAGTCCGGAACCGGTACTGCGGATCGAGTGTCCAGGATTGGCGGGCGTCGCCCTGCTGCTGCTGGACCAGGTCGTTTACGTGATACGTATTCGTGAGCCCGCTCGGCAGAGTGGTAATTCGACCGAAGGGCTGATGGTCGCCGCCCAGCTCGTCGAGCATGTCACCGGACAACGGCTCGATCAGGCCCTCAAGAGCGGCATCACCGGCCCGCTTGGCCTGACCGACACCGGGTTCACCCCGAAGAAGTGGCTCAGCAGCGCCGACCAGGCCCAGCGGCTGGTGGCCACGGACGCCCGCTCCTCCCGGGGATTGCTGCGCGGCATCGTGCACGACGATGTCGCCAACATCCTCGGCGGGATCGCCGGGCACGCCGGCATCTTCTCCACCGCGGCCGACCTCACCGTCATCGGGCAGCTGCTGCTCAACGGCGGCACCTACCGCGGCACCCGGATCCTCTCCGAGGCCGTCACGCAGCAGATGCTGACCAACGTCAACGCCGGTCTGCCGGCGGTCGACGCCGAACGCCCCAACCGGACCTCCGACCACGGGCTCGGCGTCGTGCTCAACCAGCCCTGGTTCATGGGCAGACTCACCACCAAGGGCACCTTCGGACACACCGGCTTCACCGGCACCTCGCTGCTCGTGCATCCCGGCCGCCGAATGGTGCTCGTGCTGCTCACCAACCGCGCCCACCCCAACTGGAGCTGGGCCAACCCCGACCCGGTCCGGGTCGCGGTCGCCAACCTCTGCGCCTGAGCGGCCCTGGCGCGTCCTGCTTCCCGGTACGCCCCACACCTGGCACGGCCCGCACAAAAGGACAAAGAGCCTCGCTTCGACCAGGAGTGCGGGACGCGCCGAGGTACCCACGCCACAAGGCACTCCCCGAACCTGGTCCGGACGTGTCACGATTCAGAGCACGGCGTGTTAGTGGCGCCCAGGGCTGGACGCGGGGCGCGCCGCGGCGCGATGAGGAGGATGGTCCGGTGTCAGCGGGTGGAGCCCGTCGGGGACGACGGGACAACGGGATCGACGCGAGCGAGTACGCCGTGGCAGGCGACGTCGACCCGCGCGTCGGCGAGCACCTGCTCGACGTGCTGGCGGCCGGCGGCATCGCCGCCTATCTGCAACCCTCGGCGGATCTGAATCCGGTCACCCGCACCACCACGGTGCCTTCTCGACCGGTCGACCGGCTCTACGTGGACCGCTCGCACCTGAGCACCGCCCGGGACTACCTGCACCAGCTGTCCGACGAGAATCCGCCCGGGGCCGCCCCCAGGGAACCGGACATCGACGCCGAGTGGGCCCAGATCGTCGCCGGGTTCCACAGCTCCCCCAGCACCGGGGCGAACCCCTGGCCGGCTGCGGAGGACGTGGATGATCCGCCGGCTCGCCCCGGCGGCACCGCCACGGCGACGCTGCCGAGCACGGAGGAGCCGGCCGGACCGACCACCACCACCCCGCTGCGCCGGTTGCCGTACGCCGGGGACATCTCCGGTGTCTCCGTGGGGCGTGGCCCCCGCGACGGGGACGGCCCCTCGCTGCTGGACGGCCTGGACACCTTCGGCGCGGACCTGCCGGACGACCCGGACGCCGACGAGCGCTACGTGCCGCCGCCTCCCCCACCCCTGCCCCGGGTCTCGAAGTACGCCGCCGCCGGGGTGCTGGCGGTGATGTTCGGGTTCGTGTTGTTCCTCTTCCCGGACCTGATCCCGGCCGACCGGGGGGTGGTCACCCTGCTCGGGTTCACCGGCATCCTCGCCGGTTTCGTCACCCTGGTGTGGCGGCTGCGCCCGGGCGACGAGGAACGCGATCCCGACGATGGGGCGGTCGTCTGAGCCGTCGCACAGCAGCCGCCCGGATACCGGGACGGAGGCCGCCTGCTCCGAGGCATGTAACAGTGGTGTAACTTACTGTCAGTAGGAATACCGTAGTACGTCACGTCACCCCCCTGACTGCCCCGGTTGTTCCTCCTCGTGGCGGTCACTCCCCTGCTGATCGGAATGCCCGAGATGCGACAGAGTTCCCTCGTGGTGGTAGCCAACCGCCTCCCCATCAACGACAACGTGGCGCTCGACGGCGCCTGCGAGTGGCGACGCAGTCCCGGTGGGCTGGTGAGCGCCCTGCACCCCCTGTTGAGACACACCCCGGCCACCTGGGTCGGCTGGGCCGGCGGGACCGGCCCCGCGCCCACCCTGCCGGACGTCGACGGGGTACGTATGCACACCGTCCCCCTGACCAGCGAAGACCTGCGCGACCACTACGAGGGCTTCGCCAACGCCACCCTCTGGCCGATCTACCACGACGCGGTGGAGCAGCCCGAGCATCACCGGCGCTGGTGGGACGCGTACCAGCGGGTCAACCAGCGCTTCGCCGAGGCGACCGCCCAGGTCGCCGAGGCCGGCGCGGTGGTCTGGGTGCAGGACTACCACCTGCAACTGGTGCCGGGGATGCTCCGTGCCCTGCGACCCGACCTGCGCATCGGCTTCTTCCTGCACGTGCCCTTCCCGCCCCCGGAGTTGTTCATGCAGTTGCCCCGTCGGGCGGAACTGCTGCGCGGGATGCTCGGCGCGGATCTGGTCGGTTTCCAGCGGGCCCAGGCGGCGCACAACTTCTCCCAACTGGTGACCAAGGTGCTGGGGCTGCCGGCCACCGACCGGCGGATCGCGGTCGAGGACCGGATGGTGCGCATCGGGGCCTTCCCGGTCTCCATCGACACCAACGAGATGGCGGCGCTGGCCGGGCGGCCGGAGGTGTCCGACCGGGCCGGTCGGCTGCGGCACGACCTGGGCAGCCCGGAGCAGGTGATCCTCAGTGTGGACCGGATGGACTACACCAAGGGCATCGAGCAGCGGCTCAAGGCGTACAGCGAACTGCTGGCGGACGGGCACGTCAAGGTCCGCGACACCGTCCTGGTGCAGGTGGCGGTGCCCAGCCGGGAAAGGGTCGGCCAGTACCAGATCCTCCGCGACCGGGTCGAGCGGGAGGTCGGCCGGATCAACGGCGAGTTCGGTCGGGTGGGTGAGCCCGCGATCCACTACCTGACCCAGCCGTTCGACCGGACCGAACTGGCCGCCCTCTACCGGGTGGCGGACGTGATGGCGGTGACTCCCCTGCGGGACGGGATGAACCTGGTCGCCAAGGAGTACGTGGCCGCCCGGGTGGATGACGGCGGTGCCCTGCTGCTCAGCGAGTTCGCCGGGGCCGCCGCCGAGTTGTCGCAGGCGTACCTGGTCAACCCGCACGACCTGGAGGGGCTCAAGCAGGGGTTGCTGGCGGCCCTGCGGGCCGAGCCGGCCGATGTCCGGGCCCGGATGCAGGCCATGCGCGCCCACCTGCGGGAACACGACATCCGGGCCTGGGCCCGGTCCTACCTGTCCGCCCTGGATCAGAGCGGATCGCTGCTGACCCGGCTCGGCGGCTGAGGGCGGCGGACGGAGGTCCGCCGCCCGTCAGGGCCGGTTGGGCTGCTTGAGCAGCCAGTCCAGGATGGCGTCGATCGGCTCCCGCCACCGGGCGTCCAGCATCAGGTCGTGTCCCATGCCCGGGAAGAGCAGGGGAGCCGAGCCGTACCGCCGGGCCGCGCGGGTCAGCGCCGCCGCCGGCACCACCCGGTCGTCCGGGCTGCCCAGGACCAGCACCGGCGGGCGGCCCACGGCCGGTTCCGGATCCCCGCCGGTGAGCAGTTGCCACTGGGCCCGCCGAGCGGCCCGACCCAGCCGGGCGGTGTGCCGCCGGGCCTCGGCCTCGGGCAGTTCCCGGCTGAACAGCTGGCTCCGGCTCAGCCGCAGCCCGCCACCGAACACCGCCGGCAGGGTGCCGACGGGGTTGTGCCGCAGCGCCGCACCCAGGTTCGCCCAGCCGCCGAGGACCGGGGCCACCAGCACCGCCGCCCGGGCCGGGTAGCGGGCCAGGGCGTGCGCCACCACCAGGGCCCCGGCGCCGTGCCCCACCAGCACCGCCTGGCGGGGCAGGCCCGCCGCCGCCTGAACCACATCGTGGGCGTACGCCCGCAGGTCGGCATCCGGTGCGGGGCCGCTGCCGCCGTGCCCGCGCAGGCTGACCGCGTAGGCCGGGAAACCCCGGGCGGCGGTGTGCCCCAGCCAGTGCTCGGCGTACGCCCAGGCGCCGTGCCCGAAGCCGGGTACGAACAGCAGCGGCGGATGCCCCTGCTCCAGTTCCGGGACCACGCTGAGCACCTCGCGTCGGACCGGGCGGACCGGACGCGCCCACTCCCAACCGCGCACCATCCGTGGCTGCCGGCTTAACTGCGTCACTTGCCCTCCAGGTCGCGCAGCGCACGCTCCAGGGCGCGCAGGTAGTCGACATGGCCGACCTCGAACCAGTGCCGGGTGGAGTCCTTGACCCGACCCGAGTAGCGTTCACCCGCCCCGGAGGTCACCCGGGCGGCGAAGGCGGCGGCGCGTTGCGGGCGGGTCATCCGGGCGTGCAGCAGGCGGGCGAAGAGCACGGCCTGCCAGTGCACCAGCGGGAAGAGACCGGAGTCCGGTTGGAGCAGGCCGGCGACCGCCAGGGTCGGATAGTTCGGGACGAAGGCGTTGAGCCACAGCCGGGGGCGGCCCACCCCCTCGTCGTCGCCGAGGATCTTCGCGTCGAGGAACTCGAAGCGCGGCAGGTAGCCGGTGGCGAAGATGACGAGTTCCGGGTCGATCTGTCGGCCGTCGGTCAACTCCACGGAGTGGGAGTGCAGCCGGGCGATGTCCGGCACGGGGGTGATCGCGCCGTGACCGACGTGGTAGACGAGTTGACTGTTGGCGATCGGGTGGGTCTCGTACACCCGGTGGTCCGGCTCGGGCAGGCCGAAGCGGGTCAGGTCGCCGACCGTCAGCCGCAGGGTGCGGTGGTAGAGCCACTGGCGTAGCCACAGCGGCACCCGCAGGGCCAGCAGGGTGTCGTTGACCTGGTCGGCCGGGCGACCGAAGACGTACTTGGGGGCGTACCAGTAGCCGCGCCGGGTGGAGTGCCAGCAGTGCGAGGCCTGCTGGGCGGCCTCCACGGCGATGTCGCAGCCGGTGTTGCCGGCCCCGACCACCAGCACCCGCTTGCCGCGCAACTGGGCCGGGTCCTGGTAGGAGGAGGCGTGCATGACCTCGCCCCGGAACTGCTCCAGCCCCTCGTAGCGGGGCAGCTTGGGGGACCAGTTGTGCCCGTTGGCGATCAGCACGGCGGCGTACCGGGAGGTGCGTTCGGGGCCGTAGCCGCCGGTGCTGCGGGTCGTGACGTCCCAACGGTCGTCCGCCACCGGTTCGATCCGCACCACCTCGGTGCCGAACCAGATGTGCCGACGCAGGTCGAAGTGGTCGGCATACCGCTCGAAATAGGACAGCAGCCGGCTGTGGTGCGGGTAGTCCGGCCAGTCGTCCGGCATCGGGAAGTCGGGGAACTGGGTGAAGGGCCGCGAGGAGATCAGGTGGGTGCTGGCGTACACCGGGCTGCGGTCGTGTCGCCAGTTCCAGGCGCCGCCGATGCCGGTCTCGCGTTCGTAGCAGTCCACCCCGAAGCCGTGCTCGGCGAGGTTCTTGATCGCGGTCAGGCCGCTGGCTCCGGCGCCGATGACACAGACGGTGTCACCCCGGTCGGCGACCGGGTGACCGTCGTGGCTGCGGGCTGGCGTGGTCGTCTCCGGATCGGGCCGGCCGTGCTCGGTGGGGGTGGGCACCGGGGATCTCCTTCGTCTCGGCACGCATGCCGGGTCGCGCGAAATCTTCTCCACATCCGCGCGGTATGTCCAGCCCGTCCGAGCGTCGCAGGTCAGCCGGTCGTCGGCAGGAGCAGATCGACGACGATCGGAAAATGGTCACTGGCCCGCCGGGTCAGGGGGGTGTCCAGCACGTCGTAGTCGACCACGGTGATCCGGGGGTCGACGAAGACCGCGTCGATGCGCCGCCGCGGGTTCGCGCAGGAGTAGGTGAGCCGGTCGGCCCGGTCTGCGGCGATCGCGGCGTCGGTCAGCCCGTCCGCCAGGACGCACCAGGCCGACCCGTCCGGTTCGTCGTTGAGGTCGGCCGCCGCGATCACCGGCCACGGCGCGGCCTGCACCTCCTTCTTGAACAGTCTCGCCTGCTCCGGCCGCTCCACCGGGTCGGTGGCCAGGTGCGACCCGGCCACCGTGAACCGGGCGCCGCCGCCGACCAGACAGTCGGCGTACGCGGCACCCCGCATGTGTCGGCCTGGGGTCAGCGGGAACCGCTGGTGACGCACCCCGGTCACCCGTACCCGCAGGTTGACCAGCAGCAGGTTGCCCAGCGAGGGCAGTCCACCGGCGGCGACCACCAGACCCAGGGAGGCGGCCAGGGAGGCCGACTTGGACCGCCACCCGAAGCGGCGGGGGCCCTCCTGGACGATCAGCACATCCGGTGCCAGTTGGCGGACGACCGTGGCCAGGGCGGTGGTGTCGTCGCGTTGGCCGTGCACGTTGTAGGACACGACGCGCAGCGGCACCCCGGGGGCGGAGTCGGCCATGTCAGATCCGCCGGGCCAGGTCGGCCGCGCCGATGACTCCGGCGGCGTTGCCCAGCTCGGCCGGGCGGATCTCGGCCACCGGCAGCCGGCTGCGCTGGGCCAGCGACTCGGTGTAGGACCGCCGGGTCGGGCCCATCAGCAGGTCACCGGCCTCGATGACGCCACCGCCGATGACGAGCACCTGGGGGTCGAGCATCTGGGCCATGTCCGCCAGGCTGGTGCCGAGCCAGCGCCCGACCTGGGCGAAGGCCTCCGTGGCGACCGGGTCACCGGCCTTGGCCGCGGCGGTCACCATCGGGCCGGTGATCGCCTCGGCCTCGCCGGCCGCCAGTTCCAGCAGCGCGGTCGCCCGCTGCGGTTCCTGTCGGGCCGCGGCCCGGGCGAAGCGGACCAGGGCGCTGCCGCTGGCGTACTGCTCGATGCAGCCGAGCCGACCGCAGCCGCACTGGTGCCCGTCCGGGACGGCGAGCATGTGGCCCAGTTCGGCGGCGATGCCGTTGGCGCCACGAACCAGGCCACCGCCGAGTACGATGCCGCCGCCGACCCCGGTGCCGATGGTGAACATGACCATCGAGTCCTCGGCCTGCCGGGCCGCGCCGTAGCGGAACTCCGCCCAGGCGGCCACGTTGCCGTCGTTCTCCACGATCACCGGCAACCCGACGGCCGCGCTGACGTACGCCCGCAACGGCTCGTCCCGCCAGGCCAGGTTGGGGGCGAACAGCACGGTGGAGCGGCTGGCGTCGATCCACCCGGCCGCCCCGATGCCGACCGCCTGGATGTCGTGCCCGGTGGCCAGTTCGGCGACCAGTTCGATGATGACGTCGCGGGTCTTGCCCACGTCGTCGGCGGGGGTGTCCCGTCGGGTCTGCACCAGCACCGTGCCGGTGTCGTCGACGACACCGCCGGCCACCTTCGTGCCACCCACGTCGACTCCGATGGTCAGCGTCACCGCTGCCACTCCCCTCTGCTGTGCCCCGCGCACACCTGCTCTGGGCCGGTGGTGCGGGTGGTCCCTGAAGTCAGGCGTCGTCGCCTGGTGCGCCCTGCTGCTCGGCGCCGGTGGGCACCGCGGCGTCCGAGGACACGACCCGGCCGTCGCCGTCCGGGGTCCGTGAGGTGGGCACCACCGGGCGGCCGACCTCCGGCGTCGGGCCTGCGGCGTCCGCGACCGGCCCGGCGGCGTCGACGGGCGGGACGGCCGGGACGGCGCCCTCCTCCGCCCGGGTAGCGGCGGTCCAGACGTCCCGATCCGGTGCCGGCTGAGAATCATGCCCGGTACGGGTCGCCTCGCGCCACACGTGGTCACCATCGGCGCCGGTGCCCGGTTCGTGATAGGGGTCCTCGGGGGTCTCGGTGGGGGCGAAGGCCCGCAGGAAGCTGGCCAGGCCGGCGGCCAGGTCACCGGCACCGGTGGCCAACCGCTCCGCGAATTCCGGACTCGGATCACGCAACGCGGCGATTCCTCGGCAGACGGGGCAGACACAGCATTCCGCCGTACCGGTGGCGAAACCCGCCCCGGTGGCCTGGTCGGAGGAGTCCGACGGGCCGTTGTGACCGAGGACACTGGTCACCATCCCGCCCAGGGCGCCCAGGGGTCCCCCACCGGGGCTGGCGGCGGCCAACCGCGCGCTGGCCAGCAGAGTGGCGACCAGCCGCTCCGCCTCCTGCCGGGCCGAACCCGGATCCGTTGCACCCATCGTGGGCTCCTCTGCCGTGAGCGACCGCGCCGCCGGACGCCTCAGTGCGCCGAGCCAGATGCTTCTACCCGGCGCTTGAGCTGCTTCAACGCGGCATCCATGATCATTTTCTCGGCCTTGCGCCGAAACATCCCCAGCATCCCGACCGCGAGTTCCACCTCCAGGGTGTAGGTCACGGTGGTGCTGCCGTCGGCGTTGCCGACCAGGTCGTACGAGCCGCGCTGGAGCTTCTGCATCTTCGACGGCGCCACCAGGTGCCACTCGATGCGGGACAGGTCCTCGGCGTAGGCGTACTCCAGCACGTACTCGTCGGCCATCACCCCGGCGTCTAGGACGAAGCGGACCTGGCTGGCGTAACCGTCCTCGTACTCCTCGATGACCTCCGCCTGCCGTACCGCGTCGGTCCAGCGGGGATAGCTCGGGAAGTCGCAGATGACCGCCGCCACCTGATCCGGTGACGCGCCGATGATGATCGACTGGGTGGAGGAGTCCGCCATGGGGGGAGGCTACCGCCCCGACCGGGCGGTCGCGCCGCGCCGCCCCACCTGCGATGTGCCGGCCGAGGGTGGGCCAGGTAGGTTTCGGAATGAGCAGACCCGCCGGTGGCGCCCCCGACCGGCCAGTGCAAGCACGAGGGAGTGCAGGTGCGCGAGTTCTCCGTCCCGCCGATCGTCACCGTCGGCGATTCGGCCAACCTCACCGATCCCGTCTGGGACAACGCCGAGGTGGCGCCGGACGCGGTGCAGTTCCTCCGCCGTGACTCCAACGGGGCCCTGGTGGAGGTCACCTGCCGCCAGTTCCGCGACGAGGTGATCGCGGTCGCCCGCGGCCTGGTCGCCACCGGCGTCAAGCCCGGCGACCGGGTGGCGCTGATGAGCCGCACCCGCTACGAGTGGACCCTCGTCGACTACGCCATCTGGGCCGCCGGCGCGGTGACCGTGCCGGTCTACGAGACCTCCAGCGCCGAACAGGCCGCCTGGATCCTGGCCGACTCCGGCGCGGTGGCCGCCGTGGTGGAGACCACCGCCCACGCCACCCTGCTGGCCGGGGTCCGGGACCGGACCCCGGAGCTGGCCAACACCTGGCAGATCGACCTCGGCGGGGTCGACGACCTGATCAGGGCGGGCGCGACGGTGGAACCCGCCGAGATCGACCGACGGCGGGCCGAACTGCGCTCCTCCGCCTTGGCCACGATCATCTACACCAGCGGCACCACCGGTCGGCCCAAGGGCTGCGTGCTGACCCACCGCAACATGTACACCGACATCGCCAACGCGGTGCCGGTGCTGCCGAACCTGTTCGGCCCGAACGCCTCCACCCTGCTCTTCCTGCCGTTGGCGCACGCCTTCGCCCGGCTCATCCAGATCGGTGTGGTGCAGGCCCGGGCCACCATGGCGCACTGCCCGGACGCCAAGAACCTGGTCGCTGATCTCCAGGAGATCAAGCCGACCTTCGTGCTCTCCGTGCCCCGGGTCTTCGAGAAGGTCTACAACGGCGCCAAGCAGAAGGCCGAGGCCGCCGGCAAGGGCAAGATCTTCGCGCGGGCCGAGGCGGTCGCCATCGCCTACAGCGAGGCGCTGGAGACCTCGGCCGGGCCCGGCCTGGCGCTGCGGGTCCAGCACGCCCTCTTCGACAAGCTGGTCTACGGCAAGCTGCGGGCCGCCCTCGGCGGGCGCTGCCGCGACGCGATGTCCGGTGGGGCCCCGCTCGGTGCCCGGCTAGGGCACTTCTTCCGGGGTGTCGGAGTGACCGTCTACGAGGGGTACGGGCTCACCGAGACCTCCCCGGCCGCCTCGGCGAACCTGCCGGGCTTCACCCGCATCGGTACGGTCGGTCGGCCGCTGCCCGGGGTGACCATCCGGATCGCCGACGACGGCGAGGTCCTCATCGCCGGTGACATCGTCTTCCAGGGGTACTGGCGCAACCAGGAGGCCACCGCCGAGGCGATCAGCTCCGACGGCTGGTTCGCCACCGGCGACCTCGGTCAGCTCGACGGCGACGGCTTCCTGACCATCACCGGCCGGAAGAAGGAGATCATCGTGACGGCCGGCGGCAAGAACGTCGCCCCGGCCATGCTGGAGGACCAGGTGCGGGCGCACCAACTGGTCAGCCAGTGCGTCGTGGTGGGCGACCGGCAGCCGTTCATCGCCGCCCTGATCACCCTGGACGAGGAGGCGCTACCGGCCTGGTTGGCCTCGGTCGGCCTGCCCGCCGACACCAGCGCCGAGAAGCTGCGCGAGCACGAGGGGCTGCGCGCGGAGATCCAGGGCGCGGTGGACCTGGCCAACCAGTCCGTCTCCAAGGCCGAGGCGATCAAGGTGTTCCGGATCCTGCCCCAGGACTTCACCGAGGCCACCGGCGAGCTGACCCCCTCGCTGAAGGTGAAGCGTCAGGTCGTACACAAGACGTACGCGGCGGAAATCGCGGACATCTACCGCGGCTGACTACGATCCGTCACGTGTCCGCCTCGACAACCGCCCTGGCCCGTTCCCATCCGCTCGCCTCGGCGACCCGGGTGGTCGTGCTCGCACTGGTCGCCGTCCTGACCCTGCTGGCCACCCGTGACCTGACCCAGCTCTGGTGGATCGTGCTGCTGGCGGTCGCCGGCATGCCGGCCTCGCTGGCCCCCGAGCACTGGCTGATCGGGCCGATCAGCCGGACGGCGGAGGTGGTGGTGCTGGGCCTGGCGGCGAGCCAGGTGGCGGCGGTGGCCACCATCGGGGGGCACATCGACGGGCTGGGGGCCTCCGCGGTGCTGCCGTACCTGGCGGTGCCGGTGACGGTCACCGCGTTGCGGCGCCGCTTCCGCGAGGGGGCCCTGCTGATCGCCACCCTGGCGGGCACCCTGCTGATCACCGGCGGGCTGACCCTGGTCGGCGGGGTCCGGCAGCTGACCCAGACCGGTTACCTCGTGGTCTGCGCCCAGTGGCTGATCCTGGCCGTGCTCGGCCTCTACGCGGCACAGACCCTGCACCGGGTGATGCAGCTGCGACACGACGCCAAACCCCAGCCGTACGCCGAGGCGACCCGGCTGCTGACCCAGCTGCGTACGGTCGCCCGCCAACTGCCCGGCGCGACCCTGGACCCCGGGGGGATATCCGAGCACCTCCTCGAGGAGCTGCGCACGGTGGCCCGTACCGACCGGGGGGCAGTGCTGTCCGCCAGCGGCGGGGGGCGGCTGGTGGTGCTGGCCCAGATCGGCGCGGACCGGGTCGACTGGGAGACCACCCTGGACGCGGACTCCGCCATCGCCGACGCCTGGGCCAGTCAGCAGCCGCAGACCGCGGCCCGGTCCCAGTCCCGGTCCCACCGGGGCGGGGAGGTCTCCGCGCTGATCGTGCCGCTGGTCGCCGGGGTCCGTACGGTCGGTCTGGTGGTGTTGGAGGCCGACGCCGGCCACGCCTACCCGCCCTCGGTGACCGCCGAGGTGACCGGGCTGACCGGCCCGGCGGCGCTGCGCCTGGAAGCCGCCCTGCTCTTCGACGAGGTGCGGTCGCTGGCCACCAACGAGGAGCGGCAGCGCCTGGCCCGGGAGATCCACGACGGGGTGGCCCAGGAGCTGGTGATGGTCGGCTACGGCATCGACAACGCCCTGGCCACCGTGCACGAGGACACCGAGGAGACCGCCGAGAGCCTGCGCACCCTGCGGCAGGAGGTCACCCGGGTCATCACCGAGCTGCGGTTGAGCCTGTTCGAGCTGCGCAGTGAGGTGGACCGGCACGGGGGCCTGGCCGCCGCCATCGCCGAGTACGCCCGCACGGTCGGCGCCTCCGGCGGGCTGCGGGTGCACCTGTCCCTCGACGAGTCCACCGCCCGGCTGCCCGCCGCCACCGAGGCCGAGTTGCTGCGCATCGCCCAGGAGGCGGTGACCAACGCCCGCAAGCACGCCGGTGCCGCCAACCTCTGGGTCACCTGCGAGGTGGACCCCCCGTACGCCCAGATCGAAGTGTCGGATGACGGTCACGGCATAGGTGACCAACGTTCCGACGGGCACTATGGGCTTGCGATCATGGCCGAGAGAGCGGAACGTATCCGGGGCCGGTTGGAGATTCGACCACGTCAGCCCAGCGGGACGACCGTGGCGGTGGTGGTCGGCTCGTCGCCCCGGCGCGATAACCTTCGCGGTAGCGCCGCCGCAGCAGAAGGGGAGTAACCCGAGGATGACCACAAGTCC
Organism: Micromonospora sp. NBC_01739; assembly: GCF_035920385.1. GTDB lineage: Bacteria > Actinomycetota > Actinomycetes > Mycobacteriales > Micromonosporaceae > Micromonospora. Next base: position 367,820 of record NZ_CP109151.1, on the reverse strand, counting down.
GACACCGGCTACCCGTACCAAGGTCCTCCTTGTCGACGACCACGACTTGATCCGGAAAGGCCTGCGGCACGCCTTCGAGCGCGACCGGCAGTTCGAGGTCGTGGGTGAGGCTGCGACCGCGGCGGAGGGGGTACGGCAGGCCGGCGCGTTGCAGCCGGATGTGGTGATCATGGACCTGCGGCTGCCCGACGGCAGCGGCCTGGAGGCCACCCGGGCGCTGCGCAAGTCCAGCGCCTCGATGGGCATCGTCGTGCTCACCATGTACGCCGGCGACGACCAGCTCTTCGGCGCCCTGGAGGCCGGGGCCAGCGCCTTCGTGCCGAAGACCGCGCCGGCCGACGAGGTGGTCGCCGCCGCCCGGCACGCCGCCTCCTCCCCCAGCGCCTTCACCGCCGCCGACCTGGCCGAGGCGATGAAGCGTCGACTGGCCCCCTCCGGCCCGCAGCTGTCGCCGCGCGAGGGTCAGGTGCTGCGGCTGCTGGCCGACGGCATGAGCGTCGCCGGCATCGCCAAGCAGTTGTTCGTCAGCGAGTCGACCGCCAAGACCCACATCTCCAAGCTCTACGAGAAGCTCGGCGCGGCCAACCGGGCCCAGGCCCTGATGACCGCCCTGCGGCTCGGTCTGCTGGAGGCCCCGGACGCGCCCAAGTTCTAGGTAACCCAGAGTGCACGGATGATCCGTGTCCGCCACCGTGCGGGCACGGATCATCTGTATCGACCGCCATCTTGCGACACACTATGGTTTCGGTGACGAAAGTGGGGCAGAATCCCCGCCTGGGCGCTGACGCCCGACATGGTGCGCGGAGGAGACAGCAGGATGCAGCGGCCGGACTGGGCGCCCGAGACCATCGATGTCGAGCGGCCCAGCGTCGCTCGGATGTACGACTACTACCTCGGCGGTTCGCACAACTTCGCGGTGGACCGGGCGGCGGCCCAGGCCATGGTGGCCGCGGTGCCGGAGGCCCCGCTGATGGCCCAGGCCAACCGCGCCTTCCTGCGTAGGGCCATGCAGTTCCTCACCGAGGCCGGCGTCCGGCAGTTCCTGGACATCGGTTCGGGCATCCCCACCGCCGGCAACGTGCACGAGATCGCCCAGCGGCACGCCCCCGACTCCCGGGTGGTCTATGTCGACGTCGACCCGGTGGCGGTGGCCCACAGCCGGGAGATCCTGGCCGGCAACGAGGGTGCGACCGTGATCCAGGAGGATCTGCGCCACCCCGAGCGCATCCTCGGCCACCCCGAGGTCCGCGCCCTGCTCGACTTCTCCCAGCCGGTCGCCGTGCTGGTCGTGGCGGTGCTGCACTTCGTCGGCGACCAGGACCGGCCGGCCGAGCTGCTGGCCACCCTGCGGGCGGCGCTGGCGCCGGGCAGCTACCTGGTGCTCTCCCAGGCCAGCGACGACGGCCGCAGCGAGGCCGAACGGGCCGAGGCGCAGAAGGTCTACCAGCGCACCGACAACCCCCTGTGGGTACGCAGCCGGGCCGAGCTGACGGCCTTCTTCGAGGGGTTCGACCTGGTGGAGCCCGGGGTGGTGTGGGTGCCGCAGTGGCGTCCGGAGACCCCGGACAGCGTCGAGGACGCCGAGCGGGCGGTCTTCCTCGGTGGGGTCGGGCGGCTCGGTGGCTGAGCCGGCGGACGACCTCGCCCGGGTGGGGGTGTTCGCTCGGGCCTGGGCCAAGGCGCTGACGGGCACCAGCTACTTTCCGCTGACCCACGCCCAACTGGAGACGCTGCTGCAGCGGCTCACCGATCAACTGGCCGAGGCGCTGCGAAGCGAACCGCTGGACCTGCGCGCCGGGCATCGAGTGGCCGCCGAACTGGTCACCGCGCACATCGCCTCCGCCGAGGCCCTGGGTCGTACCGTCGAGGTGATCCAGCTCCGGCTGGTCCGCGACCTGGACCTGGTCACCGACGACATCGCCGACCGGATGGCCCGGCTGATCGCGGCGATCGCCACCGGCTACGCCCGGGCGCTGCGCGACCGGACCCTGGACGAGCAGGAGGCGATCCGGCGGGCCGCGCAGACCGCCCGCGCCGAGGCGGAGCGGGCGCTGCGGGCCAGCGAGGCCCGCTTCCGGCACCAGGCCACCCATGACCCCCTCACCGACCTGCCCAACCGGACGCTGTTCGCCGACCGGCTGGCCGCGGTCTGCGCCGGGCATCCCGCCGGTGACCACCGGATCGGGCTGTGCTTCCTGGACATCGACCGGTTCAAGCGCATCAACGACTCCTACGGCCACCAGATCGGCGATCGGGCCCTGGTGGCGGCCGCGCAGCGGCTCAGCCGCGCCGTGGAACCCCACCTGGTGGCCCGCCTCGGCGGGGACGCCTTCATGATCCTGGTGGAACGCTCCACCGGCACCGGGGACGTGGTGGCCGTCGCCGAGTCCGCCCTGGCGGCGATGGCGGAGCCGGCGCTGGTCGGCGGGCATGACATCACGGTCACCGCCAGCGTCGGGGTGGTGGAGCGGCGGGTGGCCGGCACCACCCCGGACGACCTGCTGCGGGCGGCCGGCAGCACCCTCCAGTGGGCCAAGCACGCCGGTGGCGCGGGATGGGCCCTGTACGACGCCGAACGCGACGGCCGGGAACAGGCCCGGCAGGCGTTGAGCGCCGCCATCCCCGGCGGGTTGGAACGCGGCGAGTTCTACCTCGACTACCAGCCGCTGACCTCCTTGCAGGACGGTTCGATGCTCGGGGTCGAGGCGCTGGTGCGCTGGCGGCACCCGCAGTTGGGGGTGCTGCGTCCGGACCGCTTCATCGGGTTGGCCGAGGAGACCGGCCTGATCGTGCCGCTGGGCTCCTGGGTGCTCGCCGAGGCCTGCCGGGAGGCGGTCGGCTGGTCGGCCAGCACCGGGGAACCCCCGTACGTCAGCGTCAACCTGGCGGTGCGTCAGGTCCGCCAGGTTGACCTGGTGCAGGAGGTGTGCGGTCTGCTGCAACGCACCGGCCTGCCACCGGACCGGCTCCAGTTGGAGATCACCGAGAGCATGATGATGAGCAGCGCCGAGCAGCCGGTGCGGGCCCTGCGGGCCCTGGCCGACCTCGGGGTCCGAATCGCCATCGACGACTTCGGCACCGGTTACAGCAACCTGGCGTACCTGCGGGATCTGCCGGTGACCGAGTTGAAGGTGGCCGGGGAGTTCGTCCGGGGGCTGCGCGCACCGGAGGCCCCGGACGAACGGATCCTGGCCTCACTGGTCTCCCTGGCCCACGCCCTGGACCTGACGGTGACCGCGGAGGGGGTGGAGACCGTGGGGCAGGCCGAACGGCTGCGCGCGATCGGCTGCGACGCGGGTCAGGGCTGGCACTTCGGCCGCCCCGCCCCCGCCGAACACATCCTCGCCCGCCTCCGCTGAGGGGCCCCTGCGGTAGGGCCGGGGCCCGGTCGGCCTCAGCCGTGCAGCAGGGCGCTCAGGCGTTCGGCCTGGGTCTCCCAGCGCCACTCGCGTTCCACCCAGGCCCTACCGGCCGCGCCGAGGGTACGGGCCAGGTCCCGGTCGGCCAGCAGGGTGCCCACCCGGTCGGCGAGTTCGCTGAGATCCCGACCGTTGACGACATAGCCGGTCTCCCCCTGCCGCACCGCGTCCGGCGCGCCCCCGGAGTCACCGGCCACCACGGGCAGGCCGGTAGCCGACGCCTCCAGGTAGACGATGCCGAGCCCTTCCACGTCCAGCCCCCGGTTGCGGGTCCGGCAGGGCATGGCGTACACGTCACCGGCGGCGTAGTGGGCGGGCAGTTCGGCCGCCGGCACCGAGCCGGTGAAGACCACCTCCCGCTCCACCCCGACCTGGCGGGCCAGCCGGGTGAGGGTCGCCCGGTACGGGCCGCCACCGACCACCAGCAAGGCCGCGTCGGGCACCCGGCGGCGGATCAGCGGCATGGCCCGGATCAGCATGTCCTGACCCTTGCGGGGCACCAGCCGCGAGACACAGACCACCACCGGCCGGTCGGCCAGCCCCAGCCGGTGTCGTACCCCGGAGCCGTCGACCCCCGGGTGGTACAGCTCGGTGTCCACCCCGGGGGCCAGCCGCCGCAGCTCGGTCACCCCGTCCAGGGCCCGGGCCAGCCGGGTGCGGGTGTACTCCCCCAGGTAGGTGACCACGTCGGTGCCCCGGCCGATGCGCCGCAGGGCGGTCCGGGCCAGCGGCAGGGCCGCCCAACCCGCCTCGTGCCCGTGGGTCAGGGCGACCACCCGGCGTACCCCGGCCCGGCGGCGCAGCCCGGCGGCCAGCAGGCCCAGCGGAGCGGCCGCACCGAACCAGACCTTGTCGCAGTCGTACTCCCGGGCCAGCCGGGCCGCCCGGCGGGCCACCAGCGGAGTCGGCAGCAGCACCTTGGTGCGCTCCCGGATCACCTCGAAGGGCTGGTCGGCGTCGAACTTGTCGGCCCCCGGCCAACTCGACGCGTACACCACCACCGAGTCTGTCGGCTGGCGTACCGCCAGGTTGTGCACGAACGACTGGATGCCGCCGGGTCGGGGCGGGAAGTCGTTCGTGACCAGCAACGTGCGACCCATCAACCGGCCTTTCTGGCGTACGCGCGGGCGGCGGCGATCCGCTCCACGGTGGAGGGGTGGGAGGCCGAGTAGAGGTACTCCCAGCGGGGTGGATCCGGGTCGGAGAGGTTGATCGAGGACAGCCGTCGCTGCATCGACTCGTAGGCGGCCGGGTCACCGGTGAGAGCCAGGGCGTGCGCGTCGGCGCGGGCCTCGATCCGCCGCGACATCAGGGCCTGCACCGGGGTGAAGACCAGCCCGGCGACCGTGACCAGGGCCAGCAGCAACCCGAAGGCGCGGGGTTCGGCGATCGAGTCGACCCCGGCCAGGCGCAGCAGGGGCGGCCAGGAACCGATCAGGTAGAGCGCCACCACGGCGGCTGCGGCACCTAGGGCGCCGGTGAGGGTGCCGATGGGCACGTCCTGGTCCTTGGCGTGCCCGAGTTCGTGGGCCACCACGGCGGTCACCTCGGCATCGGTGCCCTCCCGCAGCAGGGTGTCGTAGACCACGACCCGGCGGGTCGGGCCGTACCCGGACACGTAGGCGTTCACCGCCCGGGTACGCCGGGAGGCGTCCGCCACCAGCACGTCGCGCACCGGCACCCCGTCGCGGGCGGCCAGGTCCATCAGCTGGGTACGCAGCGGGCCCGGCTCCATCGGGCTGAACCGGTTGAACACCGGCTCCACCAGCACCGGCAGGACGAAGGAGAGCAGCGCCACCAGGGTCGCCGCCCCGGCCGCCCCGAAGGCCCACCACCAGCGGGGGGCCAGTCGCACGATGGTGTAGAAGCCGAGCAGGGCCACCGCGCCGATGACGGCACTGACCGCGTACGACTTGAGCAGGTCGACGGCCCAGCCACCCCAGCCGTTGGTGGCCAGTCCGTACCGGCTGAGCACACTGTGCCGCCAGGCGGACAACGGCAGGGTCACCAGGTCGGCCACGAGCACCACGGCCAGCCCGCCGAGGATCGCCTGGGCGGTCCAGTGGTCGCCGAAGGGGCGCCCGGCCAACTCGATCAGGCGGCTGCCCAGCGGGGTCAGCCCCAGCAGGAGGGCCACCAGCAGCCCCAGGCCCAGCGCCGTCCAACTGCCGGGGCGCAGGGCGGAGCGGAACTGCCGGGCCCGTTCCACCTGGTCGGCGGGGAGTTCCCGGAGGGCGGCCAACTGGTCGGCGCGGGGGGCCGGTGGGCGGTTCCACGGGATCAGCACCAGGGCCGCCACCAGCAGGGCCAGGCCGAGACCGGCGAGGGTGAGCACCGCCCAGCCGCGCGGGCTCACCGGGGCACCCCGCCCGGTCGGGGCGTTCCGGCGCAGCGACCGGTTTGAGACCGGCCGTCCGTTGTGCGCCTCATTCCGTCGCTCCTGTCGCCGTGGGACGCCAATCCTATTGCCCGCCCCGCTCCCTCCCCACGTGAGTGGTTCACAGGGTTCGATCAGGACCGGGACAGGCGACGCAGCAGCGAGTCCGCGCCCAGGGGGTAGGCGCCGTGTCGGCGTACCCCGTCGGCTACCTCGCGGTCGGAGGAGACCACCACCACCGCGCGACCCGGCGGCTCGGCCCGGACCAGCCGGCGGATCAGCTCGTCGGCGGTCTCCCCCTTGCGGGAGAAGAGCACCCGCACCCCCCGTGGGGTGGGGGGCAGCCCGTGCATCCGCTCGGCGCCGTCGAAGACGACCGTGACCTCGTCACCGGTCTGGGCGGCGATCCCACCCAGGCCGGTGATCAGCCGCTTGCGCTGCTGTTCCAGGGACATCTCCCCGAAGCCCCGTTTGGTGACGTTGTAGCCGTCGACCACCAGGTGGGCGCGGGGCAGGGCGAGCAGCTGATCCAGCCGGGCCGGGTCGTCCGTGTCCCGGGCCCGGGTGGCGGCCCCGGTGGGGGTGGCCGTCGAGGAGTCCGCGAAGGAGTCCGCGACGAAGTCGGCCGGCAGCTTCTCCACCGGGTCCAGCGCCAACTCCCGGCGCAGCCCTACGGCGGCCTGAGAGATGGTCTCCAGCAGCAACCACAGGCGGGCGTCGTCGACCGACCGGGCCTCCTTGGCGCTGGCCCGGGCCACCCCGGCCGCCGCCTCGGCCTCGGCCAGCCGGGCCCGGGCCCGGCGCAACTCGGCGTCCGCGTCCGTGGCGGCCCGGGCGGCCCGGCCCCGCTCCGTGGCCAGCAGTTCGTTCGCCTTGCGTTCGCGGGCCTGACTCTCCCGCAGCGTACGGGCCAACTGGCGGGACTCCTCGCGCAGTTGGCCCAGTTCCTCGCGGACCCGGGCCAGTTCGTCGCGCAGCTTGTCGGCCTCGACCCGGGCCACCGCGCGGTCGTGTTCGGCCCGGGTCGCCCGCTGCTCGGCCTGGCGGACCAGTTCGGCCACCACGGCGGTGTCCGCCTCGGCGCGTACGGCCGCACCGCTGGCGTCGATCAACTGCCGCCATCCGCGGGGCCGGGCCAGGTAGGCCAGGGCGGCCACCTCCACGGGGTCGGCGGCGGCGGGGGCGGTCCCCTCGATGACGGCGGCGCCCAGGTCACCGGCGTCGGCCAGCACCCGGGCGGTGACCCGCTGCCGCAGCAGGGGGTCGGCGGCGAGTTGGGCGGCGATCACGGAGGCGCCCAGGCGGGCCCGCCGGTTGGGGGCGAACTTCGCCACCCGACGCAGCGGCACCGGCACCTCGTCGGCCGGCATGCCCGGCAGCACGGCCGCGGTGAGGGAGACGATCCGCTGCCGCACCGGCTCCGGCAGGATCGGCTCCGGCTCCAGGGTCTGTTCCGCCTCCCCGTCAGCGCCTGCCTCGGCTGGCTCCGCGCCGGGGGTGTCGGCGGGGTCGCCATCGGTGGTGGTCTCCGTGTGCGGCGGCTGCGCCGGGTCGACGACGGCGGGGCTCTCAGCGCCGTCACCGGCAGCCGGCATCGAGACGACCTGCTCCTCCCGAGGGAGGTTGTCGTCGTGCGGCTCGGTGAGGGGCATGTGGCAAGTCTCCCACCGCGACCGGGCCCACCGCCCGGTGAGTGAGCCGATCTCTCATCCTAGACCGGTGGTGGCGAATGAGACCGGTGGGGCGCGAGTGTCGGACCGGCCGGTTACCGTGCCGCCGATGGCAGCACAGGAGTTTCTCCAGCCGACGCTCGCCGGGCTCGACCCGGCCACCGAGGGCGTCGACCCGGCCCTGCCGCTGTACGCGACGACCTTCGTGGTGGTCGACCTGGAGACCACCGGCGGGACACCGGACGGCGGAGGCATCACCGAGATCGGCGCGGTGAAGGTACGCGGCGGCGAGGAGCTGGGGGTGCTGGCCACCCTGGTCAACCCCGGGGTGCCGATTCCACCCTTCATCACCGTGCTGACCGGAATCACCGAGGCGATGGTGCTGCCCGCGCCCCCGATCGAGCAGGTGCTGCCGAGCTTCCTGGAGTTCATCTCCGATGCCGTGCTGGTGGCCCACAACGCCCCGTACGATGTCGGGTTCCTCAAGGCGGCCTGCGCCCGGCACGGCTACCGGTGGCCGAACCCCCGGGTGCTGGACACCGCCGCCCTGGCCCGGCGGGTGCTGCTGCGCGACGAGGTGACCAACCGCAAGCTCGGCACCCTGGCGGCCTACTTCCGGGCCGGCACCACCCCGACCCACCGGGCCCTGGACGACGCCCGGGCCACGGTCGACGTGCTGCACGGGCTGATCGGGCGGCTCGGCGGGCACCGGGTCGACACCATCGGCGAGGCCATCGAGTTCACCCGGGCGGTCACCCCCACCCAGCGCCGCAAACGTCACCTGGCCGACGGGCTGCCCCGCTCCCCCGGGGTCTACATCTTCCGGGCCGCCGACGACCGTCCGCTCTACGTCGGCACCTCACGGGACATCGCCACCCGGGTGCGCAGCTACTTCACCGCGGCGGAGAAGCGGGCCCGGATCTCGGAGATGCTGGCCGCTGCCGAACGGGTCGAGGCCCTGGAGTGCGCCCACTCGCTGGAGGCGGAGGTCCGTGAGCTGCGGCTGATCGGGGCACACGCGCCGCCGTACAACCGGCGGTCGAAGTTTCCGGAGCGGGTGGTCTGGCTGAAGCTGACCGACGGGCCGTACCCCCGACTGTCCGTGGTCCGGGAGATCTCCCCCCAGGACCGCGCCTACCTGGGGCCCTTCTCCTCCCGGCGGGCCGCGGAGCTGGCCGCCGCCGGCTTTCACGACGCGGTGCCGCTGCGCCAGTGCACCCACCGGTTGTCCCTGCGTACGGTCACCCCGGCCTGCGCCCTGGCGGAGCTGGGTCGTTGCCCGGCACCCTGCGAGCACCGGATCACCCCCCAGGAGTACGACTCCGTGGCGGTCACCCCGTTCGCCGAGGCCACCACCGGCGACGTCCAGCCGGTGGTGGAGGCCCTGCTGGCCCGGATCGAGACCCTGGCCGCCGGGCAGCGCTACGAGGAGGCGGCCGTGCTGCGGTCCCGGTTGGCGGCGGTGCTGCGGGCGACCGTACGCATGCAGCGGCTGGCCGCCCTGACCGGGATCGCCGAGCTGGCCGCCGCCCGACCGGCCGACGGCGGCGGCTGGGAGCTGGCGTTGGTCCGGCACGGTCGACTAGCCGGGGCGGGGGTCAGTCCACCCGGGATCCATCCTCGACCCACCCTGGCCGTCATCCGGGCGACCGCCGAGACGGTGTCGGCCGGGCACGGTCCGGTCCCCGCAGCCACCCCGGAGGAGTCGGAACGGATCCTGTCCTGGCTGGAGCGACCGGAGACCCGGCTGGTGGAGATGTCGGCCGGTTGGGCCTCCCCGGTGCGCGGCGCGGGTCGCTTCCGTGACCTGTTGACCAAGGCCGAAAGCGGAGCGTCCCATCAACTCTGGTCCGAACGCCCATGAGCAACTGTCCGATCGGACTACGTCGACTCACTTAGTCTGTTATGGGAGTGCAGTCCTGCCCGTTTCGAGGTACTGCTCCCGGTTGTCGATCCGCCGGCTTGCCGGAGCGGAAGTGAGGGGGTGTCCCACGTGGACGTCGACGCCGGACGCGGCGGCGCCCTGCGGGGCGCACTTCCCGCCCAGCCAGGTGAACTGCCGCTCGCCCGCCGCCTCCGGTCGCTGCTGACCTGGCCGACCAACGACACCGAACCGGTGGGCCACCTGGTCCGCACCCACCGCAGCATCCACGCGGGTGCCGACCCGGCGGTGCTGCGCCGGTCGTACACCATCGCGGAGAACATGCACCGCGGTCAGTTCCGCAAGAGCGGGGAGCCGTACATCACCCACCCCCTGGCGGTCGCGCAGATCTGCGCCGAGCTGGGCATGGACACCACCACCCTGGTGGCGGCGCTGCTGCACGACACCGTGGAGGACACCCGCTACACCTTGCAGGCCCTGGCCGAGGACTTCGGCCACGAGGTGGCCCACCTGGTCGACGGGGTGACCAAGTTCGACAAGGCGTTCTACGGCCAGGCCGCCGAGGCGGAGACCATCCGAAAGATGATCATCGCGGCCGGCAAGGACGTCCGGGTGCTGATCATCAAGTTGGCCGACCGGCTGCACAACATGCGCACCCTGGGCGTACGCTCGGCGGCCTCGCGGGAACGCATCGCCCGCAAGACCCTTGAGGTGCTGGTGCCCCTCTGCGACCGGCTGGGCATCCAGACCCTCAAACGGGAACTGGACGACGTGGTGCTGATGCACCTGGAGCCGGAGGAGCACGCCCGCATCGCCCGCCACGTGCACGACCGCCCCGGCTGGGACAACTACCTGGCCGACGTGGTGGCCAAGGCCAAGGTGGCGCTGCGGCGCAGCCGGGTCGACGCAAACGTGGCCCCCCGGCCCCGGCACCTCTACTCGATCTGGAAGGACACCGTGGCCGGCGGCCACGCCGTACCGTACGACCTGCCCCGCATCACCGTCGTGGTGGACGGTCCGGCCACCGACTGCTACGCGGCCCTCGGCGCCATCCACGGCCTCTGGCGGCCGGTACCCGGCCGGTTCAAGGACTTCATCGCCTCACCGAAGAACAACCTCTACCGCTCCCTGCACACCAGCGTCTGCGGCCCCCGGAACCGGACGGTGGAGGTGCTGATCCGCACCGAGGAGATGCACCGCTCAGCCGAGTACGGGGTGGCGGCCGACTTCCGTTTCCCCCGCCCCGGCGCGACCCCGACGGCCTGCGCGGAACAACTCGACTGGCTGCGCCGGGTACTGAACTGGGAGCAGGACGCGGCCGACCCGGCCCAGTTCCTGGAATCGCTGCGCAGCGACCTGGCCGAGGCCCAGATCCAGGTGGTCGCCGAGGGCCGGCAGATCGTCCTGCCGGCCGGGGCCACCCCGGTCGACCTGGCCTACGAACTGGGCACCGACCGGGGCGAGCGATGTCTGGCCGCCCGGGTCAACGGTCGGCTGGTGCCGCTCTCCTCCGCCCTGGAGGAGGGCGACGTGGTGGAGATCTTCACCGAGACCGACGAGGAATGCTCCCTGGACGCGGAGGTGGCCCCCCGGGGCCCGCGCCGCGAGTGGCTCGGCTTCGTCAAGTCGCCGCACGCCCAGATGCAGATCAACCGCTGGTTCGCCGAGCACAGCGAGCCGGGCATCTCGATCAGCGACAAGGTCCGGCTGGGCCGGGCCACCATCGGGCTGGCGCTGCGTCAGCACAACCGAGGGCTGGCCAGCGACCTGCCGCTGCTGCGACTGTCAGAGGAACTCGGCTACCCCGACCTGGAGACCCTGCTGGTCGCGGTCTTCGACCGGGTCCTCGAACCGGACGCCGTCGTACGCCAACTCATCGACCTTGTCGACCATCGACAGTGAGGTAGGCACGGACAGTGACGTGCCGGGCTCCCCGGGCGCGAAGGGGTCTCGGGGCCACTAGCCTGAAGCCATGATCCCCCGCTCGCGTCGCATCGGTCGCGCCGCCGTCTACCAGATCTTCTACCGGCTACCCCTGCCGGTGCGACGTCGGCTGGTGCGCCTGGCCGTGCCGAAGTACATCGTCGGGGCGGTCACCCTGGTGCATGACAGCGAGGCCGAGGGAGCGGGTCGGCTGCTGCTGCTGCGCCAGCCGCCGGGCCGGGGCTGGTCGCTGCCGGCCGGGCTGCTGCAACGCGGCGAGAACCCCGCGGTGGGCGCGGCCCGCGAACTGCACGAGGAGGCCGGGGTACGACTGCCGCCCACCCGGCTGACCCCGGCCACCCCCAACGCGGTCGTCCACGCCAAGGGTTGGGTGGACATGGTCTTCATCGCCGAGGTGCCGGCGTCGAGCACCACCCTGACGGTGGACGGGGCGGAGGTCTTCGAGGCCGCCTGGCACCCCCTGGACGACCTGCCCAAGCTGACCTGGCCCACCGCGCGACTGCTCGCCTACTACGACATCGGCCCCCTGGCCGGACAGTTCCCGCCACCCCTGCCGGACACCCTCCCGTGACCCACCCGCCGGTCTCCAGCCTGTCCGGTGGTGGCTCCGAGCCGGTCGCCCGGTACGACGGGGAGTTGTGCGCGATCGTGCTGGCCGCCGGAGAGGGCACCCGGTTGCGCCCGCTGACCGAACGGCTACCCAAGGCGCTCTGCCCGGTGGGCAACGTGTCGCTGCTGGATCGCGCGCTGGCCCGGCTCGCCGGGTTGGGCCTGACCGGGCCACAGCGGGTCGCCGTCAACGCCTGCTACCTGGGTGACCAGGTGGTCGACCGGGTCGGCACCCGAGCCCACCTCTCCGTGGAACAGGGGTCCCCCCTCGGCACCGCGGGCGGGGTGGGCAACCTGCGAGACTGGATCGCCGGTCGAGGGGTACTGGTCGGGAACGCGGACGCCTACCTGGCCGACCCGACCTCGTCACCCGGGCCGGACATCGCGGCACTGTTGCACGGCTGGGACGGCGACTCCGTACGCCTGCTGGGCCAGCCGGCCCTCGACCCGAAGGCACCGGGCACCTTCGACGGGCACCTGTTCACCGGCTTCTCGCTGCTGCCCTGGCGACTGGTCCGGCAGTTGCCGCCGACCTTCGGTGACCTGGTCCGGGCCCTCTGGCGGCCGGCCGAGGCCGCCGGCCGGTTGACCGTGGTCCCCTACCGGGGCACCTTCTACGACACCGGCACCCCGGCCGACTACCTGGCCGCTAACCTGCACGCCGCCGGGGACACCAGCCTGATCGATCCCACCGCGACCGTCACCGGCGACTGCCACCAGTCGGTGATCGGAGCCGGGGCCACCGTACGCGGAACGGTGACCCGCTGCGTGCTCTGGCCCGGCGCCACGGTCGACGCCGACGAGCGGCTGCACGAGGTGATCCGGGTGGACGACGACCTCACCGTCCCTGCGGCTGACCCGTCTCGCGGGCCCTAGCATGGGCCTGGAACACCGACGAACGGAGAACCTCCAGTGATCACCGCGATCGTGCTGATCGACTGCGCCACCGACGCGATTCCCGAGGTGGCCGAGGCCCTGGCGAATCTGCCCGGGGTGAGTGAGGTCTACTCGGTGGCCGGGCACGTGGATCTGATCGCCATGGTCCGGGTCCGCGAGTTCGACCAGATCGCCCAGGTGATCGCGGGCAGCATCTCCAAGGTGCCCGGGGTGCTCAACACCGAGTCCCACATCGCCTTCCGCGCCTACTCCCGCCACGACCTGGAAGAAGCCTTCGCCATCGGCCTAGCCGGCGCCGACTAACCCCGCACCCCTCCCCCTCCCACCCTCCCCGCCCCTCCCTCCTTGAATCCCGCGATCTTGCACTTTTGGTCGCCGAAATGCACCCTTCATCCGGCTTTGCACCGACAGAAAGTGCAAGATCGCCGCAGATGGGCGGGGGCGGTCGGGCGCAGAGAGGCGGTGGGGCGCACGGGCGAGCCGGCCCAGCCGGGGTGGGCTGGGCCGGCTTTGCGTACCGTCGGGCGTCAGCTCTGCTGCGGCACCGGGGTTTCGGTGATGGTGCCGCCCGGAGCCGGGGACTCCTCGGTGGAGGTCCCACTCGGAGCCGGCGTGGTGCCACCTGGAGTCGGCGTGGTGCCGCCCGGGCTGGGCGTGCCGCTGGCGCTGGCGCTGGCCTGCGGCACCGGGATGCCGAGTGCCTCAGCCAGTTGCACCAGGGCGTCGTAGTGCGCCTGCAGGACCGGCAGGGCGGTCTGCGCCAGCTGGACCACCTGGGCCTCGGTGCCCTGCGAGATCTCCGTCTGGGTGGCCTGGATGGCCTGCAGGTGACCGGCCAGACCCTGGGTCACCCAGAGCCGGTCGAACTCCTCACCACTGGCGTTGTTCAGCTGGTCCAGAGCCGTCCGCTGATCAGGAGTGGGCTCCTTCGGCAACTGGACGTTCAGCTGCCCGGCCAGGTCCTTCACCTGCTGGTCGAGGTCCTTGTGATCGGTGACGATCATCTGCGCGAGGTCCTTGACCTGCTGGTCCTGTGCCTTCTTCTGCGCCAGCTCACCGGCCTTCACCTCGTAGAGGTTGACCTGGTGGATCGCCTGCAGGTACTGGGTGTCCTGCTCCGACGGCTGTGCTGCCTGCGCTGCTGCGGCGGGCGCGACTCCCACCAGCACCAGTGCGGCCAGCAGGCCGAGGCGTTTGATACCCAACATGCTTCCTCCCCGTTGAGACGTTGGACCGCACGGATACCCGGCTGACCGGGGTTATTCCTGCGTCCCGGTGAGGGGCGGGAAGCTCCGCCGAGGCGGGAGAAGGCCGAATACGGGCGTGGCGCCCGCCGGAATCATCCGACGGGCGCCACGTACCACTATGCGGTTCTACTCAGCTGCGGCTGTCTCCGCTGCCGATCTCCTCCCGCTCGGCGCGGGACTCGACCGGGGGGTGTCCCGGGGAGACCGGCGCCTCAGCGGGCTTCTCGATCGGGTAGAAGAAGCCCCGGATGGCCGGGCCGAGGGCCCCCAGCCGGTTCATCTTCTTCGGCACGACCCAACCGACGTACGGCAGCTCGCCGTGCTCGCCGCCCGAGCTGAGCGGCTGGTGCACCTCGACGAACCGACCGTCCGGCAGCCGTCGGATGATGCCGGTCTCCACGCCGTGGGCCAGCACCTCCCGGTCGTGCTGCTGCAGACCCAGGCAGATGCGGTAGGTGAGGTAGTACGCCACCGGCGGCAGGATCAGCAGACCGATCCGGCCGGCCCAGGTCATCGCGTTCAGGCTGATCTGGAACTTGTCGGCGATGACGTCGTTCGCACCGGTCAGCGTCAGGATCACGTAGAAGGTGATGGCCATCATGCCCAGGGCGGTGCGGAACGGCACGTCCCGGGGACGCTGGAGCAGGTTGTGGCTGCGGTAGTCCTTCAGGTAACGCGCCTCCATGAACGGATAGAACAGGGAGAGCATCACCAGGATGCCGGGTAGCACCACGGTCGGCCAGAACAACGGCGGAATCACATAACCCTCGCCGATCGGGATGAAGATCTCCCAGTCCGGCATCAACCGTGTCGAGCCGTCGAGGAACATGACGTACCAGTCGGGCTGGCTGGCCGCGGAGACCACCCAGGCCTCGTACGGGCCGAACAGCCAGACCGGGTTGATCTGGAACAGACCGCCCATCAGCGCGATCACGCCGAAGACGACCATGAAGAAGCCGCCCTGCTTGATCGCGTACCGGGGGAACATCCGCTCGCCGACGACGTTGCCGTTGGTCCGGCCCGGGCCCGGCCACTGGGTGTGCTTCTGCTTGAAGACCAGCCCCAGGTGGGCGCTGATCAGCGCGACCAGCAGACCCGGTACGAGCAGCACGTGGGCGATGAAGAACCGGCTGATGATGATCGTGCCGGGGAACTCCCCGCTGAACACCGAGGAGGTCACCCAGGAGCCGATCACCGGGATGGACAGCATGATCGCCGAGGCGATCCGCAGACCGGTGCCGGACAGGCCGTCGTCCGGCAGCGAGTAGCCGGTGAAGCCGGCCAGGAAGCCGACCCAGAACAGCAGCGAACCGATGATCCAGTTGGTCTCCCGCGGCTTGCGGAACGCGCCGGTGAAGAAGACCCGCAGCATGTGCACCACGATCGCGGCCATGAACAGCAGCGCGGACCAGTGGTGCATCTGCCGCATGATCAGGCCACCCCGGACGTCGAACGAGATGTCCAGGGTCGAGGCGTACGCGGCCGACATCGGGGTGCCCCGCAGCGGGGCGTAGCTGCCGTTGTAGATGACCTCGGTCATCGCCGGCTCGAAGAAGAAGGTCAGGAAGACACCGGTCAGCAGCAGGACGATGAACGAGAAGAGCGCGATCTCGCCGAGCAGGAAGGACCAGTGGTCCGGGAAGACCTTGTTCAGCAGCCGGCGCAGCGGGGTAGCCACCTGGAAGCGCTCGTCGACCGCCCGGCCGGTCTTGCCGGGCAACGCTGCCATGTCAAACTTGCGCCGCTTCACGGCCGCTCCCAGAAGTCGGGCCCGACAGCTTCGGTGTAGTCGGACTTCGCCACGAAGTAGCCCTCAGCGTCCACCTCGATGGGCAGCTGAGGCAGTCGCCGGCTGGCCGGGCCGAAGATGGGCTTGGCGTTGTCGGTGATCAGGAACTGCGACTGGTGGCACGGGCAGAGCAGCCGGTTGGTCTGCTCCTCGTACAGGCTCGCCGGGCAGCCGGCGTGCGTGCAGATCTTCGAGTAGGCGGCGTAGTTGCCCCACATGTAGCCGCCGTGCCCCACCCGCTCGTTGTTGCGGCGCGACATCTCCGCGTCGGCCTCGCGCAGGTGGATCAGCAGGGTGGGCGAGTCGGCGTGCAGGTTGCTCACCCCGTGCTCGATCCCGGGAAAGACCGTGATCTGGCCACCGGCGCTGATGTCCGCCGGCCGGATCGGGCGGCCGTCCTCGCGTACCAGTCGGATCTTCTGACCGTCCTGCGGGCTGAACCCGGTGGTCATCATCTGGTTGTTCTTGTGCGGGTTGGAGATCAATCCACCCACCAGCGGCGCTGCGGCGACCGCACCGACCGGCGCCAGGCCGGCCAGCAGCGACACACCGAGCAGCGGACGACGCTTGACGCCCAGCTCGTCGGCCATGTAGGCCATGGTCTGCCCGGTGATCCGCTGGTCGTCGCTGGAGACCGCGCCCTCGTGCCGATCCTGGATCGACACCTCCTTGGGCAGCAGCTTCTTGCCCCAGGTGAGAATGCCGAAGCCCAGTCCGAGCAGGGCCACACCGAGGGTCAGACCGAGCAGCGGGGTGTAGAGCTTGTCGCCCCCGCGACCCATCTCGTACTCCCACGGCCACCAGATGTAGACCACCAGGAAGGCCGTCGCGGCCAGGCCGGTGAGCAGGAACATCGCGGCTACCGTACGGACCAGCCGGCGCTCGGCCTTGCTGCCCGGCAGCACCTGCTGCTCGTAGTGGACGATCTCGATGTCGTCGCGGCGGGCGCCCTCACGGACGATGTCGAACTGACTCAGCCGAGGGTCGTGCACGTCGACCTGCTCGTGGCCCGGGTGGGCCGTGTGGGTGCTCATGCCGCCACCTCGCTCCGCTCGGCACCGGCCCGTGGCGGCACCACAGCACTGACTCGGGAGATCAGCTCGATCACGACTTGCCTGCGATCCACAAGCTGGCGAAGACCAGCGCGACCATGCCGACCAGGAAGATCGCCACACCCTCGGTGGAGGGGCCGTAGCGGCCCAGGTTGAACAGACCGCCCGGGTCGGCGTCGTTGTTCAACGACTTCTGGATGTAGGCGATGATGTCCGCCTTCTGCTCCGGGGTGATCTGGTTGTCGCCGAACACCGGCATGTTCTGCGGTCCGCTCAGCATCGCGGCGTAGATCTGCCGATCGGTGGCCGGCGAGAGGCTCGGCGCGTACTTGCCGGAGGAGAGGGCACCGCCGCCGCCGCTGAAGGCGTGGCACTGCGCGCAGTTGATCCGGTACAGCTCGCCACCGAGGGCGACATTGCCGTCGGCGTGCAGGTTGTCACCGGCCGGCATGGTCGGACCGCCACCCAGCTGCTGCACGTACGCGGCCAGCTGGTCGATCTCGTCGGGGTTGAACACCTCGGGCTTGCGCTGCGCCTGGGCTTCCTGCCGAGCCATCGGCATCCGGCCCGTGCTGACCTGGAACTCGACCGAGGCCGCGCCGACGCCGATGAGGCTCGGCCCGCGCCCCTCGACCCCCTGCGCGTTGCGACCGTGACAGGTCACACAACTCACGTCGAACAGCGCCTTGCCGTCGGCGGCGGCACCGCTCAAGGGCGGGTTGTCCTGCGCCGACGCGCTCGGAGCGAGAAGCGTGTACGCGCCGCCGGCGAGCATCAACGCGGCCACCAGCCGGACCGCGGCGCCCAGCCGACGGCGGCCCCTGCTGCGCGCCACGGGCCGCCCGCGCAGCCGCGCGAGCAGACCGCGTCGGCGGTCGTTGTCAGAAGTCATGAGCTGTGTCCTTAACCGGTTTGGACCTTGTCTCAGGGGGTGGAGCGACGGCGCGCGGGCGCCAAGATCACTGGAGCCAGTAGATCATGGCGTAGAGCCCGATCCACACGACGTCGACGAAGTGCCAGTAGTACGACACGACGATCGCCGAGGTGGCCTGCGCCGGGGTGAACCGGCCCATCGTGGTACGGATCATGAAGATCACGAAGGCGATCAGTCCACCGATCACGTGCAGGCCGTGGAAGCCGGTGGTCAGGTAGAACATCGAGCCGTAGCCGTCTTCGTTGATCTTGATGCCGTGGTGCACCAGCTCGCGGTACTCGTTCGCCTGGCCCATCACGAAGATCAGGCCCATCACGAAGGTGATCGTGAACCAGCGCCGCAGCGCGTGCACGTCACCCCGCTCCGCCGCGAACACACCGATCTGGCAGGTGATCGAGGAGAGCACCAGGATCGCCGTGAAGGTCGTCGCGTACGGGACGTTGAGTACCGCAGTGTGCTTCTCCCACTGCTCCGGCGCCGCCGCGCGGATGGAGAAGTACATCGCGAACAACGCCGCGAAGAACATGAGTTCACTGGAGAGCCAGACGATCGTCCCGACGCTGACCATGTTGGGACGCGTCAGAGAGTGGATCCGGCTCTTGTCAATGGCTGGGGCCGCAGTCACGCGGTCATTATTGCCCTTGACCACGGCAGGCGATCAGCGGGGTGGCCAAACCCAGGTACAGATGGCCCGATCGGTACCGTCCGGTTCGCCTGACCTAGGCTGATTGGCGTGCTGCACGTCGATCCGATCTTCCCGGCCGTACCGGCCGCGCCGCAGCTCACGGCGGGCCTGACCGGCCCGGGTGGGGCCGCGACGCTGGCCGCCGAGGCCACCCCGCCACCCTTCTCGGTGACCACGGTGTTCACCGAGGCCAAGTTGGACAACTGGCTGGCCGTGGTCCTGGTGCTGGCCGCCGGCCTCTACCTCTACGGGGTGC
The DNA here is from genome assembly GCF_035920385.1 of Micromonospora sp. NBC_01739. Classification (GTDB taxonomy): domain Bacteria; phylum Actinomycetota; class Actinomycetes; order Mycobacteriales; family Micromonosporaceae; genus Micromonospora. The sequence continues at coordinate 349,059 of NZ_CP109151.1, read as the reverse complement.
ACCGCCTGCGGATACGCGGCGACCGGTGGCCGATCGCGCGTACGGTCTTCTTCCTCGGGCCCGGCCTCGGCGGCATCGCCTCGGTCGCCCTCAGCGGGCTGCACGCCTACGACACCACCCTGCTGTCGGTGCACATGGTCCAGCACATGGTGCTGTCCATGATCTCGCCGATCTTCCTGGCCCTGGGTGCCCCGGTGACCCTGGCCCTGCGGACCCTGCCGCCGGTGCCCCGCAAGCGGCTGCTGGCGGTGGTGCACAGCCGGATCGCGCGGATCTACACCTTCCCGCTGGTGGCCTTCGCCATCTTCGTGGTCAACCCGTTCGCGCTCTACTTCACCGACCTGTACCGCTACACCCTGGAACACGTCTGGGCGCACGAGCTGGTCCACGCGCACTTCATCATGACCGGCTGCGTGTTCTTCTGGCCGCTGCTCGGCCTGGACCCGCTGCCGGGCCGCTGGCCGTACCCGGCCCGGGCCCTGCTGATGCTGCTGTCGGTGCCGTTCCACACCGTGCTCGGCCTGACCATCATGCAGAGCTCGACCCTCTTCGGCGGCGACTGGTACCCCTCCCTGGGGCTGAGCTGGGCCGATCCCTGGGAGGACCAGGTGCTCGCCGGGGGCATCCTGTGGGCCGGTGGCGAGTTCGTCAGTGTGACGATGCTCGCCGTACTGGTCGTGCAGTGGATGCGGCACGCCGAACGGGAGGCCCGGCGGGTCGACCGCGACCTGGACCGTCAGGAGGCCCGCGAACGCGCCGCCGAGGCCGCCGGCTGACCTGTCACCTCAGCGGGGGGCGTGCGGTGCAGGGCACCCCGACCGGTACGATCGGCCACGCAGCTACGAGGTGAAAGCCGTCTCGAAGCCATCAGCGGGCGGGTCACCCGGCTCGCCGCGGTCCTCGGTGGCGAGCGGCAGGAAGCGAAGCGGAGTGTCGGCATGAGCGATCGTCTGTGCACCGTCCTGCTCTACAGCGACGACCCACAGGTACGGGACCGGATGCGGCTCGCCGTCGGCACCCGCCCCGCGGCCGATCTGCGCATCGAGTTCGTCGAGGCGTCCACCTACGCCGAGTGCGTCCGGCTGGTCGACGACTACGAGATCGACCTGATGCTGCTCGACGGTGAGGCCTCCCCCGGTGGTGGCATCGGCATCGCCCGGCAGATCAAGGACGACTTCGAGAAGGCCCCCCCGACCTGCGTGGTGATCGCCCGCGCCGCGGATCGCTGGCTCGCCGCGTACGCCGAGGTAGACGCCACCCTGGTGCACCCCCTCGACCCGGTGACCGCGGCCGCCACGGTCACCGAGCTGCTGCGGACCCACACCCCCGCCTGAGGCATCACACCGGCACCGCCACGGCGCCGGAGGAGCCGGCGCCGGTCCCCCACCCGCACTCGTCTGCTCGGGAGGCCCGCTATGGGCGAACGGACCTGGCCGCACCTGCTCACCGCGCTGCTGCGCGGGGAGGAACTCTCCGCCGCCGACACATCCTGGGCGATGGGCGAGATCATGTCCGGCTCGGCGGCCCCCGCCCAGATCGCCGGGTTCGCGGTGGCCCTGCGGGCCAAGGGCGAGACACCGGCCGAGGTGGGTGGGCTGGTGGAGGCGATGCTGAGCCGCGCCGTCCCGGTCGAACTGCCCGAGCAGGTACGCGTCGGCGCCCTGGACGTGGTCGGCACCGGCGGGGACTTAGCTCACACGGTGAACATCTCCACGATGACCGCCCTGGTGGTCGCCGGTGCCGGGGTTTCGGTGGTCAAGCACGGCAACCGGGCGGCCTCCTCCTCCTGCGGCACCGCCGACCTGCTGGAGTTCCTCGGCGTACCGCTGGATCTCGGCCCCGAGCAGGTGGCCCGGTGTGTGGCCGAGGTGGGCATCGGCTTCTGCTTCGCCGCCCGGTTCCACCCCGGGATGCGCCACGCCGGCCCGGTACGCCGGGAACTGGGGGTGCCGACCGCCTTCAACTTCCTCGGCCCGCTGACCAATCCGGCACGTCCCCGGGCCGGTGCGGTCGGTTGCTTCGACGCCACGATGGCTCCGGTGATGGCCGCCGTGTTCGCCGCCCGGGGCGACTCCGTGCTGGTGATGCGCGGTGAGGACGGCCTGGACGAGTTCAGCACGGCCGCGCCCACCCGGTTCTGGGTAGCCCAGGGCGGCACCGTCCGGCAGGCCGTGGTCGACGCGACCGACCTGGGGGTACCCCGGGCCACCCTGGCCGACCTGCGTGGCGGTGACGCCGCGTACAACGCTGAGGTGGCCCGTCGCCTGCTGGCCGGTGAGCCCGGCCCGGTACGCGACGCCGTCCTGGTCAACGCCGCCGCGGCGCTGGCCACCCAGGGACCGCTGGACGGTGACCTGGCCACCGCGCTGCGCCCCGGCCTGGAACGGGCCGCCGAGTCGATCGACTCCGGCGCCGCCGCCCGCACCCTGGACCGCTGGATCGAGGTCGCCCGCACCGCCTGACCCCGGCGCTTCCCGCTCAGGCTGCGGGTGATCCGCAGCGGGCTGCGGGGGGGTGCACTGGCTGGCCTGGTCACGGTGGTGGGCTGCGGCAGAAGTGTCAGGGCCGCGTGGGAAGCTACAGGCGAGTAATTCCCACGATCGTCGGCGGTGGTCGCCGCGACGGCCGGCCCGAGCGTCCCGCCGGGCGGCAGGCACAGTCGCGGCCCAGCCGAACGGAGGAGTCATCATGGCCGAGCGCGAGCTGCACTGCGACACCTGCGGGGACCGCCAACTCTTCGAGGCCCCTCCCTGCCTCGACGGCCACGGCTCGGCCTGCCCCGAACTGGCCTGCACCCGCTGCGGCACCGCCCTCCTCCTAGCCGCCCTCCCCCCGATCACCCGCACCCTCCTCCCCCACACCACCCCCCGCCAAGCCGCCTAACCCACCCCACCCCCGACGCAGGCACTCACCCCCACGCGCTCACCCACCCCGCCCTCCGCCACACCCCGCGCTCCGCCCGCCTCCGCGCCTCCGCTGCCGCTCCGATCTTGCACTTTCTGTCTCCGCAAAAGCCTCATATGCGGGCATAAAGGCGACTGAAAGTGCAAGATCGACGGCGCGAGGGCGTGCCTGCCCGCCGACACGCGGGGCGGAAGAGGCGGGGCAAGGACGCGGGGCCGGGCCGGGGTGGGGTGGGATGGGGCGGGACAGGGCGGGGACGCCGGACACGGGCGGGGCGCCGGGGAAAGGTGTGGATGTGCGAAGGCCCGCCTCCCTGGGGGGAGGCGGGCCTTCGTGGTGTCGGAGAGAGGGTGGGTCAGTGTTCGGCGGTGCGGCGGGTGCCGGTGTAGTACTCGAACAGCAGGCCGCAGGCGGCGAAGATGACCGCTACCGCGCCGAGGCCGAGCAGCCACATCTGCCAGAACACCAGGCCCAGGCCGGCGATCGTGGCGGCCAGCGCCAGGGCGAAGGGCCAGTAGCTGCCGGGGCTGAAGAAGCCGATCTCGCCCGCACCGTCGGCGATCTCAGCGTCCGGCCGGTCCTCCGGGCGCAGGTCGATGCGGCGGGAGACGAACCAGAAGAAGCCACCGCACATCGAGCAGAGCAGGAACGACAGCAGCAGAGCCACCGTGCCGATCCACTCCACGCGGCCACCCGAGTCGGCCCAGGTCCAGCCGCCGTACAGGAAGCATGCGAAGAGCAGGAACGCGGCAATGGTCAAGAAGATGCGCCACTCGGTCTTCATGGCCGCCGCCTCAGCTTCCCGCGCCCAGCGGCGCGCTGCCCTGGTTGAAGTTGTCCTGGGTACGCCGCGTCTCGAACGGCTTGGTGGTGATCGCGTACGGCTCCTCGCCGATCGCGGTCAACGCCTCCTGGGTGGTGGCACCGTCCTGCTTGGCCGCGAGGAAGCGGTCGAAGTTCTCCGGCGAGACGACCCGCAGCTCGAAGTTCATGAAGGCGTGGTAGCTACCGCACAGCTCGGCGCACCGGCCCACGTAGGCACCCTCGGACTCCAGCGAGGAGACCTCGAAGACGTTGCGGATGCTGCCCGGGAAGACGTCCCGCTTGAACAGCATCTCCGGCACCCAGAACGAGTGGATGACGTCCTTGCTGGTCTCCTCGAACCGGATGGACCGGTTGCTCGGCAGCACCAGGATCGGGATGACCTCACTGGTGCCCAGCACCGAGGCGGTGGTGTTGGCGTCCACACCCTGGCCGTCGCGGTAGTTGAACTGCCAGTTCCACTTGAAGGCGACCACCTCGACGGTGACGTCGGGGTTGCGGCTGGTCTTCACCACGTCGGTCTGCACGACCGCGGTGTAGTAGAACAGCACCGCGACGATCAGCACCGGGGCGATGGTGTAGAGGAACTCCATCGGCAGGTTGTAGCGGGTCTGCACCGGCAGCTCGTTACCGCGCTTGCGGTACCGCACCACGCACCAGAAGATCAGGCCCCAGACGAAGACGCCGACCGCCAGCGCCGCGATGCACGAGGCGATCCACAGGTCGTACATCTGCCGGGCCTCCGGGGTGATGCCACCCTGCGGCCAGCCGAAGCCCCCGAACGCCGCTCCGACATCACAGCCCGTGAGCAGGACCAGCAGCGCCGCCCCACCGAATCCGAGCCCGGCGAGACGCCCGGCACGACGCCCCCGCCGCGCACCGGCTGGCGGAGATGCGCTGCGCCGTACGGCCGTCGGCCGTACCTCCGAACTCCTTGCGACCACCTGGTCCTGCCTCCCTAGCGCGCCGCGGTGTCTTTTTCGATCTGGCCGGCTCCGCCGAGCGGAGCCGCCACACCAGCGGCAAAGGCGTCACCGACGGTCGCAGATTACTCGACCATGACGGGCTCGACCCGGTTGGGGTCACTGTCCGCCCCCGGATGGGGGATCTTGTCGCGGCCGGGGGCGATAGCGTAGGTAGATGTGATTCCATCCCCGGTCTACCTGGACGCGGCCACCGCCGCGCCGCTGCACCCGGTCGCCCGGCAGGCGCTACTTGCCGCCCTCGATGACGGGTGGGCCGACCCCGACCGCCTGTACACCTCCGCCCGGCGGGCCCGTCAGTTGCTCGACGCCGCCCGCGAGGCCGCCGCGCAGACCCTGGGGGTACGCCCCGACGAGCTCTCCTTCACCAGCAGCGGTACGACCGCGGCCCACTCCGCCGTGCTCGGGGGCCTGTTGGGGCGACGACGGGCCGGTGAGGTGCTGGTCCACTCCGCGATCGAGCACTCCGCCGTGCTGCACGCCGCGCAGCGCCACACGGCGGGCGGAGGGGTCGCCGTCGAGGTGCCGGTGGACCGGCTGGGCCGACTGGATCTGGAGACCTGGTCCAGGGCGGTAACCGGCCCCGGGGTGGCGCTGGCCGCCCTGATCGCGGCCAGTCACGAGGTGGGCACCATCCAGCCGGTCGAGGCGGCGTCGGCGGCCTGCGGCGAGGCGGGGGTGCCGCTCTACATCGACGCCGCTCAGCTGGTGGGGCGGCTGCCGATACCGCAGGGCTGGTCGGTGTTGACCGCCAGCGCCCGCAAGTGGGGTGGCCCGCCCGGCGTCGGGCTGCTGGTGGTCCGCAAGGGCACCCGGTGGGAGTCGCCCTGGCCGGCCGACGAGCGGGAGTCGGGGCGTACCCCCGGCACGCTGAACCTGCCGGCGGTGGTCGCGGCGGCGGCCAGCCTGCGCGCGGCGGCGGCCGACGCGGCGGCCCAGGCGGCCCGGCTGGCGCCCCTGGTGGACCGGATCCGGGCCCGGGTGGCCGCCGAGGTGCCGGACGTGGAGGTGGTCGGTGATCCCGAGCACCGGCTGCCGCACCTGGTGACCTTCTCCTGCCTGTACGTCGACGGTGAGGCGCTGCTGCACGCCTTGGACCGCCGCGGCTTCGCGGTCTCGTCCGGCTCCTCCTGCACCTCCTCGACCCTGCGACCCTCGCATGTCCTGGAGGCGATGGGGGTGCTCTCGCACGGCAACGTCCGGGTCTCGCTGCACTCCGGCAGCACCGAGGCGGAGGTGGAACGGTTCCTCGCCGAACTGCCCGGCATCGTCGCCGACCTGCGGGCCGAGGCCGGGGTGGTCGGGCTGTGACCGCCGAACCCGACGAGGTCCTCGACTGTCTCGGTCAGCGCTGCCCGTTGCCGGTGATCGCGCTGGCCCGCCGGCTGCCGCAGCTTCCGGTCGGCGCGGTGCTGCGGGTGCTGGCCGACGACCCGGCGGCGGCGGTGGACATTCCGGCCTGGTGCCGGATGCGCGACCAGGAGTTCCTCGGCACCACCGGCTCCGCCCACCACGTCCGCCGCCGACAGTAAAAGGAAGGGCACCTTATTAACGCCTCGCGCATAGGCGGGGCCCCCTGTTAACAACGTGATGCCCGCTGATCCGGCATGCGGTCGTCGCCACAGGGCGCGTTGTCAGCGGTTGGCGCCGCGGGCGGAGCCGATCACCAGGAAGGTGTTGTCGGGCCACAGGTGGGAATCGGCGACACCCGGTGTCGGTGCAGTCCCCGACCTCGTTCCATCCGTCGAGCTGACCGGCGACTCCGGACCGGACCTGATCCCAGGTGGTGGCGGGCGGCATGGCGTAGGTCTGCACCAGCGGGACGCCGCGATCGTTGTGCAGATCGTTGAAGACCAACGCACCCCGGACGCGCGCCGGCAACCGTCAGGGCAGCAGGTGCGGACGGACCTCGTCGGCCGCCTCGTCGCCGTACGACTCGGCCAGGCGCTTGACGAACAGGTCCCGCCGTACCTGGTACTCCTGGGTGCCGACGGTCTCCAGCACCAGGGCGGCTAGCAGCGAACCGACCTGGGCGGCGCGCTCCAGCCCCACCCCCCAGGACAGTGCGGTGAAGAAGCCGGCGCGGAAGCCGTCCCCGACCCCGGTGGGGTCGACCGCCTGGGCCTCCCGGGCGATCGGCACGTGGATCGGGTCGATCTCCCTCCCCGCGATCTCCACCCCGTGCTTGCCCAGGGTGGTGACCCGGATCCGGACCCGGTCCAGCAGTTGGTCGTCGCTCAGCCCGGCCTTGCTCTGCAGCAGGGACTTCTCGTAGTCGTTGGTCATCAGGTACTCGGCGCCGTCGATCAGCCCCACCACATCCTCGCCGTCCATCCGGGCGAGTTGCTGTGAGGGGTCGGCGACGAACGGGTAGCCGCGCTCCCGGCACTCCTCGGAGTGACGCAGCATCGCCGCCGGGTCGTTGGCGCCGACCAGCACCAGGTCGAGACCGCCCAGGCGCTCGGCGACCGGCCGCAGCTCGATGTTGCGCGCCTCACTCATCGCGCCGGCGTAGAAGGAGGCGATCTGACACATGTCGGTGTCGGTGGTGCAGACGAAACGGGCCGTGTGGGCCACCTCGCTGACGTGCACGGAGTCACAGTCCACCCCGTGCCGCTCCAGCCAGGAGCGGTAGTCGGCGAAGTCGGCGCCGACGGCACCCAGCAGCACCGGCCGCATACCCAGCTGCCCCATGCCGAACGCGATGTTGGCCGCCACCCCGCCCCGGCGCAGCACCAGGTCGTCCACCAGGAAGGAGAGCGACACCTTGTGCAGCTGGTCGGCGATGAGCTGATCGGCGAACCGACCCGGGAAGCTCATCAGGTGATCGGTGGCAATCGAGCCGGTCACGGCGATCTTCATGGCAGCCCTCAGGGTCGGCGGCAGAGCCCGGACAGCCTATCGCCCTCCGGCCCCCGACCGACCACTCCGTCGGACCCGGACTCCGGCCCTGGTCAAGATCCTCGGGAGCCTCGCCATCGGCCCTGCGCCGGGACCAGGAACGACTGAGGGGGACGGCCCGATGGACCGTCCCCCTCAGTCGTGAAATCGACTCAGCTGAAGGAGTCACCGCAGGCGCAGGAGTTGCCCGCGTTGGGGTTGTCGATGGTGAAGCCCTGGGCGTCGATCCGGTCGGCGAAGTCGATCGTGGCGCCGGCCAGGTAGGGAGCGCTCATCCGGTCGACGACGACCTCTACACCGTCGTAGTCGGTGACGACGTCACCGTCGAGGGAGCGCTCGTCGAAGAAGAGTTGGTATCGCAGGCCGGAGCAGCCGCCCGGCTGCACGGCGACCCGGAGCCGCAGGTCGTCGCGGCCCTCCTGCTCGATCAGGGCCTTGACCTTCTGCGCCGCGACGTCGGTGAGGACGACGGACGTGGGGGCCTGGGCCTCGGTCGACTCGGTCTGCGCTGGCGTGGTCACGTGGAATTCTCCCTGCGCGCGTTAGGTGTGGTCTTCCCCTGGCCAACATCAGTCGCCGGTCAGCGATTCCCACAGTGGTCCAGTTTCCGATTGTAGGCCGCTCGCGGTCCGCCCACCCGGTGGCGTGACCAGCCGCAGCGGTGCCGAACCCGTCAGCGGCTCCATTGGCGGGCCAACCGGGCACCCAGGGCCCGCAGCCCCTCCCCCGGGCGGTCCAGCGCCGCGGCCAGGCCGCCGCGCTCCTCGCCGCCGAAGTGTTCCACCAGGCTGTACGCCTCGGTCACCCCGACCGAGGCCGCCTCCCGGCGCCCGGTGCTCACCTGACCGGCGAGCACGACACACGGTACGCCCCGGTCCCGGGCGGCACCGGCGACACCGGCGACCACCTTGCCGCGCAGCGACTGGTGGTCGAACTTGCCTTCCCCGGTGATGACCAGATCCACCTCGTCGAGGGCGACATTCAGGTCGACGGCCCGACTGACCAGCCCGATCCCGGACTCGCACCGGCCCCCGAGGGCCAGCAGGGCGGCCCCGATACCCCCGGCCGCTCCCCCGCCGGGCAGCGCACCCAATCCGCTGGGGCAGCCGGGCAGGTGCTGCTGGAGCACCTCGGCCCAGCGTTGCAGCGCGGCGTCGAGCAGCAGCACGTCGGCCCGGTCTGCGCCCTTCTGCGGCCCGAAGACGTTGCTGGCCCCGTGCAGGCCGAGCAGCGGGTTGTCGACATCGGTGGCGGCGATCAGGCGTACCTCGCGCAGTCGGGGGGTGCCGTCGAGGGCGGCCACCGCCGCCAGCGCGGCACCCCCGTACGGCAGGGCGGCCCCGGTGTCGTCCAGGGCCACCGCCCCCAGCGCGGCGAGCATCCCCGCGCCCCCGTCGTTGGTTCCCGAGCCGCCCAGCCCGACCACGACCGTGCGGGCCCCGGCCTCGACCGCGGCGGTGATCAGCAGCCCCAGCCCGTACGAGGTGGTCGTCTTCGGGTCGCGTTCGGTCGGGTCCAGCAGGTGCAGCCCGCACGCCTGGGCGCTCTCCAGCCAGGCGGTCGCGCCCTCGTCGGTGAGCAGGATCTCACCGGCGGTCGGACGGCCCAGGGGGTCGAGGGTGTCCACCGGGACCCGCCGCCCGGGCAGCGCCTCGGCGAGCACGTCGAGGAAGCCGGGGCCGCCGTCGGCCAGCGGCCTGACCAGCAGGTCGTCGTCGGGGGCCACCTGCCGCCAACCGTCGGCCACGGCGGCGGCCACCTGGGGTGCGGGCAGGGTGCCGGCGAACTTGTCCGGGCAGAGCAGTACGCGCATGTCTGGCAGTGTGGCAGCCCACAGCGGCGCGGGCTGCGCGCGTGTCCCGCTGTGGGACCATGGGTGGCGTGACGTCGACCTGGGTTGAGCCCTCGAACACCGCCACCGCGTTGCTGCTGCTGGGCCGCGGCGCCGACCCCGCCACCGAGCGTGGCGTGGAGTGTCCGGGTGATCTTCCGGCACCTAGTGACCCCGACCTGGTGGAGCGGGCCCGGGCGGCCAAGGCAGCCCTGGGCGACAAGGTCTTCGTGCTGGGCCACCACTACCAGCGCGACGAGGTGATCCAGTTCGCCGATGTGACCGGCGACTCGTTCAAGCTGGCCCGCGAGGCCGCCGCCCGGCCGGACGCGGAGTACATCGTCTTCTGCGGTGTGCACTTCATGGCCGAGAGCGCCGACATCCTCACCTCGGACACCCAGCGGGTCGTCCTGCCGGATCTGGCGGCCGGCTGCTCGATGGCGGACATGGCGGCGCTGCCCCAGGTCGAGAGCGCCTGGGAGGTGCTGACCGACCTGGGTATCGCGGCCCAGACCGTGCCGGTGACCTACATGAACTCCTCGGCCGACATCAAGGGCTTCGTCGGCCGCAACGGCGGGGTGGTCTGCACCTCGTCGAACGCCAAGCGGGCCCTGGAGTGGGCCTACCAGCAGGGTGAGAAGGTCCTCTTCCTGCCCGACCAGCACCTGGGCCGCAACACCGCCGTACTGGAGATGGGCTTCACCCTGGACGACTGTGTGCTCTACGACCCGCACAAGCCGGGCGGCGGGCTCACCCCCGAGCAGCTCCGCGACGCCCGCATGATCCTGTGGCGAGGGCACTGCTCGGTGCACGGGCGGTTCACCCTGGAGAGCGTCAACGACGTCCGGGAACGGGTCCCCGGGGTCAACGTGCTGGTGCACCCGGAGTGCCGGCACGAGGTGGTCAACGCCGCCGATCTGGTCGGTTCGACCGAGTACATCATCCGGACCGTCGAGGCCGCGCCGGCCGGTTCCGCGTGGGCGATCGGCACCGAACTGAATCTGGTACGCCGGCTCGCCCTGGCCCACCCGGACAAGCAGATCATGTTCCTGGACCGGGCGGTCTGCTACTGCTCGACGATGAACCGCATCGATCTTCCGCACCTGGTCTGGGCGCTGGAGGAGCTGGTCGCCGGCCGGGTGGTCAACCAGATCACGGTCGACCCCGACACCGCACACCACGCCCGTACAGCCCTGGATCAGATGCTCGCCCTGCCCGGCGCCTGACCCGGAACCACCATCACCCTCAGTAACAACCCTGGTACGCCAAAGTGCCGGATCGCCGATAAATACCCTCGTATGTGGTGTGACGGGATCCATTCTCATCACGGAGGGCTATGCTGCCGGGCGACGAGAAACGTGCCGCGTGAGTTTGAGCGCGACCGTTGCCCGGGTAGCGACCCGTGGTGTTCCCACATCGAAACGACAGCACGCACGCGCTGGAGGTTGCGTTGACCGACGACGTCCTGGTCGTACACGGAGGCACCCCCCTGCAGGGGCGGATCCGCGTGCGCGGCGCGAAGAACCTGGTCTCCAAGGCGATGGTCGCCGCCCTGCTCGGCGACAGCCCCAGCCGGCTGTTCGACGTGCCGAAGATCCGTGATGTGGAGGTGGTCCGGGGCCTGCTCGGGCTGCACGGCGTCAAGGTCAGCGACGGGGTCGAGGACGGCGAGCTGGTCTTCGATCCGGCGAACGTGGAAAGCGCCAGCACCGACCAGATCAATGTGCACGCCGGGTCCAGCCGGATCCCGATCCTGTTCTGCGGGCCGCTGCTGCACCGCCTCGGCCACGCCTTCATTCCGGACCTGGGCGGCTGCCACATCGGGCCGCGACCGATCGACTTCCACCTTCAGGCGCTGCGCGAGTTCGGCGCGACGGTCGAGAAGACCCCGGAAGGGCTGCACCTGTCCGCGCCGAACGGCCTGCACGGCACCAAGTTCGCCCTGCCGTACCCGAGTGTGGGCGCCACCGAGCAGGTGCTGCTCACCGCGGTGATGGCCGAGGGGGTCACCGAGCTGCGCAACGCCGCCGTGGAGCCGGAGATCATCGACCTGATCTGCGTGCTGCAGAAGATGGGCGCGATCATCAAGGTGCACACCGACCGGGTGATCGAGATCCAGGGCGTACCGAAGCTGCACGGTTACACCCACCGGCCGATCCCGGACCGGATCGAGGCGGCGAGCTGGGCGGCGGCGGCGCTGGCCACCCGTGGTCACGTGGAGGTGCTCGGCGCCGAGCAGGCCGACATGATGACCTTCCTGAACGTGTTCCGCTCGATCGGCGGCGAGTACGAGGTCACCGACACCCGCCCGCCGCGCCCGGGGCAGCCGGGCCAGGAGGGCGGCATCCGCTTCTGGCACCCCGGCGGCGAACTCCAGGCCACCGCGCTGGAGACGGACGTGCACCCGGGGTTCATGACCGACTGGCAGCAGCCGCTGGTGGTGGCGCTGACCCAGGCCCGGGGCCTGTCGATCGTGCACGAGACGGTCTACGAGCAACGGCTGGGCTACACCGAGGCGCTCAACTCGATGGGCGCCAACATCCAGGTCTACCGGGACTGCCTGGGCGGCACCCCGTGCCGCTTCGGCCGGCGCAACTTCAAGCACTCCGCGGTGATCGCCGGGCCGAGCAAGCTGCACGCGGCCGACCTGGTCATCCCGGACCTGCGGGCCGGCTTCAGCCACCTGATCGCGGCGTTGGCCGCCGAGGGCACCTCCCGGGTGTACGGCGTCGACCTGATCAACCGGGGCTACGAGGACTTCGAGGCCAAGCTGGCCGACCTCGGCGCCCACGTCGAGCGGCCGTAATCCCTGCCACACCACGCCCGTGGCCGTCGCACCCGCGATGTGCGGCGACCACGGCGCGTTGGCTACCCTTGCCGCGTGCCGTCGCTGTTTCGTCGTAAGTCCGCCGACCTCGTCGACCCCGCCTCCGAGCCGCTGACCCCGGCCGAGGAAGAGGAGTCCGAGGCCGGTCGTCCGCGCAACTACACCCCCAGCAAGGGGCGTGAGACGCCGAAGCGCCCCAGCAGTGGCCGTCGCCCACCGGGTACGACCAAGCCGCTGAGCAAGGAGGAGGCCAAGGCCCTGCGGCGGCAGCGGCGGGCCGAGGCGTCAGCGGAGTTCCGGCGTGAGGGTGGCCCCCGTGACCGGGGCCCGGAGCGGCTGCTGGCCCGCAACGTGGTCGACTCCCGGCGTACCGTCGGCACCTGGTTCTTCGGTGGCGCGCTGATCGTGCTGATCGGGTCCAACCAGGCGATGCCCCCGGGCATCCGGTTGGCCGCCAACCTGCTGTGGGGTGCTCTGGCCCTCGGTGTAGTGATCGACTCGGTCTTCATCTCGCGCAAGATCAAGAAGCTGGTCCGGACCCGCTACCCGCAGTCCACCCAGCGGATGGGGTCGCTGTACCTCTACGCGATCATGCGGGCGATCACCTTCCGCAAGCTGCGTACCCCGGAGCCCCGGGTCTCCATCGGCGACCCGGTCTAGAATCACCGACCGGTCTAGAATCACCGACCGGTCTGGAACCACCGGCCCGGGCTGCGCCTCAGGGCACCCCGAGCAGGCGCAGCAGGGCGGTGGTGGCCGCCGCGGCGATCACCACGAGCACGAACGGCGCCCGCCGCCAGGCCAGCAGCACGCCCACCAGCACCCCGGTCGGCCGGGCCCAGCCGGAGAAGGCACCGGACTCGGTCAGGGTCGCGGTCGCGGCCAGGGCCGCCAGCAGGGTCGCCGCGGCGACCGGCAGCAGTTGCCGGGCCCAGGTGGGCAGGTCCAGCCGGTCCCGCAGCAGCACCCCGGCGACCCGGAAGGTGTACGTCCCGACGGCCAGCGCCACGATCACCGCGATCAGCACGACGACTCCTTCCGACCGGCCGGCACCGGCTCGGGCGAGACCGGGGACTCCTCGACGACCTCCGGAGTGGCCGTAGGCCGCCGAAGTCGGTGCGCGGCCAGCAGCGCCGGGCCGGCCAGCGCCAGCAGGACCGGCAGCCCGGCCGGCAGCACCGGCGTGGTCAGTACCGCCAGGGCCGCCCCGCCCACGGCCGCCCGTCGGGTGTCCCGGTCCCGCAGGGCGGGCAGCAGCAGGGCGATCAGCCCTGCCGGGAAGGCGGCGTCCAGTCCGAGGGCGGCGGGGTCTCCGGCCGCCCCACCGGCCAGGGCGCCGAGCACCGTACCGGCGTTCCAGGCCACGAAGAGCAGGATGCCGGCCAGCCAGAACGCCTTGCGCCGCAGTTCACCGGCCGGGCGGGCGAGGGTGAAGGCGGTCGCCTCGTCGGTCATCAGGTGACTGCCGAGCAGCCGTTGCCACAGTCGGCGGCCCAGGGTGTCGCCGAGGGCCAGCCCGAAGGGCAGGTGTCGGGCGTTGAGCAGCAACCCGGCCAGTACGGCGGCCACCGGGTTGCCGGCAGCCGCCAGCCCGACCGCCATGAACTGCGCACCACCGGCGTAGACCAGCACGGACATGGCGATGACCGCCCAGACCGGCAGTCCCGCGGCCACGGCCACCGCCCCGAACGAGGCGCCGACGGCGACCATCGCCGCCCCGATGGCCGCGATGTCGCGGAGCATCCCGGCCCCCGCTGTTCGCTCTGGCGTACGCATAGTCCATCATGATGAACACGCCCCTCATGTTCGTCAAATAGAACAACTTGACCGACGGAGCGAACAATGTCCGCGGATCCTTCGCCCCCGCTGGCCACCATCGCCGCTGCTCTCCGCCAGGAACGGCAGCGGGTCGGCATCTCGTTGACCGAACTGGCCCGCCGGGCCGGGATCGCCAAGTCGACCCTGTCGCAACTCGAGGCCGGGCTGGGCAACCCGAGCGTGGAGACCCTGTGGGCCCTGGGTGTGGCGCTCGACATACCCTTCAGCCGCCTGGTCGAGCCACCGGCGAACGCCGTACGGGTGATCCGGGCCGGTGACGGCCCCCGGGTCCACTCCGAGCACGCGGACTTCACCGCCACCCTGCTGACCGCCGGTGCGGCCCACGCCCGCCGGGACGTCTACCTCCTCGAACTGGAGCCGGGGCGGGTCCGCAGCGCCGAGCCACACACCCCACGCACGGTGGAACACCTGGTGGTGGGGGCCGGCCGACTGCTCTGCGGCCCGGAGCACGAGCAGGTGGAACTCGGCCCGGGCGACTACGCCACCTTTCCCGGGGACACCCCGCACCGCTATGAGGCTCTCGAACCGGGCACCTTCGTCGTACTGATCATGGAACATCCCTGAGCCTGGGCCCGCCTGGCTCATCCTGTTAGGTCCGATCTGACCGAAGGCACCCACATGCCCGGATCCACTGGATAACGTTTGGGGCCGGCGCGAGCGCCACAGTGGCGTTGACCAAGCTCGCGCCGCTACCCTCCATCCGCAGCCATTCGGTGCCGGGACGAGCAAGTTTGGCCGACTCCGGGCAGGTGCCCAGCGACCATTTCCGACGAGGTGACATTCGCCGTGAGCGAGCGGACGCGAGCCGACCATCGGGGCGCGGCCGTGAGTGAGCGGACGCCGACCCGCCGGCGTCGCGTGGCCGCCGCCGAGCAGCCGGGCCCGGCCGTGGCCGAGTGTCACCCGACCCGCCGACCAGGTCCTGGCCGGTACGACAGGTTCGGCGGATGAGTCGCGGCTACGACCGGTGGGGTGATCCCCCCGAGCCGTCCTGGATGGTCGAGCCGACGACCGAATGGCAGCCACAGTTCCCGGGCCAGCGCTACCCGGGCGACGACGGCGCGGACCATCACCAGCCACGGCCCAGGGGCCGGGCGAGCGCGATCGGGCGGGCCGAGGTGCCACCCCTGGCACCGACCAGACCGGACGGTACCTATGTGGGTCGGTCCTGGGAGGACGAGCCCGAGGGCTGGCCGGGTCGGCAGGAGGCCGCCGGTCACCGCCGTCCCGACGGGGGCAACAGCCCACCCGCGTACGACCGTTTCCCGCACCCGGGGCGACCGGAGGAGCGACGGTCGGCACCGGCCGAGCCGGTACGCGGCCGCGACGGGGTCACCTGGTCCGACATGGGTCCGCAGGCGACCGGTGGCACCGGAGCGCCGACCCACCGCACTCCCGACCGGTACGCCCAGCCCGAGGGATACCCCTCGCGCCACGACCGCCGGGATCGGGGCGGCTTCACCTCGCACGAGCGACGCGGCCCCGACCGGTACTCCCGAGGTGAACCCGAACCCGACCGGCGCCAGGCCGACCGGCGAGAGCCGGACCGGTATCCGCAGCACGAACCACAGTGGCGCGACCAGGACCCCGACCGGTACCCCCGACGGCCGGCTCGGCCCGAGCCGCCGGATCGGGATCAGTACCGGCGTGGCGCGCCCGTGTCGCCGGCCGGACCGCCGGAGCGCGGCTGGGTGCCCGAGCCGGGTCAGGAAGGCCAGCGTCCCGCCGCGTACCGGCCGGCCGAGGAGGTCGACCGCCGGTCAGGCGACCCCGCACGACGCCCCCGCTACCAGTGGAGCAGCCATCCCGGCCACCCCGGCCACGAGGACGAGCCCCGCGTGGAGGGTTACCGGGAGCAGTTCGGTGTCGGTGACCCGGAGGCCGCCCCCTACCCGGACGGCTACCTCGACGACGAGCCGGTCCGAGGGCCGCGCGACGAGTGGACCCGCGCACCGGAGCGGTCCCGCACCGAGCCGATTTCCCGGGACCCGCAGCGGCACCCTGAACCGCCACGCCGGGACCTGCCCTGGCCGGAGCCCGGCCCGATGCGCCCCGGCACCGGTCGAGGCCACCGGGAGTACCAGCGCCCGGTGGCCCCGGGCCCCGGCGACCAACCCGGACGCGACGACCGGCGCATCCCCGAGCGGCCCGGACCGGACCGGTTCATGGACCGCCCGGCCGCGCAGCGACCGGACGCCGACCACCCCGTCTCCCCCGCCGCCGACCACCCGTCCCGCCGGCACCTGTCCGTGGTGCCGGAACAGCCCGTCTCCCCCGCCCCCGAGCGGACCGCCCGCCCGGTCTCCCCGGCCCCCGAGCACCCCGTCTCCCCCGCCGCCGGGCGGGCCCGTCCGGTCTCCCCCGCCCCGGGCCAGGACCGGCCCGACAGCTTCCGCCCGCACCCCGACCGGCCCTCGGCCCCGGCACCCGACTGGCCGGGCACCCCCGGCCCGAGTTCGCAGCGCCCCGGCTTCCCGCGCCCCGACCAGCACCAGCCATCCCGGCCGAGCCAGGAGCGGCCCGTCGCCTCCGGGTCCGACCGGGCCGCGCCGGGGGAGACCGTACGGCCCGCACCGCTGCACCAGCACGAGGTACGCCCGGCGCCGCTGCATGACCACCAGGTCCGGCCCGCACCCCTGCACGACCAGCCGATGGCGGCCACCCCGCCCCCGGTCCCCACCCCGACGGTCGCCTCAGCACCCCCGGCCACCCCACCACCCACTTACCGACCGGTCTCCGCGCCATCCACCCAGCGGCCGGTCTCCGCGCCGCCTAGCCACTGGCCGCTGGGTGGCTCGCGATTCGAACACCTCGACGCGCCCGTGGCTGCCCCGACCGACGACCCTCCTGGGTCCACCCCGGTCTCCGGGCCGCCGGTCACCCCGCCGCCCGGCCGGTATGTCCCGCCAGCGGCGGAGACGGCCGCCTCCGCAGGGGTCAACTCGCCGCCGGAGGGTTTTCAGGCATGGTTCGGCTCGCCCGCGCCCAGCCCTGCCGTCGCCCCGGAGAGCACGGACCTACCAGGCCGCCCGACACAGCCTGTTCCGCCGGTGTCCGGGCCACCGGCCACCACGCCGGTGTCCGCGCCACCCGCCACCACGCCGGTCTCCGCACCACCGGCCACCCGGCCGGTGTCCGCACCACCTGCCTCCCCACCGGTGTCCGCGCCGCCAGCGCCATCACTGTCCGCACCACCGGCCACTCCGCCGGTGTCGGCGTCGCCCGCGACCACGCCGGTCTCCGCACCGCCCGCCTCGGCTTCCGCGCCCCTGATCCCACCGCTACCCGCATCGGCACCGCCTTCCGCACCGTCGGTTGCGGCCACCTCCACGTCGGCGGCGGGTCTGCCGACGGCGGTAACACCGGCGACCATCCCGCCCGCGACTCCCGATCCCACTCTGCCCGCGACCCTGGATTCCACTCCGCCTGCCACCCGGGAGCAGCCGTCACCCCCCATGGCACCGGTCTCCGGACCGCCGGCCACCGCCACACCGCAATCCGTCACACCGGCCGCGACCGCACCGGTCTCCGCACCACCCGCAGCGCCCGCAGCGCCGATCCCGTCAGCACCGGCCACCGAGGCAGCATCAGCGATCGACGCACCTCCCGCCGAGGTGATACCGCCAGCCGACGACGTGCCAGCGACCGAGGACGCACCACCGGCCGAGGACGCACCACCGGCTGAGGACGCACCACCGGCTGAGGACGCACCACCGGCTGAGGACGCACCATCGGCCGAGGATGTACCAGCTGCCGACATCGCCTCGGCGGCCGAAGCAGCACCAGCCGACGTCGTACCGCCGGACGACGACGCCCTGGTGGCCGAGGCATCAGCGGCCGACGATGCGACCGAGTCGACGGTTGACGAGGAGCCGGAGCCGCCGGCTGACCCGGAGCAGGTGCTGGCCGGGTACCGCTGGCAGTTGGACCCGGAGCAGCTGCGCGAGGTCGTGGAGGACCCGCAGGAGCTGCGGACGGTACGGGACCGGTTGACCGACAAGCTCGCCTCGGCCCTGGACAACCGCTCCCGCGCCCGGCTGCTGAGTTTGCGGGCAGTGGCCTCCCGGGTGCTCGGTGACCTCGACGATGCGCTGGACGACGGTCGGCTGGCCCTGACCTACGCCGAGGCGACCGGGGAGTTGCGTCGGGTGGCGCTGGCCCAGGCCCGGTTGGCGCACGTGCTGCGCTGGCGGGGCGAGTTCGCCGAGGCCGACCGGCTGTTCGCGGAGGCTAACTCGGTAGAGCTGCCGGACCGGTTGCGGGCCGCCCTGCACGAACACGCCGCGCGGTGCTGCTACGACCAGGGCCGGTTGATGGAGGCCTGTCACCACTTCGAGCGGGCTCTCGACCTGCGCGGGGAGGGGGACGCCGAACTGCTCGCCCGGGTCCGGATCGGACTGGACGCGGTGGCGACCCGAGCCGCCCTACGGGGCTTCGGGCCGTACCCCCGTAGTGCCGACGAGGTGTTGGACCGGGAGCGCGGTCCGGTGCCGGCCCGCGACGGCGATCAGGGTCTGTGGGGGTACGCGGACGGCGCCGGTGACCTGGTCGTGCCGGCCCGGTACGCCGAGGCCCAGCCCTTCTCCGAGGGCCTGGCCTGGGTGCGTGGACCGGAGTCGGAGCACTGGTCGTTGATCGACCTGACCGGGGAGGTGGTGGTCGAGCCGACCTACCTGGCTGCCCGGCCGTTCTCCGACGGCCTGGCCTGGGTGGTACGGGACAACAGCGGTTGGCTGGCCGTGGACACCACCGGCGAGGTGGTCGTACCCCCTGGTTTCGCGGACGTGCGGCCCTTCCGCAAGGGGGTGGCGGCCGTCCGCCGCGAGGGCTGGGGGGCGGTCGACCTGACCGGCCAGATCGTGGTGCCGACCCGGTACCACGGTTTCCACACCCTGCTCGCGGACGGCCGGTACGTCGACGGCTTCACCGATGAGGGCCTGGCCGTGGTCGACCTGGCCGGGCGCAAGGGTGTGGTGGACCGGACCGGCCAGGTGATCGTCACCCCCGCCCACCCGGCGCTGCTCATCCACCCGGTCGCCTTCCTGGCCACCAACGGGATCGGCCGGTGGGGTGCCCTGGACCGGCGGGGCGGGCCGCTGATCGACCCGGTTTTCGGCAACCCGAACGATGTCATCGCCGAGATCGAGGCGCTGCTCACCGACACGACTCCCCTGCTCTGACCCGGGGAGGCGTTCGCCACCCGGCGAGCCCTGGCGAGGTGGTCGACCCGGCGGACCTGGGTCGGGGCGCATTAGGCTCAGGGAATGGAATTCCGACACCTGGGCCGTTCCGGCCTGATGGTCAGTGAGATCTCGTACGGCAACTGGATCACCCATGGCTCACAGGTCGAGGAGGACGCCGCCTTCGCCTGCGTCCGAGCCGCCCTGGACGCCGGCATCACCACCTTCGACACCGCGGACGTCTACGCCGGCACCCGGGCCGAGGACGTGCTCGGTCGGGCCCTGGAGGGCCAACGGCGTGAAGGTCTGGAGATCTTCACCAAGGTGTACTGGCCGACCGGTCCGGGCCGCAACGACCGGGGCCTGTCCCGCAAGCACATCATGGAGTCGATCAACGGTTCGCTGCGGCGGTTGCGCACCGACTATGTGGACCTCTACCAGGCCCACCGGTACGACTACCACACCCCGCTGGAGGAGACGATGGAGGCTTTCGCCGACGTCGTGCACTCCGGCAAGGCCCACTACATCGGGGTCTCCGAGTGGAAGGCCTCGCAGATCCGCGAGGCCCACGCACTGGCCCGTGAACTGCGCATCCCGCTGGTCTCCAACCAGCCGCAGTACTCGATGCTCTGGCGGGTCATCGAGAGCGAGGTCGTCCCCACCAGTGCGGAGCTGGGGGTCGGGCAGATCGTCTGGTCGCCGATGGCCCAGGGGGCGCTCTCCGGCAAGTACCTGCCCGGTCAGCCGCCGCCCGCCGGCTCCCGGGCCACGGACGAGAAGTCCGGGGCGAACTTCATCGCCAGGTGGCTGACCGACGACGTGCTGACCCGGGTGCAGCAGCTGCGCCCGCTGGCCGACCAGGCCGGGCTGAGCATGGCCCAGCTGGCCATCGCCTGGGTGTTGCAGAACCCGAACGTCTCCTCGGCGATCGTCGGCGCGACCCGCCCGGAGCAGGTGCACGACAACGTCAAGGCGGCCGGGGTCAAGCTCGACGCCGACCTGCTCAAGGCGATCGACGAGATCGTCGACCCCATCACCGAACGCGACCCGGCCCGTACCGAGTCGCCGGCCGAGCGGCCCTGACCGATGCCGGGCCGGTCGACCTGTCCGGTCGACCGGCCCGGTCGGGTCAACTCCAGAAGCGGACCAGGTCCAGGCCGGTGGCGTAGAGCCACGGTGGCAGGCCGAGGAAGTCGGCGATCGCGAAGACCGCGGAGAAGAACCAGCCGCCGATCTGCGGGTTCCACAGCAGGGCGAAGAGCAGGATGAAGCCGTACGGGGCGAACAGGTCGTACATCCGCCGCCACTGCGGGTTCAGCCAGGGCTGGATCATGTTGCCGCCGTCCAGACCGGGCACCGGCAGCAGGTTGAGCACGCTGGCGGTGAGCTGAAGGAAGCCGAGCAGGGCCACGGCCGCCCAGAACTCCACCGGACCACCCCCGGGCGCACCGATCCGCAGCACCGCCACCAGCACCAGGGCGAACACCACATTGGTGGCCGGGCCGGCGAGGCTGACCAGGGTGTGGCGCAGCCGCCCCGCGATGACGTGCCGATCCACCCAGACCGCACCCCCCGGCAGGCCGATGCCGCCGAGCAGTACCACCACCACCGGCAGGGCGATCGACAGCAGGGGGTGGCTGTATTTCAGCGGGTTCAGGGTCAGGTAGCCGCGATGGGCCACCCCCCGGTCGCCGAACCGGTACGCCACCACCGCGTGCGCGTACTCGTGCAGGCAGAGCGAGACCACCCAGCCGGTGACCACGAACCCGAAGACGGCGAGCCGGACGTTGCCGATGCCGTGCCAGGCCGACACCCCGCAGGCGATCAGCAGCGCGACCAGAGCCAGGAAGATCGGGGACGGCCGGAAGGCGGCCCGCGGCACCCCCAGGACCAGCGGTTCGCCGTCCCGGGCCGCCATCACTGCGCCGTGGGCAGCAGGCTCATCCGGTACTCCACCCGGTCGTCCTCGAGAAGGGTGACCGAGGTGACCCCGGAGGCCGCGAGTTCGCGCCAGGTCTGACCGATCCAGGACTCGGCGTCCGCCTGGCTGCTGAACGACTCGGCGGGCCCCTCGACCGTCTCGCCGTTCGCGCCCTCGTACCGCCAGCTCCACGCCATTTGCGCGTCTCCCCTCACCGCTATGTCCCGGACGGACCTTGCCAGCGTAGTCGGCCGTGGATGCCTCGGCCCTTCGACCGGTGGGCGGCAGGCGGCCCCGGACCCGGACCCGGGGATGCCGGTCCCCGACGATTCGCCTGCTCACCGCCGGGTAAGTCGCTGAGCATCCGAACCTGGACAGGAGGGGTGATGACGAGGCCGATCCCGGAGATGGACACGGCGGAGCTACGCGACATCGCGGTACGTGGCGGCATCGAGGGCGCCCGGGACATGGACCGGGAGGAACTGATCGACGCCCTGGTCGCGCGGCCCGGTGAGGGCGCCTGGCAGGAGGACACCAAACCCGCCGACGTCAACCCGAACGACTACTACTACCGGCCCCCGGACGGGCGGTGAGGGGCCCGGGGCCGCGCGGTGCACCTGCGACGACCGAGGCGGTCGGCTGGTCGTAAGGTACGAGCATGTCCCTCGACGGGTGGAACCGGGTCCTGGTGCTGGGCGGCATCCGCTCCGGCAAGTCGCAGTACGCCGAATCCCTGGTGGCCGACGCGGCCACGGTGCGGTACGTGGCCACCGCAGCCGGTGACGACGGCGCGGAGTGGGCGGCCCGGCTGGCCGCGCACCGCGACCGCCGACCGGCAAGCTGGAGCACCGAGGAGACCGCGAGCGACCCGCGTCGGCTGGCCGACGTGATCGCCACCGCCCGGGCGGACGAGACCCTGCTCGTCGACGACCTGGGTGGCTGGGTGACCGTCCTGCTGGACCCCGCCCACCAGCCGGCCGACGACACCACCACGATCGAGGAACTGGTCGCCGCCATCCGGGAGTGTGCGGCGCGACTGGTGCTGGTCAGCCCTGAGGTCGGGCTCAGTCTGGTGCCGACGACCCCGCTGGGCCGGGCCTTCACGGATGCGCTGGGGCTGGTCAACCGGGCCGTGGCGGAGGTCTGCGACACCGTGCTGCTGGTGGTCGCCGGCCAGCCGTGCCAGCTCAAGCCGCCCGCCACCGTGCCCGCCGCCGACCCGGCCGGTGCGGGAGTGCCCGCCCAGACCGGGCCGGTCGGCGATGTCAGTGTGCCGGCCTCCCCGGCGGTGACGACGCCGCAGGCACGGCCCGCAGCGCCCGCTGTGGCGATCATCCCCGGAGGGTCGCTGCCGGTGGCGGCCGATGGACCGGAGATCGGGCCCGGGATGGAACTGCCCATGCCCGACCTGGACGCCGGGCCGCAGGCCCTGGAGCGGCTGGCCGGTCTGGACCTGCCGGGCCGTGGGTTCGGCGTGCTGGAGCAGGTGGTCGCCTTCGCCGCCACCACCCAGGGCACTTCGACCCCGCAACCCTGGGAGTCCGTACGGGTGCTGCTGGTGCACGGTGACCACGAGGGCGGTTCGGCGGCCGGTACCCGGTCCGGTGATTCGGCTCGCCGCGCCGAGCAGGCCCGTTCCGGTCAGGGGGTGCTCGCCCGGCTGGCCGCCGAGAGTGGAGCGGCGCTCCAGGTGATCGAGGCCCCGACGGCCGCACCGATCGAAGACGGGCCGGCCCTGACCGCCGAGCAGGTCGAGTCCGCGCTGCGCTACGGCTGGCGGCTGGCCGAGGAGGCCGTCGACGCCGGCGTACAACTGCTGGTGCTGGCGGCGTGCGGCGCCGGCACCGAGGCCGCAGCGGCTGCCGTCCTGGCGGCGACCGCCGGGGCGGAGGCGCCCGCCGTGCTGGCCCGGGTGATCAACCGCGGGGAGTACGACGATGTGGCCTGGATGGCCCGGTGCGCGGCGATCCGGGACGCCCTGCAGCGCTGCCGGGGCACCGCCCGGGAGGCCAAGGAGGTGCTGGCCCAGGTCGGCGGTGGCGACATCGCCGTGGCCACCGGGATCCTGCTGGGCGCCACCGCCCGCCGCACTCCGGTGCTGCTGGACGGGCCGGTCGGCATGGCCGCCGGGCTGGTCAGCCGGGATCTCGCCGGCCAGGCCCGGCACTGGTGCCTGTTGGCCGACCACGGCGGGCAGCCCGGCATCCGGCTAGCAGCCGACGTGCTCGGCCTGACCCCGCTGGCGGAGCTGAAGCTGGACCTCGGTGAGGGCGCGAACGCGCTGACCGTACTGCCGATGCTGCGCTCGGCGCTGACGCTGGCCGCCGCGCTACCGGCCCGCCCGGACCCGGCCGCCGAGGTCCCGACCGAATCGGTAGAGCCCGACTCCCCCGAGCCCGACTCCCAGGAGCTTGACTCCCCCGAGCCTGACTCCCAGGAGCCTGACTCTCAGGAGCCTGACTTCCGGGAGCCGGAGCCGGAAGGGCCCGGGCCGACCAGCACCTCAGCCGCCTCGGCGGACCACTCCGGCTCGCGTGCCGGCTGACCTGCGGCTGCTCGGCGACGGGGTCCGGCTGGCCCTGACCACCCTCACGGTGGCACCCGTGCGCGCCGGCAGCGTCGACCGGCGCACGGCGGGTACGGCGATGACCCTAGCCCCGGCCGTCGGCGCCCTGCTGGGACTGCCGGTCGCCGGGGTTCTGCTGCTGCTCGGCTCGCTCACCGCACCCCTTGTCGCCGCCGGGGTGGCCGTGGCGGTCAGCGCCCTGCTCACCCGGGGCCTGCACCTGGACGGGCTGGCCGACACGGTGGACGCCCTGGGGTCGTACCGGCGGGGACCGGCCGCCCTGGAGATCATGAAGAAGCCGGACGTCGGCCCCTTCGGGGTGGTCGCGCTGGTGCTCGTCCTGCTGGTGCAGGCGGCGGCGCTGGCCGAGTTGGCCGGTGGCGAGGCCCCGGCCGCGCTCGCGGCGATCGTCACCGCCACCGCAGCCGGTCGCCTGGGCGTGACGGTCGCCTGTCGACGGGGGGTTCCGGCCGCCCGCCCGGAAGGTCTAGGCGCGCTGGTGGCCGGCACGGTCGGCCCGGTAGCCCTGGCCGCCGGCATCGCCGGGGTCACCCTGCTGGCGGTGGCCGCGGTGCCGGACCGTCCCTGGCAGGGGCCGCTGGCCGTGCTCACCGCCCTCGCCGTCGCGGTAGCGGTGCTGCGACATGTGGTACGCCGACTCGGCGGGATCACCGGCGACGTGCTCGGCGCCGAGGTCGAACTCGTCACCACGCTGGTCTACCTGGGACTGGTGCTGTCCGGCTGAGCCGGACCACCGGTGGCGGGTAGCGTTTCCCCACGACAGCACCGGCACGCCTGGCAGGGGAACCTCATGCTCATCACCGACGACTTCCTGCCCGTACCGGTCCCCGAGTCGCTGAACGCCACCTACCTGGTGCCGACGACCGGGCTGCCGGCGGTGAGCGCCCGCACGGCGGTACGGGGTCTGGCCGGTCGGCTGGCCGAACCGGTGCACGGGCTGGCCAAGCAGATGCTGGACAGTCCACTGATGAGTGTCGACGTACGCCCGATCAGCGAGTTTCCGGAGCTGCCGCCGGACCTGCTCACCGCCTTCGGCGCCAGCCAGGCCCAGCTGGATCGGCTGGCCGCGGCCACCCATCTGGTGGTGGTGCAGGCCGAGTACCGACCGGGGTGGCCCCCGGCCCACGAGTGGGCGGCCCGGGCGGTGGCCGCGGCGATCGCCGAGGCGGTCGACGGCGACGTGGTCGACGTGTTCGGGTTGCAGTTCCTGGACCCGGTGGCGGCGCTGCGGTCGTTGCCGGACGAGCGGGGCCGGGTCCGCCTGGTCGACTGGGTGCTGGTGCCCTACTCCTCCGACGCCGAGGGGCTGTGGTTCACCACCAAGGGGCTGCGCCGCTTCGGTCTGCTGGAGTTGCAGACCCAGGGGGTACCGGACCATTTGACCCGGGCCTGGGGTGCGGTGATGACCGGAGCCGCCCGCCGACTGCTGCGCGACTGGACCGACGGGCTCAGCGGCGAGGAGGTACCCGCCTTCGTGCAGCTACCCGTACTGGCCACGGTGACCGGGCATGACATCGCGGTGGCGTACGGCAATCCGGAACAGCACGGGGCGACCGCGCCGGTGCTGCTGCGGCTGGAACTGGACCCGGCCACGGATCCGGAGGCCGACTCGTTCCTCAGCCTGCGCCCACCGGCCGGGCACCCCGGCCCGGACGGGCGCTACTTCGCCGCCGCCTGCGCCACCCTCTTCGCCGGCATCCAGCCCGATGTGCGGTACGCCCGCTCCGGGGACGCGATGAGCCGGGCGATCGCCACCGCCCGCGCCGGCCTGGGCGACATCCGGGCCCGCTTCCGCGCCGGCCGGCTGCCACCGGAGACCCAACTGGTGGTCAAGTACGGGCTGCCCGGCGAGGACGGTCCCGAGTACGTCTGGGCCGGGGTGACCTCCTGGGACACCCCGGAGCGGGTGGTCGGCGCCAGCGCCAGCGACGCCAACACCGACCCCACCGTACGCATCGGTTCCCCGGTGGTGATCGAAGCCACCGACATCGTCGACTGGGCCCTGCTCGACTCCACCGGCGTCATCGAAGGCGGCTGGACCCAGGCCGTCCTGGACGCCGGCGAAAAACCCACCCCCTGACGGGGTTATTTGACGGAGGGGTGGGTGAAGGGGGGGCGGGTCAGGTGGGCGGGGGTGCGGCGGCCTCGGATGTCCACCTGGAGTTCGGCGCCGTCGGGCAGGGCCGGGGCGGTGTCGATCAGGGCCAGGGCGATGCCCTGCTTGTTCGTGGGGCTGAAGGTGCCGCTGGTGACCGCGCCTACCTGGGTGTCGCCGTGGAAGACGGCCATGCCGGGGCGGGGAATGCCCCGACCTGCGATGGTCAGGCCGCGCAGCGTACGCCCGGGACCGGCGGCCTTCTCCGCTAGCAGGGCCTCGCGGCCCCAGAAGGCCGGCTTGTCCCAGCCCACCGCCCAGCCGGTGCGGGCCTGCACCGGGGTGATCTCCAAGGACAGGTCCTGCCCGTGCAGGGGGTACCCCATCTCGGTACGCAGGGTGTCCCGGGCGGCCAGCCCGCAGGCCTGGGGTGCCGGCTCGGCGGCGAACAGGGCGTCCCAGACCGCTACCGCGTCGGCGGCCGGGATGACCAGCTCGTAGCCGCGCTCGCCGGTGTAGCCGGTCCGGCACACCGTCAGCTCTACGCCGTCCAGGGTCGCCGGGGAGAAGCTCATGTACTCGTGCCCGGTGGGCAGGCCCAGGGCCTCCAGCAGCTCCGCCGAGCGGGGTCCCTGGACCGCCAGGATGGCGTACGCCTCGTGCTCGTCGGCGATCGTGATCTGCGGCGGGGCGGCGGCGCGCAGCCGGCGCACCACCTCGGCGGTGTTCGCGGCGTTCGGGATCAGGAAGACGTGGTCGTCGGCGTACCGGTAGGCGATGATGTCGTCCACCACCCCGCCGGTGGCCTCGTCGCAGCAGAGGGTGTACTGCGCCCGGCCCGCCTCGATCCGGTTCAGGTCGTTGCTGAGGCAGGAGTTGACGAACTCCACCGCCCCCGGGCCGGTCACCCGCACCTTGCCCAGGTGCGACACGTCGAACACGCCGACCTCGGTCCGTACCGCGGTGTGTTCCCGCAGCACCCCGCCGCCGGCGTACTCCAGGGGCATCTCCCAGCCACCGAAGGGGGCGAACTTGGCGCCCAGGGCGGTGTGCCGCTCGGCCAGCGGGGTACGACGCAGCCGGGTCTCGACGGCGTCGGTGGTCACGTCGGTCATGGGTCGCAACTTACCGGGAACCACCGGTCTGGTTAGCATCGGCGGGACCCCCGGGGATGATCCGGCGGGCAGCATGAACGCCCGGCGGGTGACCATCCGCCGCCAACTCCATCGCCGGTACGCCACGATGCGACCGGCCCGGCCTGCCCGGGAGCAGCTTCCGTGACATCGTCCAGCACCACCCTGAGCCTGGTCGACACCGACCCAGCCGAACTCGCCGTCGACGCGATCGTGATCGGTGTGCACAGTACGACCGGCGAGGACGCCACCACCGGTCCCGCCGGCAGGCTGCTGCTCGCCAGCGGCGCGGAGAGCATCGCCGCCGCCTTCGACGGCAAGTTGACCGAGACCCTGGCGCTGCTCGGCACGACCGGCGGCCCGGGTGAGGTGATCAAGCTGGCGACCCTGGGCACCATCACCGCCCCGGTGATCGCCGCGGTCGGCCTCGGCCCGGAGCCCAGCGGTGCGGCGCCGGCCCCGGAGACCTTGCGCCGGGCCGCGGGGGCGGCGGTACGGGCCCTGGCCGGTGCGACGAAGGTGGCGCTGGCCCTGCCGCTGCCCGACGACGCCGACGCGTGTGCCGCGGTGCGTGCCGTCGCCGAGGGGGCGCTGCTGGGTGGGTACCGGTTCGCCGGCTACAAGACCCGGCCGCAGCCGGCCCGGCGGGAGCCGGTGGCCGAGGTGCTGATCGCCGTGCCGGACGCCGCGGACGCCGGTGCCCGGGCCGAGGTGGACCGGTCCGTGGCGGTGACCAACGCGGTGCGGGTCACCCGGGACTGGGTCAACACCGCCCCGAACGATCAGCGTCCGCCGGTCTTCGCCGAGGCCGTCGCCGAGGCCGCCCGGGCTGCCGGGCTGGGGGTGGAGGTGCTCGACGAGGTAGCGCTGCGCGAGGGGGGATACGGCGGCATCATCGCGGTCGGGCAGGGCTCGGAGGCTCCGCCTCGGCTGGTGAAGCTGACCTACACCCCCGCCGGGGGTGGCACCGGCAAGCGGGTGGCGCTGGTCGGCAAGGGCATCACCTTCGACACCGGCGGCATCTCGATCAAGCCGGCTCAGGGCATGTGGGAGATGAAGTCCGACATGGCCGGGGCGGCGGCGGTGGCCGCGACCATGCTGGCGGTGGCCGACCTGAAGCCGCCGGTGGCGGTGACCGCGTACGTGCCGATGGCGGAGAACATGCCCTCGGGCACCTCGTACCGGCCGGGTGATGTGATCACCATGTTCAACGGCAAGAAGGTGGAGGTGCTCAACACCGACGCCGAGGGCCGGATGATCCTCGGCGACGCGATGGCCCGCGCCTGCGCGGACGGCACCGACTACCTCTTCGAGACCTCGACCCTGACCGGTGGGCAGGTGGTCTCGCTGGGCAAGCGGATCTCCGGTGTGATGGGTACCCCGGAGCTGTGCGAGCGGGTCCGTACCGCCGGCGACACCGTCGGCGAGCCGGCCTGGCCGATGCCGCTGCCGGAGGACGTACGCAAGGGCATGAACTCCGATGTAGCCGACATCTCGCAGGTCAACGCGGGCATGGAGCGGGCCGGGCACATGTTGCAGGGCGGGGTGTTCCTCAGCGAGTTCGTCACCGACGAGGTGGCGTGGGCGCACATTGACATCGCCGGCCCGGCCTACCACTCCGGCGAGGCCACCGGCTACTGGACCAAGGGCGGCACCGGGGTACCGGTGCGCACCCTGCTGCACCTGATCGAGGACATCGCCGCCAACGGCTGAGCTGCGAGAAGGGCCCCCTGCTCGACGCATCGCGCCGGGCAGGGGGCCCTGTCACATGTCGGTCAGTACAGCTCCGGGCGGCGCTTGCGGCGCTCGTTGTAGTCCCGCATGCGCTGCGGGTAGCCCATCAGCGCCACGTCGTAGACGGGGATGCTCAGCCGGTAGGCGAAGCGCCGCGCCCCGTCCGGCCCGTTGATCCGCCGCCGGGTCCACTCGCCGTCGTCGGCGATCAGGATGACAGTGGTCTCGGTAACCGTGGTACGCGGCTCGATGTACGCCTCGACCCCTTTGCGGGTCCGGACAAAGTTCTCAAGATGCTCCAGATCGGCGCGATTGGCCGTACGGTCGGGTTCGGCCGCTCGTGCCCGCTTGCGTCGCCGGAACAGTCCCACTGAGCCGTCTCCCCACCTGTCCGCGTCATCGAAGGCAGTGCCAAGGGTACGTGGCACCAACGTGTCATTGGGCACCTCGGTACGCGCTCTCGACCCGGTGGTGACAAGATGGCCGAGGTGGGGTGTATCCCTGTTACCCCGCCGTGACCCCCGATGCAGCGAAGCGACCTGGGAGTTGAACGTGAGCGAGCCGAACGACGCAACCTTCGACATCGTCATCCTCGGAGGTGGTAGCGGCGGCTACGCGACCGCGCTGCGCGCCGCCCAACTGGGCCTGTCGGTGGCCCTGGTGGAGAAGGGCAAGCTCGGCGGCACCTGCCTGCACAACGGCTGCATCCCCACCAAGGCGCTGCTGCACGCCGCCGAGATCGCCGACCAGACCCGCGAGTCCGAGCAGTTCGGTGTGAAGGCCGAGCTGGTGGGCATCGACATGGCGGCGGTCAACTCGTACAAGGACGGGGTGATCTCCCGGCTCTACAAGGGCCTGCAGGGTCTGGTCACCGGCAACAAGGCCATCACCTTCATCGCGGGCGCCGGCAAGCTGGTCGCGCCGAACGCGGTCGAGGTCGACGGCAAGCGGTACACCGGCCGCAACATCGTGCTGGCCTCCGGGTCGTACGCCAAGAGCCTGCCGGGCCTGGAGGTCGACGGCGAGCGCGTGATCACCAGTGACCACGCCCTGGTCCTGGACCGGGTACCCAGCTCCGCGATCGTGCTGGGCGGCGGCGTGATCGGCGTGGAGTTCGCCAGCGTGTGGAAGTCCTTCGGGGTGGACGTCACCATCATCGAGGCGCTGCCCCGCCTGGTCGCCGCCGAGGACGAGGAGTCCTCGAAGGCCCTGGAGCGGGCCTTCCGCAAGCGGAAGATCAACTTCAAGGTCGGCAAGCCGTTCGAGAAGGTCGAGAAGACCGACAACGGCGTCAAGGTGACCATCGCCGGCGGCGACACCGTCGAGGCCGAGCTGCTGCTGGTCGCCGTCGGCCGGGGCCCGAACACCGCCAACCTCGGGTACGAGGAGCAGGGCGTCAAGATGGACCGCGGCTACGTGCTGACCGACGAGCGGCTGCGCACCAGCGTGCCGAACGTCTACGCCGTCGGCGACATCGTGCCCGGCCTCCAGCTCGCTCACCGGGGCTTCCAGCAGGGCATCTTCGTCGCCGAGCAGATCGCCGGGCAGAACCCGGCGGTGATCGACGAGGCGGGCATCCCGCGCGTCACCTACTGCGACCCGGAGCTGGCCTCGGTCGGCCTGACCGAGGCGAAGGCCAAGGAGCAGTACGGCGCCGACAACATCAAGACCTACAACTACAACCTCGGCGGCAACGGCAAGAGCCAGATCCTCAAGACGACCGGCTTCGTCAAGCTGGTCCGGGTCGCCGACGGTCCCGTGGTCGGCGTGCACATGGTCGGCGCCCGGGTCGGCGAGCTGGTCGGCGAGGCGCAGCTGATCTACAACTGGGAGGCGTACCCGGGTGAGGTCGCGCAGCTGGTGCACGCCCACCCGACGCAGAATGAGGCTCTGGGCGAGGCGCACCTGGCCCTCGCCGGCAAGCCGCTGCACGCACACGCCTGACCACGAGGTAATCCGCGGCGTCCGGCGACGGGCGATGATCCCCCCACCAGGGAAATGAAGGAGTCTGGAGAACATGCCGGTATCGGTCACCATGCCCCGGCTCGGCGAGAGCGTCACCGAGGGCACCGTCACGCGCTGGCTCAAGCAGGAGGGTGACACCGTCGAGGTCGACGAGCCGCTGCTCGAGGTGTCCACGGACAAGGTCGACACCGAGATCCCGTCCCCGGCCGCCGGCGTGCTGACCCGCATCGTGGTGGGCGAGGACGAGACGGCGGAGGTCGGCAGCGAACTCGCGGTGATCTCCGGCGAGGGCGAGTCGGCCGGTGGCCCCTCCGAGCGGCAGGCCCCCGCCGAGCACCAGGAGTCACCGCCCGCCGAGCAGGCCGCCGAGGCTGCCGCGCAGCCGCAGGCCGAGGCGGAGCAGTCGGCCGTCGAGGAGCCGGCCGAGCAGCCGGCCCCGGCCGCCGCCGGGTCGGGCGAGGGCACCCCGGTGCAGATGCCCGCGCTGGGCGAGAGCGTCACCGAGGGTACGGTCACCCGCTGGCTCAAGCAGGTCGGCGAGACCGTCGAGGTGGACGAGCCGCTGCTGGAGGTCTCCACCGACAAGGTCGACACGGAGATCCCCTCGCCGGTGGCCGGTACCGTCCTGGAGATCAAGGTCGCCGAGGACGAGACCGCCGAGGTCGGCGCCACCCTGGCCGTGGTCGGCGCCGCCGGTGCCGCCCCGGCCGAGGCCAAGCCCGAGCCGAAGCCGCAGGCGGAAGCCAAGCCGGAGCCGAAGGCCGAGCCGGAGTCCCGGGTCTCCGAGCCGACGCCCGGTGTCTCCTACAACGAGCCGGCCGCGGAGGCCGAGACCTCGGCGGAGCCGGCCAAGGCCGAGCAGGCCGCCACTCCCCCGGCCCCGACCGCCCAGCCCACCCCGGCGCCCAGCGCCAACGGCGAGGCGGCCGGCTATGTGACTCCGCTGGTGCGCAAGCTGGCCAGTGAGCACGGGGTCGACCTGGCCACGGTCAACGGCACCGGTGTCGGTGGCCGGATCCGCAAGCAGGACGTGCTGGACGCGGCGGAGAAGGCCCGTGCCGCCAAGGCCGCACCTGCTCCGGCCGCAGCCCAGCAGGCCCCGGCCCCGGCCGCTCAGGCCAAGCCAGCCGCCAAGCCGCAGCCGAGCGCCAAGCGGGGCACCACCGAGAAGCTGCCCCGGATCCGGGCCGCCATCGCCAAGCGGATGCACCAGTCGCTTCAGGAGACCGCGCAGCTGACCACGGTCGTCGAGGTGGACGTCACCAAGGTCGCCAAGCTGCGGGCCCGGGCCAAGGACTCCTTCCTCCAGCGGCACGGGGTCAAGCTGTCCTTCCTGCCGTTCTTCGCCCTGGCGGCCATCGAGGCCCTCCAGACGTACCCGATCGTGCAGGCCCAGATGGACCTGGAGGCCGGCACGATCACCTACCCGGAGGCCGAGAACCTCGGCATCGCGGTGGACACCGAGCGGGGCCTGCTGGTGCCGGTCATCCACAACGCCGGTGACCTGAACCTGGGCGGCATCGCCAAGCGCGTAGCCGACCTGGCCGAGCGCACCCGGACCAACAAGATCAGCCCGGACGAGATCGCCGGTGCGACCTTCACGCTGACCAACACCGGCAGCCGGGGCGCGCTGTTCGACACCCCGATCGTGCCGTCGCCGCAGTCGGCGATGCTCGGCACGGGTGCCGTGGTCAAGCGCCCGGTCGTGGTCAACGACCCCGAACTGGGCGAGGTCATCGCGGTCCGCTCGATGGTCTACCTGGCCATGTCGTACGACCACCGCATCATCGACGGCGCCGACGCGGCCCGCTTCCTGACCGCGGTCAAGGAGCGGCTCGAGGCCGGCAACTTCGAGGCCGAACTGGGCCTCTGACCCACCACGAAGGGCGCCCCCGGTTCACCGGGGGCGCCCTTCCACGTCCGTCCCCCTCCCTCCCCCACCCTCCCCCTCCCGCCTCGCCCGGACCAGCCCGGACCAGCCCGCCCCGTCGATCTTGCAGTTTCGGTCGCCGAATTGTCGGCATGCACCCCTTATGCGGCGACCAAAAGTGCAAGATCGACGAGAAGATCGGCGACGGGCTCGGGGACGGGGGTGTGCGGGGCAGGGGTGGGGGTGGATTTTGGCGCGGGTGGTGGGGTGAGCTTGGGAAACTCGGGCGGTGAGCGACAGGGGGCGGCGGGGTCGGCTGGGGCCGGCCGTCGGGATTGCGCCGGGGGCCCGGGTCGACAAGTTCGAGATCTTCTTCGATCTGGTGTTCGTCTTCTCGTTCTTCAACATCGCCCGGACCACGGCTACCGAGCTCACCGGGCGCAGCCTGTTCCACGCCCTGCTCGTGCTGGCGGTGCTCTGGTGGTGCTGGGTGGTACACACCGTGGTGGCCACCCGGGTACGGATCGGCGAAGGCTTCGTGCCGGTGCTGATGGTGGCCGGCATGGCCGCGCTGTTCTCGTTCGCCCTGGCCCTGCCGCAGGCCTTCCAGAACTCGCACGGCACCCAGGCCGGGCCGGTCGTCGTGGCGGTCAGTTACGTGGTCATCCGCGCCGTGCACCTGGCCCTGTTCGTGCACATCCTCCGGGACAACCCGGCGGAACGTCGGCAGCTGATCCGGTACGCCCCGGAACTGGGCCTGAGCACCGTTCTGCTGCTCGTGGCGGCGCTGCTGCCCGGCCAGCTCGCCGACTCGGGCCTGGCCGAGGTGATCCGGGACGGGCTGTGGGTCACCGTCATCCTGCTCCAGTACGGCACCGGCCTGCTAGCCAGCAGTTGGGGCTGGGAGGTCACCTCCGCGGAGCACTGGACCGAACGGTACGACCTGATCCTGATCATCGCCCTGGGCGAGTCGGTGATCTCCATCGGCCTGGGCAGCAACCTGATCGGCCAGCCGCCCACCTGGCCGGGGATCACGGCGGCCATCCTGGGGATCGTCTTCACCGCCGCCCTGTGGTGGCTGCACTACGACGTGATCGGCCCGGCCGCCCGGATCGCCCTGCACGCCACCCGGGGCCGGCCCCGGGTGCTGATGGCCCGCGACGCGTACGCGTATCTGTACCTGCCGATGATCGCCGGGATCATCCTGTTCGCCCTCGGCGCCGAGGGCATCGTGCACGACATCGCCGAGCCGGGGGTGCCCTTCAGCGAGCCGGCGCACGGCCCGGACGTGCCCCTGCTGTACGGCGGGGTGATCTGCTATCTGGCCGGCAACATGCTGTTCCAGCTGCGTACCCTGCGCACGCTGTCCTGGCTGCGGCTCGGCACCTTGGCGGTGTTGGCGGCCAGCATTCCGCTGGCCATGAGGCTGCCCGGGCTGGTCACCATGGGTCTGCTCACCGCGATCTGCCTCGGCCTGGTCATCGCCGAGGTGGTGCTGATGACGGAGGGCCGGCAGGCGCTTCGCGCGGTGGTCTACGAGGAGCGGACCGCGCACGAGGCCCATGAGGCCGCCTACCGGGCCCGCTGGCACGAGAACCCGCCCGACACGACACTCTGAACCCTGCCGCCCTCCACACCCGACTGTCCGAAAGACATCAGAATGCCGCCGGAGAGACATCGAGCCGCGACCCGGTAGCCGTCCGGAAGACACCGACTTGCGCCCCGGTGAGCATTCGACGAATGGCGGATGATCCACGAGGATTCCCCGGGCTGTTTCCGGTACCTGACGGAAACCACCTGCTTGCGCTCCCACCTGGCGTTTTCTTCACCCGTTCGGCGGAGACGGCGCGGGACCCGTGATCGGTACGGTCCTACGCACACGACGCGTCCTTCCTTATGGAACCCCCCGCGTCGGTCGTTCCACCGAAAGGCAGGCAATGACACTTCGATCCCCCTCTCGGCCCCGCCGGGGTCGGCAAGTCCTCGGCGTGATCGCCGCCGGGCTGCTCCTGGCCGGTGCCCTGCCGGGCACCGCGTCGGCTGCGGAGCCCGATCCGCGAGTCGGGCTCGGGGCCGGCTGGCTCGACGCCGAAACGGCGATCAGCAACCTGGAGCACCTGGCCAACCGTCCCAAGCCGGCGGGCTTCGTCGACCCCAACAACCCGGGCGCCGGCTCCTTCATCGCCTCGGACCTCGGTTTCGGCGGCAAGTACGCCGTCCTGGGCAACTACAACGGCTTCAACATCATGGATGTCTCGAAGCCGGCCGACCCGACGCTGGTCACCAGCGTGGTCTGCCCGGGTGGCCAGGGTGACCCCTCGGTCTTCGGCAACCTGGTCTTCATGTCGGTCGAGGAGACCCGCGGGCGCGTCGACTGTGGCACCAACAGCAGCGTCGGCACCCGGTTCCAGGGCGTCCGCATCTTCGACATCAGCGACGTGCGCAACCCGGTGCAGGTCGCCGCGGTGCAGCTCTGCCGCGGCTCGCACACCCACACGGTGGTGACGGACCCGAAGGACAAGAAGCACGTCTACATCTACAACTCCGGTACCGCCGGGGTGCGGCCGGCCACCACCATGGAGGGCTGCAACAACAACCCGGCCGACGGTGACAACCCGTCGCGCTGGCGCATCGAGGTCATCAAGGTTCCGCTGGCCGCTCCCCAGCAGGCCGCCGTGGTGAACGAGGCTCGCCTGTTCACCGACCCGGCGACCGGCCGGATCGACGGCCTGCAGAACGGCCCGACCACGCCGCGTCACCCGTCCGGTGGCAACTGGTCGCCGTCGCCGAACACCAACACCTGCCACGACATCACCGCCTACCCGGCGATCGGGCTGGCCGCTGGTGCGTGCCAGGGCAACGGCATCCTGGTGGACATCTCGGACCCGGCGAACCCGGTCCGGATCGACGAGGTCTCCGACCCGAACTTCGCGTACTGGCACTCGGCGACGTTCAACAACGACGGCACCAAGGTCATCTTCACCGACGAGTGGGGCGGCGGTAGCGGTGCTCGCTGCCGCGACACCGACCAGCCGGAGTGGGGCGCCAACGCCATCTTCGACATCGTCAAGCGCAAGATGGAGTTCCGCAGCTACTACAAGCTGCCGGTTCCGCAGACCCTGGCCGAGAACTGCGTCGCGCACAACGGTTCGCTGATCCCGGTCCCCGGCCGTGACATCATGGTCCAGGCCTGGTACCAGGGCGGTCTCTCGGTGTTCGACTTCACCGACTCCGCCAACCCGCAGGAGATCGCCTTCTTCGACCGCGGCCCGATCAACCCGGACCGGATCGTCAGCGGCGGCTACTGGTCGGTGTACTGGTACAACGGCAACCTGTTCGGCAACGAGATGGCTCGCGGCCTTGACACGTTCGCGCTGAAGCCCAGCGAGCACCTGTCTGCGGCCGAGATCAAGGCGGCTACGCAGGTCAAGCTGCCCGAGTTCAACGCCCAGCACCAGCCGAAGATCAAGTGGAAGCCGAGCTTCGCGGTCTCCCGGGCGTACTTCGACCAGGCGGTCCGGGCCAAGAGCCTGAGCCGCACGCAGGCCCACGTGGTGGACCAGCTCATGCAGCAGGCTGAGAAGTCCGCTTCCAAGGACCTGCGCCTCGTGGCGAAGATCCAGCTCCTCGCGGCCTCCGCCGCCGTCTGGGGGCCGGAGAACAAGGAGCTGAAGAAGTCCCTCCAGGACCTCCGTAACTCGCTCTGATCTGTTCCTGAAGTAGAGGGGCACCTCGGCTCGAAACCATTCGAGCCGAGGTGCCCCTCGCCTTTGCGTCACCTCGCCGTGGCCCCGGCCGAAACCGAGCCGACGGTACGCCGTGGTCCTGGCCGGAAACGACCTGACGGGTACGCCGTGGTCCTGCTCGGACAGCAGGACCACGGCGAGGATGTCAGCGCATCGCGGCCAGCATCTTCTGCATCCGGGTGATCTCGATGCTCTGGTCGGCCTCGAACTCCCGGGCGAACTGGTCGGCGGCCGGTTCCAGCCCGCCGCCGGAGGCGTACAGCTCCTCCACCATCGACACCGCCCCCTCGTGGTGACGGATCATCAGGGTGAGGAACAGCTTGTCGAACTCCGCGTCCCGAGCCTGCTTGAGCTCGTCGAACTGCTCGGGGGTGAGCATGCCCGGCATCAGCTCGTGCCCGGAGTGACCGGCGTTCGGCCCGCTGGTCGGCACGTTGCGCTCCTCCAGCCACTGGTTCATCAGCGCGATCTCGTCCCGCTGGGAGACGTCGATCCGCTTGGCCAGCAGCCTGATGTCCGGGTTCTTCGTACGGTCGTTCACCAGGGCCGTCATCGTCAGGGCCTGCTGGTGGTGCGGGATCATGCCCTGGATGAACATCGTGTCCGCGGCGGTGAACTTGGGTGGCGAAATCTTCGCCACCTCTTCCTCGGAGAGGGTCTTACCCACCTGGCCCGGGGCACCCGGCTGGACCACATGAGAGCTCGGCGGCTGGTACGGCGGTGGTTCGCTGTCCGGCCAGGCGGCGTACGCCACCCCCGAACCGACCACGGCCGTGAGGGCCACGGCCGAAATGATCATGCGACGAGACAGCGCCATGACTCACGTACCCAATCTCAGGTTGAGCTGCACAGATATGAAGGCCATAGTGCCTCATGCCGCAGGAGGTCACCAGGGACCGGGCGGCTTTCGGTGGGTCAACCACGGGTCAGCGGACGGCTGGCTGGTCGGGTAACGGAGGCGGTGGTCTCGTGGCTTGAGCGCCGTCATCTCGACCCGCGACCAATCTGTAGCACCTTGTAGCACGTCGGGTTAGAATCTGTCCGTGGCTGAGCACGCTCATCGGGAGATCACACAGCGAGAGCTGCGCAACGACTCGGGCACGATCATGCGCGGCGTGGAACGGGGTGAATCCTTCATCATCACGCGTAACGGCACCCCGATCGGGAAGCTGATCCCGCTCCGGCGGCGCACTTTCGTACCGCGCGCCGAGGTGATGGCCGCCTTCGCCACCGCTCCTGTGCTCGACGTCGAGAAGTTCCGTCGGGACATCGACGCGACGGCTGACCAGGATCCGTTCAGTCGTGAGTGGTGACTCTCCCGTCCGGGGCCTGATCGACACCAACATCGTCATCCATCTCGCTGCCCTCGACCCCGACGAACTGCCCGAAGAGATGGTGATCAGCGCCGTGACGCTCGCGGAGCTGTCCGCCGGCCCACACCACGCCGACGACCAGGCCGAACGGGCCCGGCGAACCAGCGTGCTGCAACACGTCGAGGCCACCTTTGATCCACTACCGTTCGACGCCGAGGCAGCGCGAGCCTTCGGCATGCTCACCAGCGCGGTCCTGGCCACCGGCCGCACCACTCGCCGCCGGCTCGCCGACCTGATGATCGCCTCGGTGGCCCAAGCCAACGGTCTACCGCTCTACACGACCAATCCGAACGACTTCGCCGGACTGGAGGACCTGGTCCGCGTCCAGCCGGTACGCCGCCCCTGACCACACCCACGGCCGCCGGCCGAGCAGCGCCCGCGGAGAGCACCATCCACGGGAGCCGTGGCGCAGGCCCTTGCGGTAGTCCGAGGCGAACTCGTCGTCACTTCGCACCGGCTGAGGGCCCCGCGATACGGCCAGTCTGGACCTATCGCACGCGCGTGATCGCGCTCGATCCTGGATCGAGTGGCGTCGGCGTCGCTGCGTGGCCACTCGATCCCAGATCGAGCGCGATCATGGCTGCGCCGACCGGAACATGTCCCGGACACGGGAGAAAGCTGAAGGCAGATCTGGCCGCCAGCACTGTTCAAGGTGCAGGCAGCTTGGTGGCGCCGTGGAGCTTCGCCCTCGACTCTTCGATCCCGTCAGTCCGCCAGGCGAAGCTCGATCCTGTCAGTCCGCCGGGGGACGCTCGGTCACGAAGACGCCGACGCCGTGCACACCTTCCACCAAGCCTTGCATCTGCAGCACGAGAATCGCCTGGCGCACGACGGTCGCGGAGACATTGTGCTCCTGTTTGAGCTGCGCGGTCGACGGCAGCTTCGCTCCCGGCGCGAGCTCGCCGGATTCGATCTGCGCCCGAATCCCATCGGCCAACTGCGCCCACTTCGCTTTGGCGGGCATACACACACTCCCAGGTCTGCACCGCCATTCGACCACGAACAACTTTGTAGGACAAGCAAGGAGTAGTCCGACCTTACACAACAAGTCGTGTAAAGCTCCCAATGACTGGTTCCCAGGTCTGCAAACCGGAGCTGGTCTTCCTGCAGGACCGCCCGGCCGACCGCTTCCCCCGAGGGTCGGCCGGGTGACCGCCCATGCCCGTCACCCGACAGACGGGCTTCACCAGCAGGCCCGGGGTGGGTGCCGGGCTCCGGTCGGCTGCGCACCGGCCGCCCCCGCCCGCCTCGGCGCCACTTTCTGTCTGGAGGTACGACATGCAACCGGTGACCGAACCCGTGGCGCTGCTGGTCTACCTGGGCGGGCTGCTGCACGACGCGGCCGACCAACTGCACACGCTCAACCCGCACGGCGGTTCGGCGCCGGCGCAGCTCTTCGACCGCTTCGTCGGCTGGGCGCTGATCCGACGAACGGTGGACGGCTCGACCCCACACCCGGCACCGGGAGCGTCTGCCTCCGGGGCGCAAGCTATTTCGCCGCGTGACCGACCAGACAGGGTCGGGCTGCTGCGCGTACCGGAAGATATGAGGATGCGGATCCTCATGGCCGGCGCGTCCGGCTTCCTCGGCACCCGGCTGGTCGACCTGCTCGTCGCCGACGGGCACCAGGTGACCCGGCTGGTCCGGCGGCCACCGCGTACCCCGGACGAGCGGCAGTGGTCACCCTCGGCGGGCCAGCTGGACCCGGCCCTGGTGGCCGAGGCCGACGCGGTGGTCAACCTGGCCGGTGCCGGGGTGGGTGACCGGCGCTGGAACGACCGGTACAAGCAGTTGATCCGGACCAGCCGGGTGGACACCACGAGCACCCTGGCCATCACCATCGCCGGGTTGCCGGCCGCGGACCGACCGGAGGTGCTGCTGAACGCCTCCGCGATCGGCTGGTACGGCAACACCGGCGACCGGGTGGTCGAGGAGGACGCCCCGGCCGGGGAGGGCTTCCTGGCCGATGTGGCCCGGGTGTGGGAGGCCGCTACCCGGCCGGCCGAGGACGCCGGGGTACGGGTGGTGCGGCTGCGCACCGGGTTGCCGCTGCACCGCGAGGGTGGGCTGCTCAAGCCGATGCTGCTGCCGTTCAAGCTGGGCATCGCCGGGCGGCTGGGCAGCGGACGGCAGTGGATTCCGTGGATCTCGATGGTCGACTGGCTGAACGCCACCACCTATCTGCTCGCCCGCGCCGACCTGGCCGGGCCGGTGAACGTGGTCGGCCCGGCCCCGGTCACCAACGCCGAGTTCACCCGGGAGCTGGCCCGGCAGGTGCACCGTCCCGCCGTCATCCCGATCCCGGCCCTGGCCCTGAAGGTGGCCCTGGGTGGCTTCGCCCAGGAGGCCCTGACCAGCACCCGGGTCCTGCCCGGCGTACTGACCCGGGCCGATTTCCGCTTCCGCCACCCCGACCTGCCCAGCGCCCTGCGGGCCGGGCTCCAGGACTGACCCCGGCTCCGCTCAGCAGCCGATGGTCCAGTGGTTGGGGGCGATCTGCCGCAGGGCGGTGGTGTAGAAGGTGTTGTAGAGCCCCATCCGCTGGTTGGAGCCGTTGGCGTAGGCGTACCCACCGGAGTGGTAGGCCCGGCCGGCGACCACATGGGCGTAGTTGCTGGCGGTGACACAGGTCGGGACACCGGTAGGGCTCGGGGAGACCGTCGGGCTCGGCGACACCGTCGGGCTGGGGGTGGGCGGGGGCGTGCCACCGCCGTCCAGGCCGAAGAAGAGCGCGTCCCGGTACGTCGAGCAGATGGTGTCCAGGAAGTACGCCGCAGCGGTGCCGCACTGGTCCATGGCCGTACCCGGGTCGACCGGGGTGCCGTGGCCCATGCCGGAGATCCGGTACAGCCGTACCGCGTCCCTGCCGTACACCTCCAGGCTGGTGCCGCCGGGCAGTTGGGCGGTGCTGGTCGGGGTCTGCGTCACCCCGAGCACGTTGGTCCACTGGTCACGGGACTCCACGGCGTTGGCCGTCGCCACGGTGTAGTCGGCGGTGCCGTGCCAGATCGCCACCCGGGGGCGCGGGCCGGAGTGACCGGGGTGGGCGGCGCGCACCAGGTCACCCCACTGCGCCGGGGTCTTGTCCACCCCGGGGTTCATGCAGGAGAAGGCGTTGACCATGCC
This sequence comes from Micromonospora sp. NBC_01739, assembly GCF_035920385.1. Classification (GTDB taxonomy): domain Bacteria; phylum Actinomycetota; class Actinomycetes; order Mycobacteriales; family Micromonosporaceae; genus Micromonospora. The sequence continues at coordinate 308,222 of NZ_CP109151.1, read as the reverse complement.
GGTGGCGCAGCGGTACGGCAGGCCGGCGATGACCGAGCCGGCGGCGAAGACCTCCGGGTAGGTGGCCAGCAGGGCCGCGCTCATCGCCCCGCCGCCGGACAGGCCGCTGACGTACACCCGGTCGGCGGCCGTGCCGTAGCGGGAGCGGGCGTGGTCGACCATCTGTTTGATGGACAGCACCTCACCCTGCCCCCGGCTGGTGTCGCCGATCTCGAACCAGTTGAAGCAGGCACTGGAGTTGTTGGCCGACCGCTGCTCGGGCACGATCACGGTGAACTTCCACTGGTCGGCGTACCTGCGCCAGCCGGAGTTGGCGAAGTAGCCGGCGGCGTCCTGGGCGCAGCCGTGCAGCAGCACGACGGCCGGGGCCCCGGCGGGCAGGTTGTCCGGCCGGTAGGCGTACATGGCCAGGTTGCCGGGGTTGGTGCCGAAGCCGGTGACCTGGGCCAGGGAGGCCGCCTGGGCGGGTACGGCGGCCGCCACCGGGGCGGTGGCGGCCAGGACCAGAGCGGCCAGTACGCCGGCCAGCCGGCCGAAGGGGGTACGGATGCGGCGCACGGGACCTCCCGAGGAATGTGATCTGGATCACCGATGATTACCGCGAGGTTACGCAGATGGATCCGGGCGATGACATGGCGAGGATGCACACATTCGTCGATGTCCGGGTGTGGGACCCCGGCTTGCACCCGGAAGGTGCCGGCGTGTCCGGACGCGGTTGGTAACGTCCGCTAGGTGCCCACCTCGCCGTCCGTGGCGTCCGCGCCCACCTCACCGGTACCCGTCACCCGTGATCGTCGCGCCGACCTGATCGTGACACTCGTCGCGCTGGCGCTCGCCGTCTGGGTGACAAGTGGGCTGTGGCGGGATCCGAACGGTCGCGCGATCACGGTCAACTCCAGCGACCAGGCGCTGTTCGAGTGGCTGCTGGCCTTCGGCGGGCACGCGGTCAGCCACGGGGACAACCCCCTCTACACGTACCTGATCAACGTGCCGGACGGGGTGAACCTGGCGGTCAACACCTCGATCACGGTGTACGCGGTGGTCTTCGCCCCCCTGACGTACCTGATCGGGCCGCCGGCCACCTTCCTGGTGATCCTCACCCTGAACCTGGCCGCCACCGCGGTCGCCTGGTACTGGCTGCTCTCCCGGCACCTGGTGCGCAGCCCACTGGCCGCCGCCGTCGGCGGGCTGTTCATCGGCTTCTCCCCCGGCATGGTCTCGCACGCCAACGCCCACCTGAACTGGACCGCCGGTTGGCTGGTGCCGCTGCTGGTGTGGCGGGTCTTCGCGCTGCGCCGACCCGGGCACTGGCTGCGCGACGGGGTGATCCTGGGCCTGCTCGTCGCAGTCGCCTTCTCGATCGCCGCCGAGGGGCTGTTCTTCACCGCCCTGGCCCTGGGCCTGTTCGTGGCCGTCTGGGCGCTGCACCCGGCCAACCGGGCCGAGGCCCGGGCGGTGCTGCCGTCCTTCCTGCGGGGCCTCGCGGTGACCGCGGTGGTCGCGGGGGCACTGCTGGCGTACCCCCTGTGGTTGCACTTCGCCGGGCCGCAGCGCTTCCACGGCACCGGCTTCGACCCGGTGATCCACTCCGAGGACATCGCCGCCTACGCGGCCTTCCCGCGCCGCTCCCTGGCCGGAGAGGCCGGCCTGCGTACCTCGCTGGCACCGAACCCCACCGAGGAGAACTCCTTCTTCGGGTGGCCGCTGCTGGTGCTCACCCTCTGCTGCTTCGTGCTGCTGTGGCGTCGGGCGGATCCGCGTCGCCGGGCCACCCTGTGGGCCCTGGGCGCCCTGGCGGTGGTCTTCAGCGTGCTCTCCTTCGGGCCGGTGGCGAAGGTCGACGGTCGGCGTACCGACCTGCCGATGCCCTTCGACCTGCTAGGGCACCTGCCGGTGGTGAACGCCGCGCTGCCCGCCCGGCTGGCCCTGGTGGTGACCCCGGTGATCGGCCTGCTGCTGGCGTACGCCATCGACCAGTTGCGGCAGCGACCACCGCGCCGGCCGGCGGCGGTGGCCTGGATCCTGGGTTTCGTGGCCGCGTTGCTGCCGCTGTTCCCTACCCCCCTGCTGACCAGCGAACGGGAGCCGATCCCCCGCTTCATCACCTCCGGCGCCTGGCGGGAGTACGTCTCCCCCGGCGGGGTGTTGACCCCGGTGCCGCTGGCCCTGGACGTCTACCCCGACGGGCAGCGCTGGCAGGCGTACGCCCTGGCCAACCGGCAGGGTGAGTTCGCGATCCCGTCCGGGTTCTTCCTCGGGCCCGGCGGTCCGGACGGCCGGGGCCGGATCGGGCCGGTGCCCCGGCCCTTCAGCGCCCTGCTCGACCAGGCCGCCCGCACCGGCCTGCCCCCGATCGTCACCGCGGGCACCCGCGAGGATGTCCGGGCGGACCTGGAGCACTGGCGCATCGAGACCGTGGTGCTCCCCGACGAGGTGCACGGGGCCAAGTGGCCGGTCGACGAGGAGGCGCTGCGCCGGACCCTGACCATGCTGCTCGGCGAACCGGAGCGGGTCGAGGACGTCTGGCTCTGGCGGGTCCGCGAGAACTGACCGCGGGTGAGCTGGCTCACCCCAGGTGACCAGCGAGTACGGGTCTAGGCTGGATCACGTGACCACGACGACCTCCGGCCTGACGGCCGTGCGCGCCGGTGTCCTCGACTACACCGCAGCCTGGGACGAACAGCGCCGCCTGCACGAGGCGGTGGTCTCCGGCGAGTCCGGCGACACCGTGCTGCTGCTGGAGCACCCGAGCGTCTACACCGCCGGCAAGCGCACCGAGCCGTGGGACCGCCCGATGGACGGCACCCCCGTGGTCGATGTGGACCGGGGCGGCAAGATCACCTGGCACGGTCCGGGGCAGTTGGTCGGCTACCCGATCCTGCGCCTGCCCGACCCGATCGACGTGGTCGCGTACGTACGGCGGGTCGAGCAGATGCTGATCGACGTGTGCGCCGAGTTCGGCCTGACCGCCGGCCGGGTCGAGGGGCGCAGCGGCGTCTGGGTGCCGGAGGACGACCGAGGCCCGGCCCGCAAGGTGGCCGCCATCGGCATCCGGGTAGCCCAGGGGGCCACCCTGCACGGCTTCTCGATCAACTGCGACTGCGACCTGACCCACTTCGACAAGATCGTGCCCTGCGGCATCCGCGACGCCGGAGTCACCTCCCTCTCCGCCGAACTGAACCGCCCCATCACCATCACCGAGGTCCTCCCCGTCGTCGAAACCCACCTCCCCACCCTCACCGCCTGACCCGTTCTGCCGCGTTGATCAAGAGGTTTGCGTCAGGATCGGCGCCGTCACCGACGCTCTTGATCAACTTTGAATGGGTGGGGGGATTCACAGGGGTTGGGGGGTGACGGGGGTCGCCCGCTGTTCATCGACGGCCGCCGTCCGACGTAGGCTCGTTTTCGTGACGATCGAGCACACCGCACCGACGACCGGCCAGGCCACGCGCAGCGCGACCCCCGCCCCAGAAGGGCGACGGCTGCTGCGCATCGAGGCT